>JADJXP010000002.1:1200000-1545000 GCA_016715795.1 Chloracidobacterium sp.
ACTCTGGGTGAATTTTCGTTCGCCGCTGCTTTGGGATTTCTTTGCCATTTCTACCTACTTTACGATCTCGCTCGTTTTCTGGTATCTGGGACTAGTGCCTGATCTGGCGACAGCGCGAGACCGAGCAAAAGGTAAGCTGCGAAAAACCTTTTACACGATCCTGAGTTTGGGGTGGAACGGTTCGAACCGGACATGGTCACGGTATGAGACGGTGTATGGCGTGCTCGCCGCACTTGCGACGCCACTGGTGCTTTCCGTCCACAGCATTGTCAGTTTTGACTTTGCAACCTCGCTTGTACCGGGCTGGCATTCCACGATCTTTCCGCCCTATTTTGTCGCAGGCGCGGTCTTTTCAGGCTTTGCGATGGTCACAACGCTGCTTATCCCGGTAAGAAAGGTCATGCGCCTTGAAGCGTACATCACTATCCAGCACCTGGATAACATGTGCAAGATCACGCTGTTGACCGGCTCGATCGTAGGCTTGTCGTACCTGACAGAACTTTTTACCGGGTTCTACAGTGGCAATCCGAATGAAATTGCGGTGATTGTTAACCGCATGCTTGGACCCTACGCATGGGCCTACTGGGTGATGTTTAGCTGCAACGCGCTTATACCGCAGCTCTTTTGGCTCAAGGCCTTCCGGACAAGGATCCCGCTGATATTGATGCTGTGTATTCTTGTGAATGTCGGAATGTGGTTTGAACGCTTCGTCATCATCGTTACGAGCCTGCACAGAGATTATCTACCATCGAGTTGGGCTATGTTCATACCTACATTGACGGACGTCGGCCTTTTGGTCGGAAGTTTCGGGTTGTTCTTTACGGCATTCCTGATCTTCTTAAGGCTATTTCCCGCTATTTCTATCAACGAGGTCAAGGGGGTATTGCATTATGCGCGCGACTGAACCGGGCGAAAAGACTGTGCGTTATGCTGCAGCCTTTTTCGACAACGAGAACGATCTAATGGGGATCGCGGCAGAGGCTCGACTTCGAGGCTTTGTCATACAGGATGTCTTTACACCGTACCCAATCCACGGAATGGACAGGGCGGTTGGGTTGAAACGCTCGCGATTAGGGTGGATAGCCTTTATAGCCGGTGCGCTGGGGTTGATCTCGGCGATTCTTCTGCAGGTATGGACCTCCGCCTATGACTGGCCTCTCAATGTCGGGGGCAAGCCCTTCAACTCATTTCCGCTCTTTGTTCCGGTCATGTTCGAACTCACGGTCCTTTTCTCCGGCCTGATCTCGATCGGCGTTCTCTTCATGCTGAATCGGCTATGGATCTTCAGCAAGAAGCAGATATTTGAACGCGTAACGGACGATCGGTTCGTATTGGTCCTAAGACAGGAGGATGCCTCGTTCGACGCCGAGAAGGCAGCGCGTCTGTTTACTAAGTATCACGCTATTAATGTAATGGAAGGTGATAGGTTTGTATGAAGAAATCCTTGACCGTGATCTTGTTCATCCTTCTGCCGGTGGTCGTGATCGGTGGAATGATCGTATTGCGTCGTGACATCACAAGGCGCAATCGCGAGATCCCTACACAAATGCAGTATTCTCCTGCGTACCTGTCACAAACAGTAAATCCCGTCTTGCCGAATGGGATGACTTTGCAGCCGCCGGTAGAGGGAACTGTGCCGCGCGAATTTATGCCATTTCACTACCAAGCGACCCCAGAAGAAGCCTTGCGGGCCGGAAGGGAACTGGTCAATCCCTTTCAGCCAACTCAGGAAAATCTTGAACGGGGACGGTACATCTACACGAACACCTGCTCCGTCTGTCACGGTTCGTCGGGCGCGGGCGACGGGTCCGTCATTCCAAAGTACCCAAATCCACCTTCCTACCAAACCGACGCCTCCAAGGCGTTGGCCGACGGGACGATGTTTCACATTATCACGCTAGGAAGGAACAACATGCCGCCGCATGCGGCCCAAGTATCGGCAGAAGACCGTTGGAAAGTGATTCTTTTTATTCGAAGTCTGCAAGGAAAGTGAACTATGGCGAAGAATGCATTTCTTGATAAACGGGAACAGAACATCCTCCTCGTAATTCTGCTCATTGGTTTGGTCGGCGGCACGTTGGGTTTCCTCTCGGGTGAGCGTTTCTGGTTCAGTTTCCTGCAAAATGCATTTTTTGTTCTAACGCTCGCTCTCGGCGCCGCCCTCTTTGTCACGATCAATGCAGTATCGAATGCTGGTTGGGCAACCGCTCTGCGCCGGGTACCGGAAGCGATGATGGCCTATGTGCCGATCGGCGCGGTCAGTATGTTGCTTGTGTTCTTCGGCCGAAGTGCGATCTACGAATGGACGCGTCCGGTCACCGCGGCACACGAGGCTGGCCTCGAACTCGGCTTCAAGCACGCTTGGCTAAGTGTGCCATTCTTTTTCATTCGAATGATCCTATTCCTGGCAATCTGGTCTGGCCTGATCTACTTGATCCGTAGAACGTCATCGCAGCAGGATATCGACGGCAATCTGGCTCATACAAGAAAGCGAAAGATCTATTCGTCGATCTTTATTGTCATTTTTGGCATTACGTTCTCCCTCGCATCGTTTGACTGGATCATGTCAATCGAGCCCCTGTTCTACAGTACGATCTTCGCGTTCTACGTGATCGCCGGCACCCTTACGAGCAGCGTTGCTGCGATTACAGTCATCGTCATCCTCCTAAAACAGCGAGGCTATTTGGCGGCTGTTGGAGACAGCCATCTGCACAAACTGGGACAACTCGTTTTGGGGTTTGCTACATTCTGGGCCTATATCTGGATCTCTCAGTATTTGCTGATCTACTATGCGAACTTACCAGAAGAAACGATCTACTACTATCGGCGTACCTCGTCAAACGGGTGGATGGCTGTCTTTCTCGTGAACCTCTTCCTTAATTGGGTTATTCCGTTTGTAATGCTCCTCCCGCGCCAAGTAAAGATGAACACAAGATGGATGCTGGCGGCCTGTTGCATCGTCCTTTTGGGACACTGGATAGACCTCTACGTGATGATCTTTCCGCCCATATTTGGCAGTCCAATGATAGGCTGGGTCGACATCGCGGTCTTACTTGGCTTCACGGCACTTTTTGTGAGCTTCCTTATCAGGAATCTGCATCCGGACAGACTGATCCCATATAATGACCCCTACCTGGATGAGAGCATGGGCAGAACTACATTGGAACTCGCATCTGGCGGATAAATACGTTCTTCTTTAGATTTGAGTTGGAGGCGGCGATCGGAATCGAACCGATGAATAAAGGTTTTGCAGACCTCTGCCTTACCACTTGGCTACGCCGCCATGAACGGAAGGATAAAGGAGAAAGGCTAAAGAAGAAAGGCACGATCAAGCCTTTATCCTTCAGCCTTGGCCCCTACAAACTGGAGCGGGAGACGAGGGTCGAACTCGCGACTTCGACCTTGGCAAGGTCGCGCTCTACCACTGAGCTACTCCCGCGGCAAATGATAATTCTACCGTCTGGCACTGAATTGTCAAGCCGGTTCGCGCCCGAACAACTAGGGCGAAACGGTAATGTCCTTTAGAAACGTCCAGTCGCCGCTGGGACTGATCTGGACGTTGGCTATGCGCTTATTCGACACGACAATATTAGCTGGATACCAGAGCGGGATCAGCGGCAAATCGTTCGATACAATGTCCCACGCGCGGGCATAGAGTTGTTTCGCGACGCCCTTGTCGGTGGCGTTGAGGGCATCTTCGACAAGCTTATCAACCTCAGCATTGGAGTATCTGCTTCGGTTGCAGCACGAAACGGTAGTGCTCGGTATCTTCGTCGAGCTAAAGAGGTCGCGCAGAAATATCGGGTCCTGATTGCCACCTATCCAAATGCCTGTGTACATTTGGAACTGGCCCTGTCTAAGGTGCTGGAGGATAGTTGGTCCGTCGAGAGTCTCGATTTGAATGTTGAGGCCCACATCGTTTAGCGAACTCTGGATGGCCTGAGCATACTGAGACACGGCGGCGCTGTTTGCCCTAAACTTAAATACTATCGGCTCATTCTTGTAGCCGGCTTCCAGCAAAAGTTGTCGGGCCTTGGCCGGATCATGAGAATATTCTTTTCCGGGTGCAAAAGCCCAAGATTGAGCCGGAAGGATCGACGAAGCGGTTCTCGCCTGATCCGAAAGCAGTTCTTTAACGATCTTTTCTCTATCGAGAGCATAGCCGATCGCCTGCCGGACCTTAACATTCGCCAACGGGCCCGAGGATACATTGAAAACGAGGTACTGAATGTTCGATCCGTCAGTTTGAAGAAGGTTGAGTTGTCCGGCACTCTGAATGGATTTCAGGATGTCGGGCGGAAGGTTCGTTGGATTCGGAGCGATATCAACCTCGCCCGTTTGGAGTTCGGCGGTCAGGGCGGTCGCATCGGTAATCGATTTGACCCTTAGTTCCTTGATCTTTGGAGCTCCTTCCCAGTAGTCCGGGAATGCCTCGAGTTCAAGGACGCCTTGAGATGCATCAAGCCGGACGAATTTGAAGGGGCCGCTTCCAACGGGGCTATCCTTCTGCTGTCCGACAGTGCCCTCCGGGATGATAGGGACGGCAACCAGGTTCGCCAACAACTGTGTCCGCAGGCCCGGTTTGGCTATGACAAATACGACCGTTCTCTCGTCGGGTGTCGTGATCGAGGTAATGTGCGGTACCGACTTCGTCTTGGGCTCGGCCTTTGGGGTAGTATTTGCGTCAGATCCCTCAACGGGAGCTGCTAGCTTGCCCATTTTCGCATCGTCCGCGGGAACCGTATCGTAAAAGGCCTTCGCCTTGTTTCCGTCGGCTTTGAATAACTCGTCGAAGGTATATTTGACGTCGGCCGAACTCAGCACCTTTCCATTATGGAATTTAACTCCATCCCGCAACGTAAAGGTCAACGTCAGGCCGTCAGGCGATGTTGTGATGTCGCTAGCAAGTTCGCCAACATAATCAAACTTCTCATCCTTGCGAACCAGCGTATTGAGCATTAGGTTCTTTATGCGCTCAGATGCCGAATCGGACTGGGTCGTCGTCAGCGTATCGAGTGTCGTGAATTTCTCAGGGATGGCAACCGTCACGAATCCTGAATTCTTTCGGCGGCACGTTGCCGACGCTACACACAACACCAACAGCAACATCCAAAATACGGTTTTACGCAGATTCGTCATTTCTCCCCAGGTGTGATTGACAGCTTCGCCTCCAACGTAGTGATCTCATGGCAGAGTTCGTCAAGCCGTTCGAGATCGAACTCCGGCGACGGTGCAAGCATCCTTTTGATCCGTGCGATCCTCGCTAGGGATCGATGGATGCGTTCATCTGATATTCGCCCCTCGTTGACGGCGGCGCAAACCGCTGCGAAACCTCGCCTGATTGCATCCGCGTCGGCACAGATCGCGAGCATGTCACAGCCGGCATCAAGCGCCAGCACGCAGGCCTCACCTATACCGAAATTGCGGACAATCGCTCCCATCTCGAGGTCATCGGTGATTACGAGGCCTTGAAAGCCTAACTCATCTCTCAACAGGCCCGTAAGGACCTTATGACTGAGAGATGCAGGTAAGAGTTTCCCACTTTCACCAGCCTCCTGCAAACGGCTTTGCGGATACGCCGCATGAGCGACCATAACCGCTCGGATGTCAGGTATCTGGACATACGGGGCCAGATCTACGCATCGCATAGTGTCGTCATCGATCTCGACCAACGGAAGTTCCTCATGCGAATCCACTACCGATGCACCCAGTCCGGGAAAATGCTTCAGGCAACCGATTATCCCGTTGCCTTGCAGTACATCGAGAAAAGTCCCGGCCATCCGCACGACATCCGCGCTCGACGCACCGAATCCACGCGAGAAAAGCCCATTGTTGTTCGCCGCCCGAGACTTGTCGATCACATCTACGACCGGTGCAAAATTCATGTTGAACCCAAGTATCCGCAACGATTCTGAAATGATGCGCGCGAGGACGCGGGCATCCTCTTCGTTCCGAAGCCGGGCGGCAGCCGGCATTGGCAACATGATCCGACGCAGGCGATCTACGCGGCCACCTTCCTGGTCGACGCTTAGAAGCGGCACCGTGGGCAAGAAGCCGCGAAGGGCATCAAGGAGTTCGCGGCACCCAAGCCCATCACGGATGTTGCGTGAAAAGAGGCAAATGCCGCCCGCCGGAACTTCGCTCAACAGGCTGCGGGCCGATGCGTCCAGTTCTGGTCCGGAAATGCCAACAAAAAATAGCTGGCCGATCTTCTGCTCTAAAGATAGTGATTCCAGTGATGGCAGCATCGTAAGGACTAATTGAAATAGCTGTGAGCAGCGAACGTCTTGTTGATATTGGCGCTCGTGACGGAATAGCTAAAGCCCTTCTGGATGGAAAAGGCCCCGATCATACCGGCCTTTGAGATCGCGACAAATCCGACCTGTAGACTCTGCGCTTTCACCCGATCATGCTCAACAATGCGCATTACAGCCCGACGACAGGCCAACTCGGGAGTCAAACCAAGCCGCATTTGCTCAACGACCGTATGAGTTCCGCAGATGCGGATGACCTCTTCGCCGATACCGGAGCTAGTCGCCGCGCCGACCTTGTTATCGACAAAAAGCCCGGCACCGATTATCGGCGAATCGCCGACGCGCCCACGCATCTTGAACGCCATTCCACTCGTCGTGACCATACCCGCGAGGTTGCCCCTCATATCCATCGCGAGCGTCCCCATCGTATCGTGATTAGGCGAACCATCCTCAAAGAAGTAGGGTGGTTTTGTCACCTTGCGTCCCGTTGACCGGGTGTTCTCGACATTTATCTGCGGTTCGTAGTTGCTCTTCTTTAACCATTCTTTCCAGGCCTTCTGAGATTCATCGGAAAGCACCCCCGATTCCAGCTTGAAACCCTGCTCGAGGGCGAACTTAAGAGCTCCTTCGCCCGACAGCAGCACATGCGGTGTCTTTTCCATCACTGCGCGGGCGACCGATATCGGATGTTTGATCCGTTCGAGGAAAGAGACAGCACCGATGTTCGCACTCTCATCCATAATGCATGCGTCAAGGGTGACAAAACCATCGCGGTCCGGTAGGGCCGCCAAACCGACGCAGCAACTCGGTTCGTCCTCGATGGCGATCCCCGCCTTCTCGACGGCGTCCAACGCCCTGCCGCCCAAAGAAAGCGTGGGCCAGCCGGCGGCATTAGCACGTATCCCGCTGTCCCAAGTTGAGACAATTACAGGTTTGGCACCGCTCTCGGCAGCGGCGTCAACGACTAGCGATAGAAACGGAGCGCCGAAGAGTGAGGTTCTGAGGAATGTACGTCGGTCGGTCACCTTATACGATGCGCTCCTTGATCTTCGTGAGCAATGCTTTCGATTCGTCCGGACTGAGTGTCGCGACCTCAAGTTGGCGGAGTTCTTCGATCGTGGATTCATTGCTGATAGCAAACAGGGAATATTGCGACGCGGCATGCCCGGCAGCCGCCCGAGCGAGACCCGTCGGCCTTTCGTCAGCAAAAACGGCAAGCTCATACCTTTCGAGCTTTGCGAGAACTTCTTTCGCTCGCATGACTACGTCTGCGGGTAGCCCTGCGAGTTTCGCGACCGCAATGCCATAGGATTTTGACGCCTTGCCAGGCTGTAGCTTGTGCAGGAACAGTACATCGCCGTCCTCCTCGGTCGCAGTGATCTGATAGTTCTTAGCGCCCGGCAGCATCTCGGCTAGCTCGGTCAGTTCGTGGTAATGCGTCGCAAAGAGTGTTTTCGCCGCATGCTCAGGTGAGTTGTGCAGATGCTCGGCGACCGCCCAGGCGATAGAAAGACCGTCGAAGGTCGACGTTCCGCGACCGATCTCGTCGAGCAGTACCAAGCTCCTCGCAGTAGCCCCGTAAAGGATGGCCGCGGTCTCTGTCATTTCGACCATAAAGGTCGATCTTCCTGACGCGAGGTCATCCGATGCCCCAACACGTGTCCATATCCGATCAACAATGGGCAACCGCGCCGAGGCTGCGGGAACGAACGATCCGATCTGGGCCATTATCTGGATCAATGCGATCTGGCGCAGTATGGTAGACTTGCCACCCATATTAGCGCCGGTGATGATCAGAAGCCTATCAGTCGAATTATTCATCCGAAGATCATTCGGAATGAAGGAGCCGCCGAGTGAAACTTCGACAACAGGATGCCGGCCGGACTTGATCTCGATCGCATCCCCTTCGTAAAGCTCTGGCGCGACATAATTGTGCTTCGCGGCTGTCTCTGCGAGGGAGCACAAAGCGTCGAGTGTCGCCAACGCCCGCGCTGTGGATTGCAGCTTGCGCGTCTCTTCGCAGACGCGATTGCGCACCACTTGAAACAACTCAGCTTCGAGTTGCGTGATCCGCTCGTCCGCCCCAAGTATCTTATGCTCCCATTCCTTAAGCTGTTGTGTCGTGTAACGCTCGGCATTCGCGAGGGTTTGTCGCCTTTCGTAATCGTCGGGGACACGCGTGCTATTCGCCTTTGATACCTCGATATAGTAGCCAAAGACGTTGTTAAACCGGATCCTCAGGTTTCCAATCTGCGTCCGTTCTCGCTCCTGATCCTCAAAGGCTGCGATCGTCTGCTTGGCCGAGACCGAGACCGTCCTTATCTCGTCGAGCTCCGGATGGTAGCCGCTTCGAATGACTCCACCCTCGCTTAGGTGTACAGGCGGTTCATCAACGATCGCCCGATCGATCAGGTCCGAAAGCTCGGGCAGTTCGAAGATATTCTCGGACAGCACCTGCAGCAGCAGCGATCTAACATCTGAAAGCTCAGCGTTTACTTTCGGGACCTGTCCGACCGAACGCCGTAACGCGACGAGGTCGCGCGGTGTCGCCGTCCCGAGATTGAGCCGGCCTATCAGGCGTTCCAGGTCGCTAACATCCTTCATCAGCAACCGAAGCTTCTCCCGAAATATCGTGTCAGAAAGCTCGCTGACCGCCGCAAGCCTTGTCTGGATCTCGGTTTGCTTTAGCGAGGGACGCCTCAGCCATTCTCGTAACAACCTGGATCCCATACCGGTGACGGTCTCGTCCAAAACGCCAAACAGAGTATTCTTCGATTTCTCGCCGCGACATTCGAAAATATCGAGATTCCTCAGCGTGATCGCATCTAGAACCATGAAGTCGCTTGTCTCGAAATAGGTGATTTCCGAGATATGGCCCGCTCCGGCCCTTTGTGTCGCCTGTGCGTATCTCAGACACGCTCCCGCTGCTCCAACAGCCTGAGAATGCCCATCGAAACCAAAGGCTGACAACGATCCTACCTGCAAGTGGTGCTTTAACGCCTCCTCTCCGACTTTCGAGTCAAAGTCATCTCCGGGCCGCTCGGTCAGGGTGAACGGTACGCGGCTTGCCACTGTCGGACGGCTTTCCTCGAAGAGCCCACGGCCACTACCCAATTCGTCATAGACTTCTGTGACCTGTTGATGGAGCGATGTTGGAAATAGCAATTCCCGGGGACCGAAAGCGTCTAATTCCTCACAGGCCTTCTGCCAGGCACCGTTCCCAGAGTGTTCGGTTGCCGTGAACTGCCCGGACGACGTTTCGAGAAAGGCCACGCCATATGTCTCGCCACGGCCGGTGATCCCGGCAAGATAGACAGGTTCCTTGGATCCGACAAGCTGCGGATCGATCGCAGTCCCCGGAGTGACCACGCGGACGACCTCGCGTTTTACGAGTTTTGTACCTTTCCCGGGCGTTTCCGTCTGGTCACAGATCGCGACTCGGTACCCTTTCTTTACGAGGCGGGCAATATACGAGGCGGCGGCGTGGTGCGGAACCCCGCACATGGGTATTGGATTCGGAGAGTCCTTTTGCCGGGCCGTGAGGGTTATCTCAAGCTCACGGGAGCCAACGATGGCGTCCTCATTGAACATCTCATAAAAATCGCCAAGCCGGAAGAACAGGATCGTTCCGGGATACAGCTTTTTGATCTCGAGATACTGCCGAAGCATCGGCGTGGCATTATCCATTTAGCTTATACAAGCAAGTTTAGCCAAAAGGCCCGAACTTTCAAAACTTACTGTTTCAAAGCACACGACCATCTGGTAATATATTCGTTTGCTGAGCGACAGTGCCATCAAAGACCGGCTTGGAAGGTTTGGTCCGATCGTTTTTATGAAGAGAGCATTACTTATCTTCCTTATCGCATGTGCCACGTCGAGCAGCGTCGTGATCGTTGACGCTCAGACGGTGACTACTCCGGTTTCGCAACCCGAATCCTCCGAGCAGCAGGATACAACCTCGATGAACGGGCGTGACGAGAGGTACCGGATCGGACTGCAAGACATTTTAGATATTCAGGTATTCCGCCATGCCGACCTTAGCGGTCGCTTTCCCGTCAGCCCAAACGGCACGATCTTGCTCTTCCGCCTCGAAAAGCCAATCGTCGCGGTTTGTAAAACCGAGACAGAACTCGCGATGGACATCGAGAACGCATACAAAGAGAAGTATTTGCGGGAGCCGCGCGTGAAGGTTGGCGTCGCTGAACAACGATCGCAATCGATCTCGGTCATTGGCGCGGTAGAGCGGCCCGGCACCTATTACGTCAACCGGCGTGTGCACCTCCTTGAGATATTGGCCCAGGCGGGCGGGCCCAATAAGGAGGCCGGCACGCGATTGCTCGTTGCTCGCACAGGCAGCAATTCGAGTTGTAAGGCCTCCGGCACAGCCGGTGAGAATGAACAGATCGCCGTCGTTGATTTTAAGATCCGGGACGTTCAGGAAGGGCGACAGACATTCTGGATGCAGCCTGGCGACGTTGTCTCGATCCTCGACGCGGACGTGATCTACGTTTACGGGAACGTGAATAAGCAAGGCTCATACCGAGTCCGTGAACCTATCACGCTGACTCAGGCCATCGTTTCGGCGGAAGGGTTGAAACCAGCGGCACAGAAGGACAAGATCAGGATCCTCCGGCAGTCTCCGGGAGACCTGGAGAGAAAGGAACTGGTATTCGACCTGAACGATATCGATAAAGGAAAGGCTAGGGATCCTTACCTTGAGCCGAACGATATTGTCGCGATCTCTCAGGATAAGGCCCGGGCGATCCTCAATGGAATCGCCAGATCGATAAAGACGGCCCTTCCATCTGCCGCCTATCGAATCCCGTAGTTTGTTTTTGCCATAACGCTCTAAGATGAAGGAATCTCGCGAGTTAATTCGACCGTCGCTGAATGACACTGCTGAACTGGAGCGGGTTCTCGATTCGTCTGTTCAGACGGGTCGATATCCGTCATATCGCGAGGCACCAGGCGAGGGACTTCAGTTGCTCGAATACTGGAGGGCAATTAGAAAAAGACTATGGCTCGTTGTCGGCATCGCGGTACTGATCACGACGCTGACAGCGATCTATATGGCCCGAAAGCCAAATGTCTATTCCGCGAGGGCGGTCGTGCAGGTTGATCTCGAACAGACCAATCCGGAATTGCTTACCAGTGACCGTCAGCGACCGGTGCTGACATCGGACCCGGCTTACTTCAATACGCAGCTGCAGCTCCTTTATAGTGACGGTCTGCTGCGTCGGGTAATAAAGGAGCACAGCCTCGACGAGAACCCGGAATTTCAGAAACTTAAGGCTGAAGGGACAACCTCTGCGTGGCACTCGGCCTTGCGCTCGCTGGGCCTAGCAACAGAGGACAAGCCAAAAGCAGACGCTCCTGAGCTTTCTGAATCGAATCTCGCTACATCCGAGGAGATCGCAGACGCGGTCAAGATCGCTCCGTTTGTTGAGGTTATCAAGAAGAATCTCGGTCTTGACCCGATCCGCGAATCGCGGGCCACGGTCAAAGACACTCGCTTGATCCAGATATCGTTCCAGAACAACGATCCCGAGCTTGCGGCGTATGTTGTCAACAGTATCGCGGAAACGTTTACCAACCAGAATCAGGAAAAGCGTTCTGGTACGAGCCGTAAGACGAATGACTTCCTGCAGGAACGCATTGCGTCGCTACAGTCTGAGATCAAGAACGATGAGCAGAAACTCGTCGAATTGACGGAAAGCGAAGGCATTCTCAAGACAACCGGCGAACAAACCATCGTCATCGAGCGGCTCGCCGGGCTCAACAAGGATCTCCTTGTTGCCGAGAATGATCGAAAGACAGCCGAGGCCCAGTTCCTTACGGTGAACAGCTCGCCTGACAAGGTCAAGTCGATGGTCGAGGAACAGATGGCCCGCTTCATAACGGAGCAGGAGAACAACATCCGCGCCTACCAATCTGACACGCTAAAGAAGATCGCTGACCTACGTCAGACTCGTGCACAAAAGCTGCAGGAGTTTCAGGAAGGGGCGCCGGAGATCCGCGAGATCGATGCCCAGATCAAGAGTTACGAGGATTCGATCGATAAGGCTGTCGCAAAGTTCAACGGTCAGCTTGAATCCTATCGGCAGCGAACAACGAAGAGTCTTCTCGATAATCTCCGAACCAAGTACCTCAGCGCCAAGGACAAGGAGGACAAGCTTCGCGTTGACTTTAATAAGCAGTACGAAGAGGCCCAAAGTCAGAACAGCGGGGCGGTGAACCTTAAGTTACTGCAACAGAATATTGATACCAATAAGGGCTTTCTCGACAATTTGCGTAAGCAGGTGAGCGGTAACGATATCGCTGCTCAGGGTTCGGACAACAACATCAGCGTGATTGAGATCGCGATACCGTCGGATATTCCCGTCGGTCCGCGTCGACTAATGACAGTGACCGCGGCTCTGCTGCTTTCAACGCTCTTCGGAATGGGGCTCGCCCTTTTTCTCGAATACCTCGACGATACGATTCGGACGACTGAAGAGATCGAAAACTATCTGCAGTTGCCGGCACTGGCGGCGATCCCGACCATTGATTCGATCCCGAAGCGAAAATTGCTGCTGGTCGGTGCCAATGAGCCTGAGGACGATGTGCCGACGTCACCTTTGCTAATCTCAGCCGATCCGCGCTCATCGCTGGCGGAGGCGTATCGCCATCTCAGGACGTCGATCCTCCTCTCAACCGCGGGCCACGCACCAAAATCACTGCTGATCACGTCGAGCCTGCCCTCCGAAGGTAAAACAACGACGGCGACCAATACGGCCATCAGTCTTGCACAAACCGGTGCAAAGGTTCTGATCATTGACGCAGATATGAGGCGGCCGAGGCTGCACAATGTCTTTAATATTGAGAATGGAATCGGGCTCAGCACACTACTTGCAAGCGAACTAAGCGATACGGAGATCGATAATGCGGTTCGACAGGATGAGCGGACAAAGCTTTATCTGCTCACGTCCGGACCGATCCCGCCGAATCCGGCCGAGCTTATCGGTTCGGAACAGATGGCGACGCTGCTCAAGCTGCTGCAGAAGAAGTTCACACATGTAGTCGTTGATTCACCGCCGATCGCGTCCTTTACTGATGGCGTTCTGGTCGCGTCCATGGTGGACGGCGTGATCCTCGTGGTCCACTCAGGCAAGAGCTCGCGGCAAGTCGTGAAACGCTCAAGACAACTGCTGCAGGAGATAGGGGCAAAGGTCTTCGGTGTTGTTCTCAATAACGTCAACCTCAACACCAAGGACAATTACTACTACTACCAGAGCTATTATCATCGAAGCACATATCATTCTGGCGACGAACAATAGCGGCAAAATGTTGAATCGGAGGATCTTCGTTGCCGGGGCCAGCGGCCTCGTAGGCAGCGCGGTCGTGCGCGATTTGACGAAGACGGGGTACACACAATTGCTGACGCCTTCGTCCGGGGATGTCGACCTCATCGACCCGAACCAGGTTAGAGACTTCTTCCAACAAGCTAGGCCCGACGTCGTCGTTCTGGCCGCCGCCAAGGTCGGCGGCATTCTTGCGAATGATACGTATCGCGCGGACTTCGTCTATCAGAACCTCATGATCCAGACGAATGTTATCCACGCAGCGTTCGAATACAAGGTTGAGAAACTCATACTTCTCGGAAGCTCGTGTATCTATCCAAAATTTGCTCCGCAGCCGATACCGGAAGAAGCGCTCCTCTCTGGGCCGCTGGAACCGACAAATGAGCCTTATGCTATTGCAAAGATCGCTGGGATCAGCTTATGCGAGAGTTATTATCGTCAACATGGCTGTAACTTCTTCTCGCTAATGCCGACCAATCTTTATGGTCCGCACGACAACTTTGATCTTGAGACATCGCACGTGATACCGGCGCTCATGCGCAAATTTCATGAGGCAAGAGTGGGCGGGGCGGGCACGGTAACGATCTGGGGTAGCGGGCAGCCTCGACGCGAGTTTATGCACGTAGATGACATGGCAGCCGCGATTCGATTTTCGATCGAACGGGTGGAGTCTTTCGATGTTTACAACAAAGGCATCTCGCACCTCAACGTCGGGACAGGCAGCGATGTGCGGATCATCGAGTTGGCCCATTTGATGGGCAGGATCGTCGGCTTTGCAGGCGACATCCTCACCGACGAAACACTGCCCGACGGCACACCGCAAAAACTGCTGGACGTAAGGCGTATCCACTCGCTTGGTTGGACGCACAACATTCAACTCCAAGACGGCTTGGCCGCCGTTTACGCTTGGTACCGCAAACATCCGGGTGCGGCCGACGATTTAGGCGTAACGGCCGATTAGTTTCTATTATGAGAAAGGCTTTGATCACCGGCATCACAGGGCAGGACGGTAGCTATCTGACCGAGATCTTGCTCGAAAAAGGCTATGAGGTCCACGGCGTCATCCGCCGGTCGAGCTCGTTCAACACCGGTCGCATCGATCATCTTTACGGAAATCCTGAGATCCTCAACAAAAGACTCTTTCTGCACTTTGGCGATCTGATCGATACGAGCAGCCTGAACCGCCTGCTTGAGAAGATCGTCCCCGACGAGATCTATAACCTCGCTGCCCAAAGCCACGTGAAAGTCTCGTTTGACCTGCCGGATTATACGGCACAGGTAGACGGGCTAGGCACACTCAGGTTTCTAGATGCGATCCGCGAGACCGGGCTTCGGCACGTCCGTTTCTATCAGGCCTCGACATCCGAGCTTTTCGGTAAGGTGCAGGAAATACCACAAAACGAAAAGACGCCGTTCTATCCGCGTTCGCCCTACGGAGTCGCAAAGCTCTTCGCCTACTGGACCATCGTCAATCACCGCGAGGCATACGGGACATTTGCGGCGAACGGCATCCTCTTTAATCACGAATCGCCTCGCCGCGGAAAGACGTTTGTCACCCGAAAGATCACTCGCGAGGTCGCCCGGATCGCCCTCGGTAAGGCAAAGTCAGTATCCCTCGGTTGTCTTGACGCAAAACGCGATTGGGGCTTCGCACCCGAGTACTGCGAGGGAATGTGGCGGATTCTGCAAAGCGACGTTCCCGATGATTTCGTTTTCGCCACCGGCGAGACACATTCCGTAAGGGAATTCGTTAACCAATCGTTTGCATTCATAGGTGTTACGCTCGATTGGTCGGGAACCGGCGTTGATGAGGTTGGAATGATCGCTGCGATCGATAAGACGGTATTTGAGGCAACGGTCGGTATGGCCGCCGGCCAACTCGCGCCGGGCACAAAGGTTGTCGAGGTCGACCCGACATACTTCCGCCCAACCGAGGTCGATATCCTTGTTGGCGACGCGTCAAAAGCCGAGAATGACCTTGGCTGGAAACCGACTACCACATTTACCGACCTGGTGCGGCTCATGGTTCAGGCTGACGTTGAACTAGTAAAGCACCCGGAACTCGATCACTGAACGTCATGGCGAATGTCCACATCGAGGTCGTCACACCCGTCCACAACCGAAAGGAACTCACTTTGGGCTGTCTGAGGAGCTTAGCCAAGGCGGAGCTATCAGGGATCGACCTACACATCATCATCGTCGATGACGGCTCGACAGACGGTACCGCCGAGTCGGTCCAGGCACAGTTCCCGCACGTCGAAATTTTGCGTGGCAACGGTAGTCTTTGGTACACAGGTGGAATGAATCTCGGCTTGGCTGCCGCCATGAGGCACCAACCCGATTTTGTCCTCGCGATCAATAACGATTCTGAATTCGACCCAGCGTTTCTAAAGAACCTTCTGGAAACAGCGCAGTCTGTTACTCGATCCGTTGTCGGGGCGGTCCTAGTCGACTGGGAAGATGGCAAGCGCGTTTTTCAGGTCGCACCGAAATGGAAGCTTTCTTGGGGAGGACTGCGGCACTGGGTGAAACAGACGATCGACACGCTACCGCAGTCTGCATTTCGTGTAGAGTTGATAGTCGGCAACTGCGCCCTATTTCCCGCCGAGGTGATTCGGCAAGTAGGACTGATGGACGCGGACAGGTTCCCGCAATATGGAGATGCCGAATACACTTCCAGAATGCGAAAACGTGGCTGGACCCTGCTTATCGAGCCAAGGGCACGAGTTTTTTGCAAGCCGAATGACGAGCCGGAACACATTTCAGAGCTATCCTTTGCGGCGGCATTCCGTGCATTGTTTATCGATCCGTTTCATCCGCACAGTCTTCGGCGGAGATTGAATACAACGGTGGCGTGTGCACCATCCATGTTTCAGGGTTACCTTGCGTTCGTTGTTTTTTTTGCAAGGTATCTCGTGGGTCGAAATTTCGAGCGACAATGGGGCCGAAACCAGTCTGAACCACCGCTTTCAGAAACGTACGCCGCGGACGTAATCCTTCCTGTGCGATAATCTCACCTTGGCTTCCTCTGCACGAAATATACTATACGTCTGGAACTACCGAGAATGGGGTGGAGCTCAGATATATTTCCGGTCGCTAATGAAAGCGGCAAGAGGAAAGTATGCCGTCTCGGCAATGCTGCCGTCGGACTCGGACCGTAAGCTGCTCGATTATCTCGACGATCTCGAGATAGAATTAGAATTCCTCGATCCCGCGCCCTCAGCCGTCGATGCGCTCGGCATCTTGGATAGGCTTCGACGCCGAGTGGCTCTGTTTCGCTCGGAAACCGCGTTGACAGATCGAATTCTTGCCCGGCCAGATCTGTCGGACACGATCGTTCACATCGACATGGGATTCTGGCAGTCGTTCCGCTCACTTTACCGATTGTCGGGGAGGGCGAACGTATTCATGACGGTCCACACGGCACTGCCGCCCGTTGGGAAGATACGGTCGCTGGTATGGTGGGTCAAGGGAAACCTGCTCAGCAGGCGGCCGCGTTTCCGACTGCTCGCGTCGAACGAGGAGGCCAGGAAAGGCGTCAGGCCGTACATCACTTCGGCGATGTTTGACAAGATCGAGGTTGCCTATTCTGGCTACGATCCGGACGAGGTCGGAAAGATAGACGCGGAGGTTCAATCGACACGTGACAGGTACGGTATCAGACCCGCTGTCCCTCTGATCGTGACGAGCGGACAATTCATTGAACGAAAGGGATGTTGGACGGTACTTGAGAGTCTAAAGCATCTTCGGGCGAGCGGACAGGCATACGTTTTTCTCTGGCTCGCGACATCAATACCCGACGCGGCGGCCATGGCACGGATCGCAGAATACGGCCTCGGCGAGTTATTTCGGCTGCTCACGCCCGACGACATCGGCCCAACTCGGCATGATCTCTTGACACTCGTTGCTGCTGCCGACATTTTTGTCCTTGCGAGTCTGCAGGAAGGCCTGCCAATATCGCTGATCGAGGCGATGGAGCTCGGCCGACCCTCTGTCGCCACACGCATCGGAGCCATCCCGGAGGCAATCACGGACGGGAAAAATGGCATCTTGATCGCACCAAGTGATCCTGACGAACTGGCCGCCGCTATCATTGACCTGATCAATGACAAGGCGAAGCGCGAGAGGCTCGGCGCGGCCGGGGCGGAAACAGTGCGAGCCAGTTTTAATGCCGCACGCGCCGCTGAAGAGGTCGTAGATATTTACGATTCGGTATGGCAAACCTGAAGGCGGCAATGTAGAATCCTCGTTTGATCTCGATATGAAAGTTGCAATCCTCTGCGGCGGACAAGGTACTAGATTAAGGGAACATACCGAAACTCTGCCCAAACCAATGGTCGAGATCGGCGGACGGCCTATGCTTTGGCATATAATGCAGATCTATTCGCATTTTGGCCTGCGCGAGTTCGTTTTGTGCCTGGGCTACAAGGGCTCGATTATTAAGGATTATTTTCGCAACTATCGGCTCCGGAACAACGATCTCGAGGTTCGGCTCGGTGCGGAGTCGTCCGTCCGAACTCTGGGCGAGACCAACGAACAAGACTGGACCATTTCACTCATAGAAACGGGTGAGAGAGCTCAAACCGGTGCGAGAGTGTTTCGGGTCAGGAAACACCTCGGCAATCAGACATTTTGTCTGACATATGGCGACGGCCTTGGCAGTGTAGATATCCGAGCACTCGTGGAGTTCCATAAACGGCACGGCAAGATCGCAACCGTAACCGGCGTTCGGCCGCCGGGCCGTTTCGGCGAATTGGAATTGGACGGCGATCAGGTTGTCGCCTTTGCAGAGAAGCCGCAGGTCACACAAAGCTTTATTAACGGCGGCTTTTTTGTTATGGAGCCAGCATTTATCGAGCGATATCTTAATGATGATGAGGACCTGATACTGGAGCGTCAACCGCTTCAGCAAGTCGCCGCCGACGGCGAGCTAATGATGTACCCGCACACGGACTTTTGGCAGCCCATGGATACCTACCGCGAGTGGAAGATGCTTGACGAGATGTGGCAGAACGGTTCAGCCGAGTGGAAACTTTGGAGCTAGACAATTCAATCTCTTTATGACCATATCCGATAACCGATTTTGGCTTGACCGCCCCGTGTTCGTAACCGGAGCCACAGGGTTGCTCGGTAGTTGGTTGACACGCAGGCTAAATGATCTCGGCGCGAAGTCTGTCGTCCTGATCCGTGACTGGGTCCCTGAGTCTGAGTTGCTCCAGAGCGGCACAAGCAAGAGCTCCACCGTGATACGTGGGGAGCTCACGGATCTGGAACTACTGGAACGAGTTCTTAACGAGTACGAGATTCGGACAGTATTTCATGCCGCCGCGCAGACAATTGTTGGGACGGCGAACCGAGGCCCTATCTCGACTTTCGAATCGAACATCAAGGGTACATGGTGCTTACTGGAGGCGGCTCGCCGATCTACGTTGATCGAACAGGTCATCGTTGCATCGTCCGACAAGGCCTATGGGGCTCACGACGTGCTCCCATATTCGGAAGAAGCGCCGTTACAGGGCCGACACCCTTACGACGTCAGCAAATCATGTGCGGACCTTGTCGCACAGAGTTATGCTCACACATTTCATACGCCGGTCTGTATAACTCGGTGCGGCAATCTTTTCGGTGGTGGCGATCTCAATTGGAACAGATTGATCCCGGGCACGATTCGATCAGTAATTCGCGGTGAGGCTCCGATAATCCGGAGCGACGGAACCTATATCCGGGATTATTTTTATGTAGAGGATGCAGCGTCGGCGTATGTTAGTCTTGCGGAAAAAATGGCGGCCGACGGTTCGATTACCGGTCACGCGTTCAACTTCAGCAACGAGGTCCAGTTGACCGTCCTCGAAATGACGGTCAAGATCCTGAACCTATTGGGCCGCGGCGATATTGAACCAATTATCCTCGGAGAAGCTCAGAACGAAATTCCGCATCAGTATCTCAGCGCCGAGAAAGCCCGCAACGTGCTGGGCTGGCGCTCGGCCTTTTCTATCGAAGACGGCCTTGCGCGGACGATCGACTGGTACCGAAACTTTCTCTCAACGATCAAGTAGAGCAATGAAAGGAGGGGCTTTCGAGAGGATCCTTGTGACGGGCGGAACGGGTTTTATTGGCCGCAAGGTTACGGCCCGGCTAGTCGCTGAGGGACATCGGCCCGTCGTCACGCAACTTGGCCCGCTACCGGACAGTTTCAGCCTCGCCGCTGATGTTGAACTGGTCGACCTCGATCTTCGGGACTTCGAATCGGTTGGTCGGCTGATCGATGACCTTCAACCGGAACTTGTGCTGCACCTGGCGGGCGTAACGGGCCACTCTGATCCCGACGGTCGGCTGTGCGACGAGATAAATCACAGGGCCACCGGCTACCTACTCGAACGGCTCATTGAAAATAAGGTTGCGAAGGTCGTGATGATCGGCAGCGCGGCTGAATACGGACAGCAGCAGACACCCTTCCGCGAAGGCATGCCTGAGCGTCCGGCCTCTGCCTATGCCCGATCGCGTGCACGCGCGACACGACACGCGCTTTCACTTGGCTCTACCGCTAATTTGCCAATAACCATCCTTCGACTCTTTTCCGTTTACGGCATCGGGCAGCCGATGCACATGTTCCTTCCGCAATTGATCACGCACGCTGTTTCGGCACAGGACTTCTGGATGACGAATGGGCGGCAGTTGCGAGATTTTGTGCACGTTGAGGATGTCGCATCAGGAATTCTGCAGGCAGCGACATCGAGCGAGGCAAACGGCAGGATCATCAATCTCGCGGGTGGCGTAGGCCACAGCCTGTCGTCAGTCGCCAAGGTCGTCTGGGGCTACTGCGGAACCGACGAATCTCTATTACACATCGGTGCTTTTGACGCCCACGGCGATGATGCTTTTGATACCCACGCCGATATTAGTCTCGCCCTAGATATTCTCGGCTGGCGACCGGCGCGGGAGTTTATTTCCAACAATGAACCGGCCGAGGCCCTCACTGAAATGATCGAGTACATCCGGGAGGCAATGTGCCCGAACTGATTGAGCGGCAAACGTCCCAAAGCGTTGTACGCAATGTGCTGTTTGGCCTCGTGACATGGATTCTGCCGCTGTGTCTGGGTCTAGTTGCAACCCCCATCCTTGTCGGCTCATTAGGTCATGCGGAATATGGGTTGTATGCACTGATCCTCGGGCTTGTCGGTTACTCGTTTACCTTTAATTTCGGCCGAGCGATAACCAAATACGTTGCAGAATTTCGTGCAACCGGACGGACGGAAGAGATCGCCGGTATCATCTCATCAAGCCTGGCCCTGAACATCACAATTGGTTTGGCAGGTTCGATCCTGTTATGCCTGCTGGCGGAGTGGCTCGTCCGTGATGTGTTTGCGATACCTGAAGCCGAACAGCAACTCACGATCCGCGCGATATACCTTGCATCGGCGATCATCTTCTTTACGATGCTAAGCCAGGTCTTCAGTTCGGTCCTTCACGGCCTGCAGCGATTTGATGTCTATTCGAAGATATTCTCGGTCCACAGCATATTACTCGTAAGCGGTAATATCTTATTGGCCCTGTTGAATTTCGACCTTCTAGGATTGTTGAAATGGAATCTGGCGCTCCTTGTTGTATTTTCCTTTATTTACGCTATCGCTGCGGTTCGCTTGCTACCGGCTCCAAGAGCTCGAATAGGTTTCGCCGCCGGGATCCTTGGCAGGATCTTAGCCTACAGTGGAGCCATCGTCGTTTATCAAGTACTAGGCAACGTCGTTCTCCTGTTCGAACGCGGCTGGATCACACAGCGGCTCGGAAGTGAGAGCCTGACCTATTATGTGGTTCCGATGTCTTTGGGTATTTATCTACATGGCTTTATTTCGAGCCTTGTAATGGTCGTTTTTCCGCTCGCGAGCGAACTGGAACGGGATCGACATCGTCTGCAAAAGCTCTACACTAAAGCGACCAAGCTTGTGAGTGCGCTGGTCGTTTTCTTAGTTTTGAGCGTCCTGGTGGTTAATGAGCGGTTTCTCACTCTATGGATGGGGGCGGACTTTGCCGTGATTGCGGCACCATTGCTGGTGGCGCATATCATTTGCTTTGGTTTGGTCGCGATCTTGACTGTGTCGTGGCAAATGTCCGAGGGGCTTGGCCGTCCGCACTTTAATGCGATCCTTACGGGGATATCGTCTGTGATCTGCATTTCTTTGATGCTCGCCTTGATCGTCCCTTATGGGCTCCTCGGCGTTGCCGTAGCCCGCCTGATCGGCTTTGCAACGATCTTTTTTTCCATTCTCTTTGCAGAGAAATGGCTATTTGGTGCTGTCCAGGCGGACTTCTGGCTAACGCATCTCAGGCGGGTGATTCCGGCCGCGATCGTTGCTGGCATTTGCGAGTACGCACTGGCAAGGTTCCTGCCTCTCGGCTGGATGTCGCTTATTGCGATAGGGGGAGCCGGAGCAGCAGCATACGTTGTGCTCTTATGGCTATTGGATTTCGTAACGGTCGATGAGAAACTTCTAATCAGGGAGATCGCAAAACGCAAACGATGAAGAGTGTTCAGCGACTGGATTTCATCCGTTCGAGGTGCGCCGGTAAGAAGGTGCTTCACCTCGGGTGTGCCAACTATCCCTACACTCAGGACTCGATCGATAAGAAGATGCTGTTGCACTTCGAGCTCGAGCGAATAGCCTCCGGCCTTTATGGATTCGATTTCGATCAACCGGGCCTCGACATACTTGCCGCGAACGGATCCAAGAATCTCTACCGTGCGGATCTCGAGAAGCTCGACGAGGTCGAGCTCAATACGACGTTTGATGTCATCGTGGCCGGGGAAATGATCGAGCACCTCTACAATCCAGGCCTTTTCCTCCGCGGAATTCAGCGATTTATGGCCCCGGACTCGGCGCTTCTGCTAACCACGATCAATGCATTCTGCGGCATGCGCTTTATACAATACGGACTTCGTGGAAAAGGCGGCAAGCAGGAGCCGGTGCATCCGGATCACGTTGCATATTACTCCTATGCAACGCTGACAGTATTGTTAGGACGGCACGGCTTAAAAGTCGACGAGTTTTTATTTTATGATATAGGCGTGGAGCACAGGCCGCATAATCGCTGGTTCCTCAATCTGATGAACGATGTGTGCGTGCGGATAGCTCCGCAATGGTCTGACGGCGTTATCGCCGTTTGCTCGATTCAGAGATAGATGCAGGCAGCCGAACAGATCAAACACCGCTTCCGCAGCCGCCCAGAACCGTCTCCGATACCCGGAGTGATCGTAATGGTGACCGCAACCATCGTTGCCGTGCTTCTTTTGCTTGCGTTTGGCGGAGCTTTCGAAGCCTATCCGTACCTGTACCTGATGCCGTGGTTGCTGGGTTTGGCTGTCGTCATGGTCATCCCAAATGCGATCCTCTACTACCAGGGCCGGTTCAGCTTCGCTAATCCACTAGTTTTTGCGACGTGCTCATACTTTTTTCCTGCATTTGTGGTCGGAGGCGTATTTTTCGCCGGCGGCTGGTCGCAGCCATACTTTGTTCAGCTGATCCAGGATTCGAGCTATAATCTACCGCTCACGATCGTATTCGTCGGCCTCGCCTTTGCCGGTCTGTCCGTCGGCTACCTGGTGCCGCTTGGTGGTAAAGTAGGAGCATTTATCAGCGAGAGACTGCCGCTCGCCGATTACTCGCCGCGTTCCTTTGTAATACCCGGCCTTATTCTTCTGAGTTTGGGCGTGCTCAATACCGTCATAGCTTTCGGCTTGGGCTTGTTCGGATATCAAAAGGGGGACGAGATCAACTCTTACGACGGCCTTGTATATCTGACAACGCTCTTCTGGATGCAGGCAAGCTTCCTTCTGTGGCTTGTGATCTTTCGTCAAAAGTCGATCAAGCTGGCCTACGTGCCGATAGTGGCATTGTTGGCGTTAACAAGTCTTAGTAAAGCGATTTTCGCCGGAAATCGCGGGAGTATCGTTCAGATCTTTGCAGTGGTCGCCCTCGCATATATTCTGTCAGGACGGAGATTTAGCTTCAAACAGGGAGCAGTCGCAGGGATCATTCTGTCGGTCGGTCTTATGATCGGGATGATCTACGGAACAACGTTTCGCAACGTCAAGGGAACCGAGGCACAACAGAGCGCGGGCCAGTATGCCGAAAACGTGCTACACACCTTCGATCAGGTAGGCCGGAGCGATACTTGGGCAAGTATTCAGTTCGGTTTTGCTAGCCTGACGGAGCGTGTCGATGTCCTTAGCACGCTCGCGGTCGTCGTTTCAAACTATGAACAGCTTGCCCCGTATGAGGAGGCCTACGGCATCGACAACAACATCTGGATCGAAACAACGACGTTCTTCATTCCACGAGTGATCTGGACGGAGAAACCGTCGGTTTCGGACGCTCGACGCTTTAGCGATCTGTATTTTAACTTCGACGAATCATCCTTTGGAATCACGGTTGTCGGCGACCTGCTTCGCAACTTTGGCATAATTGGGATTCCGTTGGGAATGTTGGTTTTGGGGCTGATCTTGCGTGTCCTATACGATGCGCTGATCCATGGGCATCCGATGATCATCTGGCGGCAGACGGTCTATTTTATGCTGCTGATAACGGTTTCGTATGAGGGATTTTACGGAACGATCATTCCAACGCTGTTCAAGATCGGCCTGACCTCGGTGGTCGGTATTGTGATCGTGACATTGATCGCCAAGAAGGCCGACGCTTCCCGAAAACTACCTGCTTGATCCTTAAGGACAAATGCTTGTTTTTACAAATGGATGTTTTGATCTGATCCATCCGGGACATGTTGACCTTCTCGATCGTGCTCGTGCCCTTGGCGACCGATTAGTCGTTGGTATTAACAGCGACCGATCGGTAAGGGCAATAAAAGGGGCCGGTCGGCCGCTTCAGGATCAGGACGCTCGAAAAGCTGTGCTGCTTGGACTGCGTTCGGTCGATGAGGTCGTCATCTTCGACGAGCTTACACCTGAACGCCTGATCTCTGAGCTTAGGCCCGATGTGCTCGTGAAAGGCGGCGACTGGCAGATCGGGGAGATCGTCGGGGGCGACTTCGTTACGTCTTATGGCGGAACCGTTTTGTCGCTGGCGCTTAAGGGCGACTACTCTACGAGCAAGATAATCCAGAGGTCGGAGAATGGGTCGAAACCGGAAACGACACCTGGGATCGACGCATCATTGCTCGAACATACTGAGGTATTGCAGACGCTCGCGAGTCAATATCGACCTGCCATTAGCGAGTGTGCCGATCTGATACTAGGAGCTTTTGAAAAAGGAGGGAAGCTGCTCGTTTTCGGCAACGGGGGCAGCGCGGCGGACGCCCAGCACATCGCGGCCGAATTTTCGGGCCGCTTTGAGAGGGATCGACAGGCGCTGCCGGCGATAGCCCTGACGACCGACACATCAGCGTTGACGGCCGTCTCGAATGATTTTGGGTTCGAGCGGGTCTTTGCACGGCAGGTTGAGGCCCTCGCAAGCGAAGGAGACTGCGTCCTGGCTATCAGCACAAGCGGAAATTCGCCAAATATCATTGCCGCGGTGATGGAAGCACGCCGCCTCGGCTGTTCGGTAGTCGGCTTGACAGGGGCGACAGGTAAGAAACTTGCGGGGCTCTGCGATGCCGTTGTGATGGTCCCGTCCGAACGGACGGCCCGGATACAGGAAGCTCATATTACGGTTGCACATATCTGGTGCGAGCTAATTGACGCGCGGGCGGCCGATCTCCCTAATCGACAGGTACCGCAATGCTAGATTCATTCAAGAACACAACGATCATGGTTGTCGGCGATGTGATGCTGGACACGTACCTTCTAGGGCGCGTCGAGCGAATATCTCCGGAAGCACCGGTCCCGGTCGTGAATCTTGAGGAGACACGTTCAGTTCCAGGAGGAGCCGCCAACGTAGCGCTGAATGCGGTTGGCCTTGGGGCGAGTGTTCACTTGATCGGAACTATCGGGTTGGACCGCGAGGGTGACACACTACTTGATCTGCTTTCTAAAGGCGGAATTAACGTCGATGGCATTGTCGCCAGCCCGGGGACGCGAACCACGCACAAAACACGTGTGATTGCCCATAGCCAGCAGGTTGTTCGTATCGACCGCGATCATAAGGCCCATCTTTCCGACGGGGATCTGGCGAGGATAACAGAAGGTGTCGAAGCAGCGATGCCGGAGGTCGAGGCAGTAATTGTGTCTGATTATGCTAAAGGCCTACTCTCATCCGAATTCGCGGCCTGGCTGATCTCGGCCGCTCGGGCAGCAAATACGCCCGTATTTGTTGACCCGAAAGGCCGCGATTACGGGCGATATAGGAATGCCACCGTCATCACTCCGAATAAACGTGAGGCGGCCGAGGCGTGCAACCTTCCCTTGGACCATCCGGACCTTGTCAAGCTGGCAGGCACAAGTCTATTGAATGACCTTGAGTGCGACGCTGTCCTGATAACTCAGGGAGAGAACGGTATGACCGTCTTTGAGGGAGGAGCCACTGCTTATCATTTCGAGGCTACAGCCCAAGAAGTGTTTGACGTTACCGGGGCGGGCGACACCGTAATTGCCTCACTTGCGACAGCGTTTGCTTCCGGCCTCAGTATCAGGGAGGCCGCCGAGCTTGCCAATACAGCAGCGGGGATCGTCGTGCAGCAGGTGGGAACCAGCGCGATCACTGCTGAAGCTCTCGATCAGACAATCAAGGGCCGACGATGACCAAGATCCTATTCATCGAACGTAAGCCGTTTGATTCGTTCAGCATCGAAAGGGCATTTCGCGACATCGCCGGTGCCCTACCGACCGAGATGGAACCTGAGTTCATCCAACTGCCGTATGGAAATCGCTTTCTTGACACTCTGAGAAACCTGCTCCTTTTTCGCGGGCGGAGGGCCGATATCTATCACATTACCGGGCAGGTGCACTATATCGGCTTGCGACTCTCGCGGCACGACACGATCTTGTCGATCATGGATGTGCGATTTCTCTACCGAGAACCCGGCTTTCGCCGCTGGCTGCTGAAGAAGCTATACCTGGACTGGCCCGTCAGCCGTCTGGACGTTATCACGGCCATCTCCGAGGAAACGAAGCGAGAGATCGTCAAATACACGGGCTGTAAGCCGGAGAAGGTCCATGTTCTTGACCTTCCGGTAACACCGTCGGGCCGGCCACCTGCGGAAAGCGAATTCAATGCGGCTGAGCCGTCCATCCTCCAGGTTGGCACGATGGAGAATAAGAATATCCCCAATCTCGCAAGAGCATTGAACGGGCTGAAGTGCCGACTGCGTATCATCGGCCGTCTCTCCGGCGAACAGGTCCGCGTCCTCGATGAGAACAACCTCAATTACGAAACCCTCATCGACCTGACCGAGGAACAGGTCTGGGACGAATACGAAAACGCCGACATCGTCACATTTTGTTCGCTCTACGAGGGCTTTGGCCTGCCAATAGTCGAAGCCCAGTCATTCGGTAAGCCTGTCGTCACCAGCAACCGCAGCCCGATGAGCGAGACGGCCGGCCCCGACGGCGCCGTTTTTGTCGATCCGACCAGCCCTCACAGCATCAGAGAAGGGGTCGACCGTCTGATCGCGGACGGAGAATTACGCAGCCGGCTCCACGCCGCGGGACTTGTCAATGTCGAGCGTTTCCGGCCCGAACAAGTCGCCCTCGGCTACGCTGCGCTTTATAGAAAGCTTCTCGACGCGAAGTAAAAGGTCGCGACGAACCAAACTTTGCAGAAATTCTTGGCTTTCGCTATCTTCAGGTCAGGAAGGACCTCGGCCCCGTCCAGCTTGACTCATCTCTCATGTCAGCGGGGCCAAGGCCCGTTCCTGACTGCGAGTTGCCGAAGTCGATACAATACCCGTGCATCAGGCCGTTTTGTATCGACATTTTTGCCAGTTGTATCGACGAATTTCCAAGAAAGTCGGCCCGACTTGTCCGGCCGTTGATCATGTTGTGGGGATCTGATCATCGACCACCCTTATCCTTCCGTTAAACGCCGCCCTTGTCCCGTCGGTCTGACTCGCTGCTCCTCGCGGTACTGATGGCGGAAAACGGACATTTGTAACGCCGCTCATTCTACGCAATCTGTGCAGTTTTGAGAGATCTGCGTCATTTTGTGCATTCTGCGTCATTTTGCGTATTTTCGTATTGTCGAAGGAGCAAGGCCGTGTTATAAATGGCACGCTATGATGACAAACTGGGAAGAAATACCACGCGGCGATATCGCTCCGGGTGCCGCCGGCATACACGTAACACTCAATCCAAAAGGGCTGATCGCGATCAGCCGGTTCACATATCAAGTGCTTGGGGAACCGACGGCAGTTCTACTGCTGTACGATCGGGCAAACTGTCGCATCGGCTTAAAACCGTCCGAGCATAACCGGCGCAACGCCTATCCCGTGGGCAAACGTCAACAGGGGGCCAAGGTCATTCGCGCCTGCCGCCTGATGCGCCAGCACAATATAACCCTCACCACCGCGATCCAATTCCAGGACGCCCGGATCGACGAACACGGCATCCTGGTCCTTGACCTGCGAACAGCCAAGGTATCAAATCGAGTGAGAACGCCGGTCCATTCGAAATGATCGAGGACGTGGTGAGGATAGGCAAGCCGGATGCAAGCATTTGCGGTCAGGCGGTCGCGGTCTCGGCATCGTTAAACCGGGTCAGCCAGTATTCGATCATCTCGTCGAGCATTGATTCGAAGGTATAGGTTGGCGACCAGCCGGTGGCGGTGCGGAGTTTCATGCTGTCTACCTTCAGTTGGCGGCGGTCTTCGGTGCGGACTAAGCTCGGTTCGATCTCGACGAGCTTATTCCAGTCGAGGCCGAGGCTGCCGAATACATACTCGACGAGTTCACTGACGGTATGCGCAGAGCCGGTTGCGCAAACATAATCGTCGGATCGTTCTTGCTGCAGCATTAGCCACATCGCCCTAACGTAGTCCTTTGCATGGCCCCAGTCGCGTTGAACATCGAGGTTGCCGATTGGCATTGTATCGGCGAGGCCGAGCTTAATGCGGACGGCCTCGCGACAGACCTTATTCGTGACGAAGTTGATACCGCGTCGCGGACTTTCATGATTAAAGAGGATGCCGTTCGCAATGAACATTCCATATGCGGCCCGATAATTTCTCGCCATCATGTAGGCAAACACTTTAGAGCATGCATAGGGCGAACCGGGATCCATTCTTGTCGTTTCGCGCTGGCAGCCGTCATCGTCAACCGAATCACCGAACATCTCGGACGACGACGCCTGATATATGCGAGCGAGCGGCGCATTGAGACGTGCCGCCTCAAACACATTGACGGCCCCGACGCCGGTGATCTTCGCCGTTATGACCGGCTCCTGAAAAGAGTGGCCAACGTGGGATTGGGCAGCGAGATTGTAGACCTCATCCGGCCGGATATCAGCAAATATCTGCGAAAGGCCGGAAAGATCCGAGATATCGCCCTCTACTAATTCGATCCGGTCACGGATCGGCTCTATCCGTGAAGAGCTCGAACCTTGTCGAGCGAGGCCAAAGACCTGATAGCCCTTTTCAAGCAAAAGTTCTGCCAGATAACTTCCGTCCTGGCCGTTTATACCTGTAATTAGGACTTTTTTCACGTTTTTAGGTATCGTAGTAAAGGCTCGATTATAGAGTCTCTGTTGAGTGCACTCCAACTCTGAAACCTCGAATCCACACGCCAGAACGGTCGATAACGCTATGAGAATTCTCGTATTTGGCGGAACAGGAATGCTCGGCCACAAGCTCGTCCAGGTCCTTGGGCGGCGGTTCGATGTGTGGGCCGCGGTTCGACGGCCTTTTGCCGAAGTCGAGAGATTTGGCATTTTTGACGGCGCACGTTGCATCGACCAGGTCGACGTCATGGATGAGGGATCAGTGAGGCGAGCCATCGACGTCGCCAAACCTGACGCGGTCATCAATGCCGTCGGCATTATCAAGCAGCGGCCCGAGGCAAAGGACGAGATGACGACGCTCGGCATCAATACTCTTTTCCCATTGAAACTCGCAGCCCTGAGCGAAACCCGAGGGTTTCGACTCATCACGATCAGTACCGACTGTGTGTTCAGCGGCTCGAAAGGGGATTATTCGGAGGCCGACGAACCTGATGCTCGCGACCTTTACGGCTTGAGTAAACGGCTTGGTGAGGTAAGCGCCGGAGACTGTTTGACGCTGCGAACCTCGATAATAGGCAGGGAATTGGAGAGCACTGCGAGCCTGGTCGAGTGGTTTCTGAGCAAACGGAACGGAGAGGTCGAGGGATGGACGAGAGCGATCTATTCGGGATTTCCCAGCATTGAGATGGTAAAGATAATCGGCGATGTTATCGAATTTCATCCCGACCTTCGCGGCCTTTATCACGTATCGAGCGAGCCGTTCAGCAAATTCGATCTATTGGAGCTGCTCAATGACGCCTACGATGCCAATATCAAGATCACCCCGTCCGAGAGAGTAACCATTGACCGCAGTCTGGACTCAACAAGGTTCCGAGATGTGACGGGTTACCAGCCGCCAGCGTGGCCTGAGATGGTTTCGGCGATGGCCGACGACCCGACACCTTACGACATGTTTCACGCATAATGGCCGAACGCCCAAAGATACTCGTTATTTGCGACTATTTCCTGCCGGGATTCGAAAGCGGCGGTGCGATGCGCACCTTGGTCAATATGATCGACCGGTTTAGCGGCCGGTTCGATTTTCGCGTCGTCACGCGGAACCACGACGGACCGCATAATCTTAAGCCCTACGAGAGCATCAACATCGGCGAATGGAACGATCTTGGGAATTGCCAAGCGTACTACCTTTCGCGCTTGGACGTTCGCAGCAGTACTATCAGGAAATTGATCGATGAAGTGAAGCCCGACGCAGTTTACCTAAATAGCGTTTTCAGTCCGCTTACGATCAGGACGCTCTTCCTACGGCGACTTGGAAACTTCGATGTTCCTGTTATCCTGGCGCCCGAAGGTGAACTCTGTGTCGGAGCCCTAACGCTTAATCCGATGCGAAAGGCCATCTTCCTTGCCGGGGCAAGAACGATTGGTCTGTATCGCGGTTTGATCTGGAAAGCCGCAGCGGATACCGAAAAGGACGATGTGCTGCGCGTCCTGGGCGACAACGGTCAAATGTTTGTTGCGCCGAACATGCCTCCGCGAACGATCTTTGACCAATACGCTGTGGGTGACAAGCCGCGGAAGAATGAGGGCCGTGCGCGTTTTGTCTTTCTTTCGCGGTTCATGCGAAAGAAGAACTTGAACTGGGTGCTCTCGCATCTTAAATCGATGAAGGGCGATCTGACGATCGACATCTACGGGCCGATCGAGGAGCAGGACTACTGGGAAGAGACACAGAAGATCGTGGCTTTGCTGCCGTCGAATATCAAGGTAGAGGCCAAAGGCCTTGTTTCGCCGGAAAAGGTTGCCGGCACCCTCTTTACCTACGATTTCTTTATTCTGCCGACCATAGGCGAGAACTTTGGCCACGTCTGCATCGAATCGCTCGCCGCCGGCTGCCCGCTGGTGATCAGCGACCAAACGCCGTGGCGAGGGCTGGAAGCCGACGGTATCGGCTGGGACCTTTCACTTGACAGTCTAGAAGCGTGGACGAATGTTATCCAGAGATGCATCGATATGGGTCCGGATGAATACTCGACGATGTCGCAGACAGCGCGAGGCTACGCCGAGCAATGGCTTGGCGACCCAAGCGTCGAGAGCACCAATCTCGCCGTGCTCGAGGCCGCAGTCGCCGACTAATGCATTTTTCACAACCTTTGCTTAGTGTTAAACTCTTTCGTTGGTTCGTTTTCTACTGATCCATGAGCATTCTTGAAGGTAAGAGGGTCCTGGTCACCGGCGGCACAGGTTCGCTTGGGCAGACGCTCGTAAAACGCATCCTGACGGGCGAGGCCGGCACGCCGGCACGCATCACGGTCTTTTCGAGGGACGAGGCAAAGCAGCATTACATGCGGCTCGATTTCCTCAACCGCGAGACGGCCACCGACGACGTTATTTATCAAAACTCACGTGACTTGTTGAATTTCCGCATCGGCGACGTCCGCGATTATCCGTCGCTGGTGACCGCGATGCGCGAGGCCGACATCGTATTCAATGCGGCAGCCCTGAAGCAGGTGCCGTCGTGCGAATATTTCCCGTTCGAGGCCGTTCAGACCAACATCAACGGGGCCGCGAACATCATCCGAGCCATCCGCGAAAACAACCTGCCGGTCAAAAAGATAATCGGCATCTCGACTGACAAGGCATGTAAACCTATCAACGTGATGGGAATGACAAAGGCCCTTCAGGAACGGATCCTGATCGAGGCGAACCGTGATTGCCCGGAGGTTCAGTTCAACTGTGTCCGCTATGGCAACGTGATCGCGTCGCGCGGGTCGATCATTCCGCTCTTTGTCGAGCAGATAACGAACGATCAGCCGATAACCATCACGCTGCCTGAGATGACGCGGTTTTTGCTGAGTCTCGACCGTGCTGTTGATACGGTCTTTGAGGCAGTCAATAGTGACGGCCGAGGCGAGACGTTCGTGCCAAAGGTCGGCTCGGCAAAGATAACCGATGTCGCCGCGGTTCTGATGGGCGACAAACAATTGCCCACCACCTTTACAGGCATTCGCCCCGGTGAAAAGGTCCACGAGATCATGGTCTCGGAGGAAGAATGCTTCCGCACGGTCGAACGCGGCAATTACTATGTCATCCTGCCGGTCTTGCCCGAACTGCGTGACGCCGCAGGCCAGACACCGGCCCTGCAGAGCGAGTATTCGTCAAAAGATAACAACCTCACCGGCGAACCGCTTGCGGAGTTGCTGGGCGATGCAAGCGATGAGATAAAACGGTTCCTAGGCCGCTAAGCGTATGAAGATAATGACCATTTTCGGCACGCGGCCGGAGATCATCAGGCTCAGCCTCGTGATGCGCGTTCTCGATCAGCACGCCGAGCACATTACCGTCCACACGGGCCAGAATTACGACGAGAGTCTGAGCGATGTGTTTATCCGTGAACTGGATATCCGAACGCCCGACGTGCATCTCGGCATAAAGTCAAAGACCTTTGGCGAGCAGATAGGTCAGATATTGTCAAAGATCGATGAGGTGCTCGATCAGCATAAACCCGACCGAGTTTTACTGCTCGGCGACACTAACAGCGCTCTGACGGCGATCGCGGCGGCCCGACGGCAGATAGCTGTATTCCATATGGAGGCAGGGAACCGGTGCTTCGACGACCGTGTGCCGGAGGAGATAAACCGCCGTATCATCGACCATTCGAGCACCGTCCTTATGCCATACACCGAGCGGAGCAAGGAGAACCTTGTTCGCGAAGGGGTCGATCGCGACCGCATTTTTGTAACCGGCAACCCGATCAAGGAGGTCCTTGACACTTTTGGCGACAACATCGAGAACAGCGACGTCCTGAAGGGCCTTTCGGTAAAACCGTTCGAGTATTTCCTCGTCACTTTGCACCGGTCGGAGAATGTCGATCTGCCGGAGCGGCTCGCGAGGATCTTTGCAGGCCTTAGCGAGGTCTCGAAGAAGTTTGGGAAGCAAGTCCTCGTTTCGGTGCATCCGCGAACTGCCGAACGCCTCGAGCAAGGCGGCCTGCGCCCTGATCCGAAAGAGATAAGATTGCTCAAGGCGTTGGGCTTTTTCGATTTCGTCAAGCTCGAAAAGAACTCGCTCGCCGTCCTCACCGACAGCGGCACCGTGCAGGAGGAATGTGCTATTTTCGGCATTCCAAACATTACGCTTCGTGACGTAACGGAGCGGCCTGAGACGCAGGAATGCGGCAGCAACATCCTCAGCGGTGCAGATGCCGATTCAATAGTCCGAGCGGTCGAGCTCGCTATCGCGCAGCCCGCAGCGTGGACGCCGCCGCGTGAATATATGGCCGCCAACGTGTCGCAGACGGTCAGCAAGATCGTCCTCGGCTATGTAAGCCAGCGCCGCCATTTTTCCTAGAATAATGTCCGCCGACAACACGCTTTGGGTACTGACCGAGGTTTATTATCCCGAGGAGATGTCCACGGGCTACTACCTCACGTCGATAGCCGAGCATCTGGCCAAAACGCGAAAGGTCAACGTTATTACCGGCCAGCCAAAGCATATGGCACGCGGCCTTCGGGCACCGAAAAAAGAGACGCATAACGGAGTTGATATCTTCCGCGCCTGGGGCACCACGCTCGACAAGAACGTGATGGCCTTTAGGCTGCTGAACATGCTCACCATCGGGCTGTCGGTCTTTCTGCACTCGCTGCGACATTTTCGAAAGGGTGATCAGGTGCTGGTCGTCACCGCGCCGCCGTCGCTGCCCGTGACGACGGCACTCGCGTCGCTGATCAAGGGGGCATCATATACACTGCTTGTTCAGGACAGCTACCCTGAGATACTCGTCGCGGTCGGCTCCGCAAGGGCCGATTCGTCGTTTGTCCGGTTCGTTCATTACGTAAATCGATGGGTTTACAAGCACGCGGCCAAGATCATCGTCATGGGGCGTGATATGAACGAACTCTTCCAAAACAAGACCGAGGGCCTTGACCTCCCGATCGTGACGATCCCAAACTGGGCCGACCTTGAAACGGTCGCGCCTCTGCCAAGAGGTGATAACGCCCTGCTGACGGAACTCGGCATAGCCGACAAGTTCGTTCTGCTCTACGCCGGAAATATTGGCCATCCAACTGATGTCGAGACGATCATCGAGGCGGCCGAGGGGCTTCAGAACAGGGAAGACATCCATTTTCTCTTTATCGGCGCCGGCGTTAAGAAGAAATGGCTAGCCGAAACTGCCGCTAAGCTCAGCAACGTCACCGTGCTCGACTATCGGCCACGGTCCGAGCAGACGGTCTTTCTGAACGCATGCGATGTCGGCCTTGTGGCGCTTGTTAAGGGTATGTGGGGTACGGCGATGCCGAGCCGGACGTATAACATCATGGCGGCGGGGAAACCGATGATCGCCCTCACGGACGAGGGAAGCGAGCTTGCCCGCGTGATCGACGAGGACGGCATCGGGTGGCATATTGAGCCCGACAATGCCGGGCAGCTTGAGACGGCGATCCTCACCGCGTATGATGCTCGCTCGGACCTCGCGGATATGGGTAGCCGCTCCCGCCAGGCTGCCGAGGAAAAATATTCGCTTGCCCTCGCGTGCGAAACTTATCGTCGAGTAATGGAACTGCCCCCTGCAAAAAATACTTGATTTGTGTGCATGGCTGTGCTATCGTTGCAACATCATGTCAGAGTGCTTGATATCGCTGCGTCCGGCAATTTGTAGGACACGCGTCGCACAAATCCCGTTTTTGCGCGAAATTTGTGGAACACGGTAAAAATCGGACGGTAACCTCCAGTAGTTTCAACACTTAGAGTGTTCCACGGGAGGGTGGAACACGGCGGAACAGAGGCGGAACAGCGGCGGAATGCTGACTGCCCGACAGCGTATCGCTAACAGGTCATGCGCCGGATTGACAGCCGCGCGCACTTCTTGATTCAATTGTGATTTTCCGCTTCGCTTGAATGATCGGACTTATCATCTTTATCTCGGTCCTGGCCATCTCGTTTATCGGTGTCGGCCTGTATCGGCGCATCGGCCTAAAAGGGCAGATCCTCGCCATCCCGAATGAACGGAGCTCGCACAGCGAGCCGACGCCGCACGGGGCCGGAGTTGTGATCGTCGTGCTGTGCCTTCTGGCCTATGTCCCGATCTCACTTTATGTGGTCGGGCCCTTTTCGTGGGGCTATTTTATTGGCGCAGTGCTGATCGCCGGCATCAGTTTTATTGACGACATCAAGACCGTGCCGTTCTTTTTCAGGTTGTTTATCCACGGCGTTGCGGCCGTGCTGCTGATGGCCGATCTGGACACCTGGCACGGCATCACGATGCTGGGCGGGCTGCAGTTGGGATGGTTTGGCTATTTGCTGACGTTCATGTGGATCGTGTGGATGGTAAATTCATACAACTTTATGGATGGGATCGACGGGCTGGCGGGCCTGCAGGCGGTGATCGCAGCCGTGGGCTGGCTGGTGCTATGCCGCATTCTCGACATGCAGTCGATCTACTATTTCGGCTGCGTCATAGGCGGGGCGAGCCTCGGGTTCCTGATCCAGAACCTGAGCAAGTCAAAGATATTTATGGGCGACGTTGGCAGCGCGTTCCTCGGGTTTACTTTTGCCGCATTGCCGCTGCTTGGGCGAAACCTTGCTAATAAATATCCCGATCTGCTGCCGATCGCAGCCGTTCTGTTTGTATGGTTCTTCCTATTTGATTCGATAGTGACGATCCTGCGGCGTGCCGTTCGCGGCGAAAAGATCTGGGTGGCTCACCGCGAGCACCTGTTCCAACGCCTGGTCAAATCCGGCTATTCGCATCGCGAGGTGACGATGATCTACGGCATTCTGGCGACGCTGCTGTCTATCACGGTGCTGCTCTCGGTTCAGTATCGCGAGGATATCAGCTTCGCAATAGCGCCGGTCGTCGTCGTGCTGACGAGCGCGCTGTTGTTTATCTGCTATCGGCGGAGCGTTCTGAATTGATGGCAGGGATTTATTCTGCGTTATCTGCGTCTCCGCTCAGCGTCCTCTGCGGGGAGTTCGGGCTCCATGCAGAGAACGCTGAGATTCTCGGAGAGATCGCAGAGAAGGAGAATCGGTTACGCCAAACGATATCCGGATGAGACACCCATACTCGACAAGATTCATCTCATACGGCGTTTGTGTCGAGATCGCAGGTAACGACAAGGGGCTGATCGCTGAGGCCGCTGAGACGGCAAGGCGTTCGCTGCTCGGCAATTTCAAGCTCGTGAGAGGCGGCCGGACGGACACGATGTTCGAGCTTACGATGTCGCCGAGCGGACGTTACTTTACAATTGCGAGGGATGGCGTTGGCATTGCGTCGGGGCGGTCCCGGTTCAAGTTCATTAAATTCTTTGATACGCTCGTGCGCGTCGCCATAGGCGAGACGGCTCCTGAATATGTCTTTCTCCACGCGGGCGTTGTCGGCTGGCGGGGCAAGGCCATAGTGATGCCGGCGGACAGCTTTCAGGGCAAATCGACCCTTGTGACCGAGCTTGTCCGCTGCGGGGCCGAGTATTATTCGGATGATTTCGCGATACTCGACGTCGAGGGGCGCGTGCATCCCTTTGCCCGCCGGATATCGATGCGAGGTAAGGACGCCCGCGGCCGGATGACCGTCTATGACCATTCTGCCGAGGAACTGGGCGGCATCGAGGGGAAACGCGCGATCCCTGTCGGCGCGATGATCTTTACGCGGTTTGCTGAGAACGGCCGATGGCGGCCAAAGGTGCTCACGGCGGGCGAAGGGGCTATGCAGGCGTTGCCGTTTACGCTATCATTGCATGCGAGGCCCGAATTCTCGCTTCGCCTCTTGAATTTGGCTGTGAGTCGTGCCATAATTGCTGCAAGTCTTAGAGGTAACGCAGAAAAATTCGCTCGAACTCTGCTCAATTTCGTTGACAAATGCGAAGATTGAGATAGAATGACATAAAAGTTTTGCATCTCTCGTGGTTTCGGTGTTTTCGCCTATCGGAGAGGTTTGACTAACGCACTGCTTGTTTGCATAATCAATTTGCTTGGAGGAGAAGATGAATAATTCGAAAAATCCGGTCGCCCGGCAGAGCGGGCTCGTTGTTCAGGAAATGCCCGACGAAGTGCTCGTATATGACATGCAGAGCAACAAGGCACACTGCCTGAATCGCTCGGCGGCAATGGTTTGGAAATCGTGCGACGGCAATAACTCTGTGGCCGACATCGTTCGCGAATTTGATGGCAAGGTTACCGAAGATTTCGTCTGGCTCGCTATCGACCAGCTCAACGAGAACAACCTGCTCGAGGCCGGCATGACGCCGCGCTTCGCCGGCCAGTCTCGCCGTCAGGTCCTCAAGACGATCGGCCTCGCATCAATGGTCGCGATCCCGCTCATCTCTTCTCTAGTCGCCCCGCAGAATGCGATGGCGAATATGTCGTGCTCATGTGTCGGCAACGGCGACTGCACCACGCGTGTAGGATGTCAGAGCCAACAGAACTGCAACCCCCAGGGCATTTGTGCACCGGGTGCCGCGCCCCGAACGTAGTTTTTCATTTTCTATCATTCGGAAGCAGTCAAGACATCAGGTCTTGACTGCTTCTTTTTTTTTGGTATTGTTCAGCTATAGGTGAAAATGCCCGCATTGTATAAGCCCAAGGCCAAGGCCAGCAATCTGGTGATGCAGCATGTTTCGGATGAGGTACTCCTCTATGATATGGCGAAACATCGAGCCTATTGCCTAAACTCAACTGCCGCCCTTATCTGGCAGAAATGCGACGGCGTGACCACGGTTGCCGAGATCGCGGAGGAGTTCACAACAGACCGAGCGGCTCTTGACGTCGTTTGGCTTGCGATAGATCAGTTGAACTCATTCGACCTGCTCGCAAATCCGCAGCCGCGCCGCTACGACGGGAGCTCGAGACGCAACGCTATCAAGGCCCTCGCTACCACCGCATTCGTGACAGTCCCGGTCGTCTCGACAATAGCGACGCCCACAGACAATCGGGGCTCACTCTCGGTCTGCGTTTGCGTCGGCAGCGGCGACTGCGTAAGAGTGGGATGCCCGAGCCCTCCGAACTGCGGCCCCAATGGCATCTGCATCTGAAGGGCTGCAGCAGATGACCAAGCTAAGTAGTTAAGAACTGTCATCTCTGCTACTCTCTCCTTGTGTCGGCATCAGTGACTAATTTTGCGACGACTGACGAATTTCGCTGGAAACTGCTTCAGGTGAGAGCGGCTGAGAAGCGCGCCGTAAGGGCATTTCAGTTGTTCCGTGAACAGGGTATCGAGCCGATACTGATAAAGGGCATCGCAGCGGGACGTAGCTATCCCGAGACCGAGCCGCGCGTTGCAATTGATATCGACCTGGCTGTATCGTCGGCAGAGTTTGACCGAGCGGACGCTATCGTCGTTAAGCATGCGCAGGAAGGCCTTGCGATCGATCTGCACCGCGAGCTGCGGCATCTGGACACAGTTGCGTGGGACGACTTGTTTGCTAACTCGGCCGAGTGGCCGTTGGACGACGGCCCGATACGCATCCTGCGGCCCGAGGACCATTTGCGTGTGCTGTGCGTCCACTGGCTAACGGACGGTGCGAGCCAGAAAGAGAGGCTGTGGGACATATGTTACGCGGTCGCCAATCGTCCGCCCGGCTTTGACTGGCACCGAGCCCTCGATACGGTCAAGCCGCATCGCCGCCGTTGGATAGCCTGCACGATAGGGCTTGCTCACAGATACCTCGGCCTCGACCTCAGCGATACACCTCTCGCCGACGAAGCCGCTCATTTGCCGCCGTGGTTGATCAAGGCGGTCGAGCGTGAATGGGCAAGTGAGACAAAATTCGTCCCTCTTGAGGAGGCCGTACATAAAGGCGGCCTGCTGCGTCAGATGCCACGCCGCCTGCGACCCGATCCGATCTGGGCGACGATACAGATGAACGGTAGTTTTGATGCGAGAACGAGGTTCTTTTACCAGTTCGCGAGCTTCTTTGCACGCATCCCGGCGTCGTATCGGCGCATTTTCGGCAAATGAGCGATGTGATCGTATCCATCGAGGCAGCCATTGCAGGCGGCAGTATTTCGCTGATCCGCGACGGCGGCGAGATCGCGCACTGGATCGGCACCGGCAATGTGTCAAAGGCTGAGAACCTGCTCGGTGATATCGATCGGCTTCTTTGTGAGCGCGAGATAGGTCGGTCACAAATTCGCCTGATCGCTGTTTCCGGCGGGCCGGGAAGTTTTACCGGCATTCGCATCGGCATCGCAACGGCGTTGGGCCTAAAGGCCGGGCTCGGCGTCGAGATGGCAAGTGTTTCGGCGTTGGAGGCGGTCGTATTCGTCTCGGGAATTCAGGAACGCGTCACCGCCGCGGTTCCGATGGGCCGAGGATCGGTTTGTGTGCAGGAGTTTGAGATCGGCGAGCCTTCGGGTTTGCCACACATGGTCGCTCTCGACGCTTTAGCCAACATTACCGGGAAATTGGTCATTCACGGATCGCTTGCAGAGCCGATGTCCAACCGGCCGGACGTTTTTGATGCCGGCTTTAACTTCGCTAATGCCGTGGGCCGGCTTGCGGCCGTGCGGCGAACGGTGGCCAAACCGTTATTCGTTAGCAAGCACAGTTCCTGATGAGCGAATCTGGTTGTGGCAATTTCCGTGTTCGTCGGGTGGACAGCTCGCACATTGCCGACCTGATCCGTATTGCCGAGGAAACCAACCTCAGCCCGTGGACAGCGCAGAGCTATCTCGACGAGATAAAGAATCCCGACGCCGTGCTGTTGCATCTAGAAGCCGACGATAATCGCACGGTCGGCTTTGTCGTTGGCCGGATAATCCTTGGCGGGATGATCGAGGCACAAACTGATGCTGAGATCTACAACATTGCCGTGATAAGGCCGCTGCAGGGCCGTGGCCTCGGGCAACTCCTTCTGGATAGTTTTCTCGATGCCAGCCGACAGAGATCGGCAACAAACGTGTGGCTAGAGGTAAGGGAATCGAACGCTGCCGCGATCAGATTCTACCAGCGGAATGGGTTTGAAAGGATGCAGACACGGAATAATTTTTACAGCGAACCGCGTGAGAATGCCCTGCTGATGCGCTTGAGCCTCGAAACGGCTGACATTCAATTAGCTAGATCCTGAAACTGCGGGCCTCTTGATAATTTATCCCGAGAGGACTAGAATCAAACTTAAGCCCGGCTCATAGACCATTTCGGCCTCCGGGCCCAAGAAAACTTTGACAAAGTGAGGACTATAACGCTATGGACATGTCAACTGCTGATCCGGTGAGGGACGACTTGCTAAAGAGCAATCAAGTTTTCAGAGATCTGGTACATCAGCATGACGATCTGGAAAAAAGGCTGAACGAACTGGTTCACCTATCGTATCCAAGCGACGAAGAACAAGTAGAGGAGACAACCCTCAAGAAGAAGAAACTCGCGATCAAAGACGAAATTTACGCGATGATCAGCCAGCACGCGGTTTCGCATTAGAAGCCATACTGCTGGTTTAATTTTGGATTGCGGCCACGGACCTTGGCGGTCCGCAGGCCGCATTTTTGCTATTTGGGGCAGCCCGCGGGGCCGACGAGGCTGTAACCGTAAACGGCATCGTTCGTGCCTATTGCCAGGATGCCGCCAGAGATCACAGGATCGGCCGTGACAAACTCGTCGTCGGCTAGGCCGATATGGCCGGCTGTTCTACCTTTGGCGATGGCGGTTATCGCCGCGCCATGTTCGTCCAGCGACGTCGTAAAGAGATAGGTGCCGTTGATCGGTGCGGCGTGCGAAACTCGGCCGGCGAGGCGTCGCTTCCAGGCGACGCTGCCGTTGCTCGCGTCGATGCAGTAAACAAAATTGTCGTGCGACATCGCAAAGATGTGGCCATTTGCAGCGAAGAGCCCGGAGACGCGGCCACCGGTGCGAAACCGCCAAGCCGTCGCACCGCTCCTATCGAAAGCCGTCAGGCCGCCCCTCGCGTCACCGACCAGCAGCATCCCGGCTTGCGTGACGCCCAGGGCAGTAATGTCATACTTTACCTTTCGAACCGAGTCGATCTCGCCGCTTGTCGGATCGATGGCAAACAGCTGCTTTCCGGTTGACGCCAAAAAGAGGCGGTCGGCCCCCAAGACGGGCACAGCAGCAAAGGCCTCTGCGATCTCGCGACGCCATTTTACCACGCCCTGCCGGTCAATCATTTGGACAATCCCGTTGCCTGAAACGACAAGCACCGATCCGTTCAATGCGAAAGTGTAATACCGCGCACCTTCTGGAAGCGGGGCAGTGGCCGCAACTATTCCTGTATCGCGGCTGATCGCGCGGAGAATACCCATTTCATTCTCGCCGACCGAGCTTGTGCTCAGAAGCAGCCCCGTATCCGTGACCAGCAAAGTCGATGAAATGTCGCCGCCAAGTTCTGTAGACCATGTCGTTTTTCCGTCAGGCGAAAATGAGATCAATCGGCCTCCATCAAGGGCAGCATATGCACGCGAGCCATCGGCCGTCAGACGCCGAACCGCAGCCGTTATCGGTATCGCCCAACAGCGCGTGACGTCAGCCCCGCTATTGTTATCCACCTGCGCAACAATAGATACCGCCGCCAGGGCGATAACGAGCCAGGATATGAGAGCTTTGGGAAGCGTTGTGCGGAGCATTCAATCAATGACACGACCGACCGCGAAACTATGGATTTTAGCACACGAGAATATCGTGATATATTGATGCCTACGCAACACAATTCGTTTTAGGCAAATTAACACAAGAGAGGAACCAATATGTCATTCAACAAAATCATTATCGTCGGCAATCTGGGCCGCGATCCGGAACTCCGCTACACGCCGCAGGGAACTGCAGTTTGCAGCTTTACGTTGGCTACAAATGAGAGGCGTCGCGACAAATCGGGTGAGTTTCAGGATATCACCACCTGGTTTCGCGTCACGCTGTGGGGCAATCAGGCCGAAACAGCATCGAAATATCTGGCGAAAGGAAGGCCCGTCTATATCGAGGGCCGTCTCCGGGTCGAGGAATGGACGGATCGCGACAACAATAACCGATACACGCTTGAGGTAAACGCTACCGACATGCAGTTTATCGGCTCGCGTCAGGACGCGGGCGATTACAGCGGTGGAGGGCCGTCGCATGACGAACCCGCATACAGTGGTGCTCCGGCTGCGGATACTTCGACGTCTGCTTCAGCGGCAGCTCCGGCGCCGGCTGCAGCTCCGGCCCCGGCGGACGACGACATACCGTTCTAGACCCAGACGCCCATTTTGCGAAATTTCTGGTAGCGGTTTTCGAGCAGCGTTCGGTTGTCGAGACGCGAAAGGTCATTCAAGCTGTGGGTGAGGGCCCTCTTTAGATCGTCGCAAATGGCCGAAAAGGCCCTTTGCGACGATTTTTCTTCGCCGGGCATGGTCCACGCTTCCGGTTCGGAGATGATCTCGTCAACGATCTGGAACTTTGCCAGTTCCGAGGCTGTGAGCCTCAGCCCTTCGGCCGCGTCGGGAGCCCGCGCTGCGTCCTTCCACAGGATCGCCGCACAGCCCTCGGGTGTGATAACGCTGTAAACGGCGTTTTCCATCATCAGAACGCGGTCGCCGATACCGATCGCAAGAGCGCCTCCCGAGCCGCCCTCGCCGATCACTATGACGACAATTGGGACTTCCAGTCCCGCCATCTCGCGCAGATTGAAGGCGATCGCCTCGGCCTGGCCGCGTTCTTCGGCATCGATGCCGGGATAGGCTCCGGGCGTATCGATAATCGTCACAATCGGTCGGCCAAATTTCTCGGCCAGATGCATTACGCGAAGTGCCTTGCGATAACCTTCCGGCTTTGACATCGCGAAATTCCGATGCCGCCGCTCGTTGATGTCACGCCCCTTCTGCTGACCGATAATACAGATCTCCGATCCATCAAGGCGCGCGAAGCCGGCGATGATTGCCGGATCGTCAGCAAAGCGCCGGTCACCGTGGATCTCAATGAAATCCGAGAACATGGGGCCGATCAGGTCCATTGCATAGGGCCGCTCAGGATGGCGTGCGAGTTGCACGCGTTCGAATGCGGTGGTCGCCATAAGAAATATGATACCGCCTGTGGCCTATTGTAACCACTCGACCGAACAGCCACGTTCCTCAATCTGTCGCTGCCGTACACGACGGATCTATTCGAAGATCGATCTTATTTCAAACGATTTCGGGCTTCAATAGTCAGCGGATGCGTTTCGCCATAGGTTTTTTGAAAAATCTCGTAGCTTTGCCGCAAAAATTCAGCAGCATCGGCGGCTTTGTTTTGAGATTGTAAGGCTTTGCCCAAAACAAAAAGATTTTCGGCGTAACGATAATGGTCATCGCCGTAACTTTTTGCCATTTCCGGGATATTTTTGCGGGAAACTGCTTCGGCTTCGGCAAACTTTCCGCCGTTGATCAAAATGTTCGCCAGATAAAGTGTCTGTTTTGCTTTAGAATTCTCGATAAAGTTGATTTTTAACAGTTCTTCGGCTTCGGCGTGTTTGCCTTGTTTGCTGTAAATTATCGCCAATTCCATCGCGGAATGTGAGCGGAGCGGCGAGTTGATCTTAGTGCGGATTTGCAATGCTTTCTGAAGCAAGGGTTCGGCTTTATCCAACTGATTGGCAACGAGATAGCAGTAGCCGAGATTGTGATAAGCGTTGGAAAGTGATTGATTTTCAACCGCTTTGTAGAAATCTTTTCTAATTGTCAAGGCGGTCTCTAAACTTTGGGCGGCCTCGTCAAAACGGGCTTGCATAACCAAACTTCTGCCCAGACAAGAGTGAGCAGAAGCCAAATCTTGCGGGTTGTCGGACGCATTTCTTTCGGCAATCAAAAGTGCTTCACGACACAGATTTTCACTTTCTTTGAACTTTCCGCGAATTTCCAGAAGAAATGCCGCTGTGTCGGTCAGATATTCTTCCAAGCGACTATCGTCGGGCGGCAAAACGCGGCGGGCGATCGAAACGGCCTCCAGATAATTTCGCTCGATTTCGTCTTTCGGAACTTTCAAACTATCTTTTTGCAAGACGGCAAGTTGGTCGAGGCTGTCGGCTAATTCAATCGTTTCACCGCCGATCTTGCGGCGAATATTGACGGCTTCCTGCATAATTTGGGCGGCTTCATCGCTCTTTTTTGCCCAAAATGTGACGTTGCCGAGGAACTCCAAAGCGGCGAGTGTTTCCAGATTTTCATTGCCGTAAAGTTGACGATTCAGACGAACGGATTCTTCGGCGAGTTCTTCGGCTTTGTCAAAAACGCTGAGGGCTTGATACGACTGCGCCATTGTTAGAAGTAATTTGGCCTTGACTTCCGGCTGATCGTTCAATTCATTTTTCAGTCGGTTGTAGCCTTTGTCCAAAAGTTGGCGAGCGGTCAAGTCCGCACCATTCGTTTCATTCGGATTGGAACTTTTGAAAAGCTCAGTCATAAAGGCCGCGATCTTTTCAGCACGGATCTTTTCGATTTGAACTTGGTCGCGCTCTTTGGCAAGTTTGCGGGTTTGGATGGATTCGGTAATGCCGAAACCCGCCAAAAGCGTTACCAAAAAAACGACGGAGCCAAGCGCAACCTTTTGACGCTTGATGAATTTACCGACTCGATACGAAAAAGTATTCGGACGCGCCAGAACGGGCAAGCCGTCGAGATGACGCTGTATATCTTCAGAAAATTGGTCAACCGAAGCATATCGCCGCGAAGCTTCTTTTCGCAGAGACATCAGCACAATGTTATCAATATCACCGCGGAGAGATTGGGGATTGCGGATTGCGGCATGTCGATTTTCGGAGGTGTTTCGGTTGGTCGAAATGCCCAGAGCTCCCGTGATCATTGAGCTTGGCAGTGGCGGCTCAGTATCGCAAATGGCGTGAAACATCTCGGCTTGTGTGATGTTTTTAGTTTGATACGGACGCTGTCCGGTCAAAAGTTCGTAGAGCAAGACGCCCAAACTGTAGATGTCGGAAGCGGTTGTTATTTGTTCGCCGCGCACTTGTTCGGGCGAAGCGTAATCGGGGGTCATCATCCGCATTGCCGTCAAAGTCGGATCCAAAGTGTGCCCCGAAAGTTCGCGATTGAGTATTTTGGCGATACCGAAATCAAGCAGTTTCGGCACACCGTCCGCAGTTACGATGATGTTTGAAGGCTTCAAGTCGCGATGCACAATCAGATTTCGATGGGCATAGGAAACCGCCGAGCAGATCTGTTGGAAAAGTTTCAGACGTTGTTTGGCATCGAGTTGTTGACTCTCGCAATATTCGAGCAGAGGCAAGCCGTCAACGTATTCCATCACGAGATACGGCAATCCGTTGTCGGTTGTGCCGCCGTCAATCAGTTTGGTGATGTTCGCGTGTTCAAGAGCCGCCAGAATTTGGCGTTCATTGCGAAAACGGCGCAAGATGTCATCCGTATCCATTCCGCGTTTGATGATCTTGACGGCAACGCGGCGTTTAATTTCATCATTACGGACGGCGAGATAAACCGCGCCCATTCCGCCCTTGCCGAGCAAGCGCGTGATCTTGTAAACGCCAATATTTTGCGGAGGATCTTCGGTTAGCTCGGGGGCGTCCAAAAATTCTTCTGCGGCGTTCTGCACCGCTTCGAGAAAACTTCCGTTGTGCGACGCTTCGGCGCAGACCAAATCTTTGACTTTCCCGACGAGTATTTCATCGCCGCCGTCAAGTGTCGCCAAAAATTCCTCGCGTTCAGCCGAAGGCATTTCGATCACCTGATTGAAAAGCTCTTCGACTCTGAACCATTGATCGAGATTCATCGGATAGATCACCTCTCAACCCAAAAGCGTTTTTTTGCACACAAATCGCTCACACTGCGGAAAGAATAACCGATGCGACGAACAACTGGCTGGGGCTCTCGTGGAGAACTCGCGCATCGCTTGGATGAACGCGAACCTTATTCGCTCATTTCATTGTAGAGCCAGGCTTCGGCGAAGCGCATATCGCGGCGAATGGTCGCAACGGCTATCTTCAACACTTTTCCGATCTCTTCGAGACTCAAACCGCCAAAATATCTGAGTTCAATGATGCGGCATTTACGCTCGTCAAATTTGGCAAGTTCCAGCAAGGCTTCATCTAACTCAATCAATTCATTCGACTTTTCTTTCGAGGCGAAAACGAGTTCGTCCAGAGCGATCTTTTGCTGCTGACCGCCGCGTTTTTCGCGTAGTTTCGAACGGGCGTGGTCAACCAAAATATTTCGCATGATCCGTGCCGAAAACGCAAAAAACTGAACGCGACTGTCCCAGTGTACATCGCTTTGGCTGATGAGTTTGAGATAGGCTTCGTGAACGAGCGCGGTCGGCTGAAGCGTGTGGTCGGCACGTTCATTTTTAATCAAATTTGCCGCGACCTGGCGCAATTCCCCATAAACAATCGGCAAGAGTTTGTCTATCGCATCTTTGTCGCCGTTGCTCCAATCGAAAAGAAGTTGCGTAACATCCTCGGACATCAGTTATGCTTTTTTTTAGCACGATTCCTTCAAGGAATCAAAAAAAGCGGTCGGTCCCTAGGGATCGACCGCTTTTGTTTTTGAGGAGGCAATAAGCCCTTCTAGTGCACCCAACGATTTGCGATCGGAATATCGCCGTTTATGCCAAATTGCCTTGCCGCAAGTGAATTGGTCAGGCTTTGCCAGCTGTACCACATGCCGGCTGATGGACGAAAGACGGAAAAATCGTTCTTGCCATCGCCGTCAAAGTCGCCCGGTGTGGGAATATCGTTATTCAAGCCAAACTTAAACTCAACAAATCCGGTGTTGTTCAGACTGCTTTTCAAGTAATACCAAACGCCTGTCGAAGGCCGCCAAACGGCAATGTCCGCTTTGCCATCATGGTCAAAATCGGCGGGAACGGCTTGGTCACCGCTACTCCCGAATGGCATGGCAATGAGTTGATCGTTCGAACTCTGCAGAATATACCAAGTGCCGTTTGAAGGTCGAAAAACCGCCAGATCGGTGCGGCCGTCGCCGTCAAAATCACCTTTGACGGGAACATCCCCGTTCAGACCGAATTGCTGAATCTGGAAATCGTTCAAAAGGCTGTAACGTATATACCAAATGCCTGTTGAACGGCGAAACACTGCGAAATCGCATTTGCCGTCGCCGTCAAAATCGCCCTGAACGGGTATGTCGGTTGATATCCCAAATTGAAACGACGTAACTTGCCCGTCCGATGTCCGATAGACATACCAAACGCCCGTTGAAGGCCGCCAAACGGCATAATCGGGATAGCCGTCGCCATCGTAATCGCCGCTCACCGGAATGTCGCCGTTTGCACCGAATTGAACGGCGGTAAATGAATAATTGTTTCGGCTCGACAAGCCATACCAAATGCCGTTTGACGGGCGAAACAACCAAAAATCGCTTTTCCCGTCGCGATCCAGATCGGCGATCTTCGTCGGCTCGTTGTCCCGGATCACCGCTTTGCCCTGATCGTTGCCGAGTAGGATCGCGTAGCCCGGGGTCAGGTTCAAAAAGAAACTTTCAGTCGGCTCAAAGGCGGTGTCCCCGATGATCGGAATTTTGATGTTGACGGACTGCTGGTCGCGTTCAAAGAGCCATCTCCCGCTTCGGGTGACATAGTCTTGACCGGCGATTGCCGTGCCGTTAGCGGTGGCCACATCAACCCAGCCTTGCTCGATCATCGGCGTATCGAGCGAGATAATAAACGAAAGGTCTTTCTGCCCGGAATCGCCTTCGATGATCGAAGAATCGGTGATGGTAGCGATCGGTCGCGGCACGACCTCAATCTGCAGATTCTGTGAAAATGCCCCAAAATGTTCCACTCCGAGCTGCCACGTCCGCCATTGAAAATTGTAAGTTCCCGGCGTGCTTGGCGCGGTAATATCAAAGCCGATGAATGCCGTTGCACCGGGTGCGACCGCGCTTTGCAGATTGACGCGGTTAAATCCCCAAGTCGTATTGTCGAGCGGATTTTGCGATGAAAGTCCGTATGTTCCCGCGGCCCAGGTTGTGGTGCCGGTATTCTTGAAAGCCGTCATCACATGGTAATGGATCCCTGCATACATCTGACCCGGGACGTTCTGCGACACAAAGGCCGAGTTATTGTTGAGCGTGTCACTGTCGTTGATAGTCAAAACGGCCGTCTTATTGACACCCAAAATGAAGCCGTTGCTTGGTGCGGAAAGCGTCAGATTAACCGTTTCGTTTGATTCAGCCGCCGCGTCGTTAGTGATCGGAACATTGAACGTTTTGCTTGTTTCACCGATGGCAAAGTTCAAAGTTCCGCTCACCGCCGTATAATCCTGTCCGGCCGTTGCCGTGCCGTTGGAGGTCGCATAATGAACGCTCGAAGCCGCTGCCGAATCGCTTCGGGTAACGGTAATTACGGCGTTTCCGCCGTTCTCGTCAATGCTTGAAGTTGCTGTGGAGAATTCAAACGATCTTCGCGTAACCGTAACCCTGACATCAAACTGCCCGCCATTGTTCAGCCAAACCACATCATTAACGCCGAGTCTCAAATACGCCGGACTCGTTCCCGTGAAAGTAAAAGTTTTCGTATTTCTCCCAATAAATTGAAGCGGCGCACCGGGCTGTGCCGGAAGAAACAATCCGGCGTGCGGCTGTGTTGGTAACGGGTCGGACGGAACCTCATGACGTAATTCGTTGATGTAACACAGAATGTTTCCCCAGTCCCAAAGGAAATCCTGAGACATCCCGTTTGCATCCACCAGATAGGCTTCTTCTACAGCACAACTTTTGCCAACGGCTGTAAAATCAACGATGCCGCCCGTGTATTGAATAGTTACCGTATCGTTCGGTTGAAGTAAGACTCGCGGAATTGTGTAATAACCGGCAGGTTTTCCGTTTGTGGACGGAACTATCACGTTATAAACCGATTGAGCCGCCGTCTGGCTCACCAGTAAAAGCGATGAAATTATCACGATAACCGCAAAACTCAATTTCTTTCCAAGCATTTTCTGCCCTCCTTTAATGTGAGAAAATACGCCTCACAAACAAAAGCGACGAAAGGGCCCGAAATCGCTCAGTGGGTACAAGTTTTATTTTGGAAAAATGATTCCGACTGCGAGTCTATTGTAACCACTCGACCGAGCAGCCACGTTCTTCAAGCTGTCGCTGCAGTTCACGGCTGCCGGCAACAGAGGGGACTTTTGTCCGGAGTTGAACGAGCGTCTCGCCCGCAGTCACCTCGAGCACGACGCCGCACTGGCCTCGCTCGCGTTCGAGAAGGATGTAGAGTGTTTCGAGGAAAGAGACGGTGTCGCCATTGAGCGGGGGAAGCGAGATGCAAACCTCGCGTGCACGGGTTACGGCCTCGTCGACGAGGTTTTGTATCTTGTCAACTCGCAACGAGGGTTCCTGACCCTCGGCGACCTCAATAGTGCCCTCAGCGATCACCAGCTCGTCATCCTTAAGATACGACAGCAGGCCCGGAAGATCTCGAGCGAAGACGATGCCCTTAATTCCGCCCGACCGATCTTCAAGGCGAAACGTGCAGTAGCGGCCGCCGCGCTTGCTCAGCTTGACCTGCGTCATGCTCAGCATGCCGGCAAGTCGGACCTTGTCGCCCGAACTAGGTGTGCTGAATTCCGCTATCGGCCTGAAGCGGCCCTCAAGCAGCCTCTGATAAGAGTCGATCGGATGTGTCGAGATATAAAAGCCGACTGCCGCCTTCTCTCTGCTGCCCAGTTCGTCACGACGCCACGGCTCAACGTCGGGCAACTCGACAGTGACCTCAGCACTGTCAGACGAGGCAAAGAGGCCTGTCTGCCCGCGCATCCGATCCTCCGCAAGCCGCTGCCCTTGTGCCAGTGCCAGATCGACAGCTGCAAAGTTGCTCGCCCGCCATCGGGCTATGTCGTCGCCCTGCGCCATCAGAGAGTCAAATGCTCCGGCACAGATCAGGCTTTCGAGCCCTCGCCGGTTCACGGCACCCGTTGACAGGCGCCCGCAAAAGTCGAAAAGCGAACTGAATTTTCCATCACTTCGGGCTGAGACTATCGCCTCAACACTCGACGCACCGAGGCCTTTGATCGCCATCAGGCCGTAACGTACCGTTTCATCGACAGGAGTAAAGCCGTCTCCGCTCTCGTTAATATCCGGAGGCAGCAGGCTTAGGCCGAGTGACTTGAGTTCGGTCGTATATTTATATACCTTTTCGCTGTCGTCCGATTCGTGCGATAGAACGGCGGCATAAAAGTCGGCCGGATAATGGGCCTTCAGATAGGCGGTTCGGAATGCCAGAACTGCGTAAGCCATAGAATGGCTGCGATTGAACCCGTAATCCGCGAATTTCGCCATGAGGTCAAATATCTCTTTCGCCACCTTACGCGGGATCTTGTTCTCAACTGCGCCGCTAATGAAGGTCTGCTCATGAACGCTCATCTCTTGGACGTTCTTTTTCCCCATCGCCCGTCGCATCAGATCTGCCTGGCCGAGGGAGTAGCCTGCGAGCTTCTGGGCGAGCTGCATTATCTGTTCCTGATAAACAAGAACGCCAAAAGTATTTCCAAGGATGCCTTCCATCTCAGGCAAGATGTACTCGACTGGCTTGGTCCCCTTGTGCCGATCAATAAAATCGTCGACCATGCCGCCATCTATCGGTCCGGGGCGATAGAGGGCATTCAGCGCCGAAAGGTCCTCCAGCACCTTAGGCTTGAGCCGCCGACAGAGTTCCTGCATCCCCGAAGATTCAAACTGAAAGATAGCCTCGGTCCGACCGTCAGCAAAGAGCTGCATCGCCTGCTCGTCAGTTGTTGGAACCTTTGCCCAGTCGATCTCAATACCATGTCGTTCCCGTATCGAGGCCAGAGTATCGGCAATGATGGTCAGCGTCGTTAGCCCAAGAAAATCCATCTTGAGCATTCCGACCTTTTCCAGATCGCCCATCGGAAACTGGCTTGTGAACTCATCCTTGTCAGTCCTTTTAACCGGAACAAGTTCGTGCAGCGGTTTCGGACTGATCACAACGCCGGCCGCATGAACTGATGTATGCCGGGAGCAGCCTTCAAGCTTTAAGGCCAGATCGATAACGTTCTGTGTTGATGTCTCGGCGTTATAGGCGCTTTTCAGTTCGGGAACGGTCTCTAGAGCTTCCGGGATGCTTACGTTACGGCCGCGCACCGGCTTCGGGATCATTTTGGCAATTCGCTCGACAGAGCCAAAGTCCATCCCGAGGGTCCGTCCGACATCCTTAATTGCCGCACGCGATGCCATAGTTCCAAAAGTAATGATCTGACACACTGATTCCTGTCCGTACAGGTCGGTCACATAGCGGATGACATCGCCGCGGCCGCGGATACAAAAATCGATGTCAATATCGGGCATTGAGATGCGGTGAGGATTGAGGAACCGTTCAAAAAGGAGGTCGTACTGAAGCGGATCTACGTCCGTTATCCTCAGGCAATAGGCGGCAAGCGAACCGGCCGCCGAACCGCGACCCGGGCCAACAGGTATTCCTTTCTCACGAGCGAATCGAATGAAATCCCATACGATCAGGAAATAGCCCGAGAATCCCATCTTCTGGATCGTCCGTATCTCGGAGTCAAGGCGTTCCCGATACTCATCAAGCGTGCGGACGAGCGTTCCGTCTGCTAGTTTTGGCCGCCATTCCTCTGCTTCTCGCTCCGCAAAACTCTCGTTAAGGACCTGTACAAGATAGTCGTCCATCGAGAGGCCCGGGATCGGCGTCGGATAATCGGGAAGTTGCCGAACCAACTCGCCTTGCGGTATATCGATCTCACATCGTTCTGCGATCCGGACGGTATTCTGAAGCGCTGAAGGGAGCTCATTACCAAAGATCTCCCACATTTCCGCGGCCGACCTGAGGAACCAGGTTGCGTCCGGCGGACGGCCGGTATCAACCAATGTCCGGCCATCCTTTAGACATTGCAGCAGTTCGTGAGCCCGTGCATCGTCCGCATGCAGATAATGAACGTCGTTTGTCGCTACAAGGTCGATCTCTGCGCGGGTGGAGAGTTCTACGGTCCGATCGAGCAGGTGACGCCGCGTGTCATCCGTAGCTTCGCATATTTCGAGAAAGAAATTGTCTCGGCCGAGCGCCTCTTCGAGCATTTTGGCATTCTCGAAAGCCCGTTCTTCATCACCGGCGGCGAGGAAATGTCCCACTACGCCCGTGAGGCCGCCCGACAAGCCTATCAGCCCCTCATGATGGGCCGATAGCATCTCAAGATCAACGCGAGGGCGATGATAATATCCATCTGTAAACGCTTTAGATGCAAGGGATACAAGATTTTGATAACCTCGATTGTTCTCTGCGAGCAGTATAACGCTGTAGTAAGGCCTCTCGCCCGCGCGCACAGAACTCGACCTCTCGCGACAGCTCTCCAAGACGAAATTCGCCTCATAGCCAATGATCGGCTTCACGTTTACCGCCTTGAGCGCATTATAAAAGCCCAAGGCCCCGTACAGGTTGCCATAATCCGTTATCGCACACGCTTTGAGGTCGAGTTCTTTGAGGCGGGCCGCAAGGGGCTTTAGTTGGATTGTACTTTGCAACAAGCTATAATCGGTATGCAAATGCAGGTGAACAAAGTCTTTTTCACCGAATTTGACCGGTTCGCTCGCCTCCATATGAAGAAAGTGTATCTCGAAACCTTTGGCTGTCAAATGAACGTCTCCGATTCGGAACGCGTATCGACGGAATTGGCCCGAGATGGCTTTGAGATGACCGCGAATGAAGAGTCAGCCGATGTGGTCGTCTTTAACACATGCTCTGTGCGAGAACGTGCGGAACACAAGCTCTATACGCGAGTTGGCCAGGTTCGCCACCGGACTGACAAAAAACCTGTCGTGGGCGTCATGGGCTGTGTGGCCCAATTGGAGGGCGAAACGCTCTTCCGTAAGATCAGCGGCGTTGACTTCGTTCTAGGCACCAGAGCTGTTGGACGCATCTCAAACGCCGTAAATGCAACGCTTACAGGCGAGCGGCATTATCTTGATATTGGCGAAAGGGAAGACGAATACGACTGGACGGTCGCCGATACTCATCGCCATTCGCCCTTTGTCGGCTTTTTACCGATCATCGAGGGTTGCAACAAGTTCTGCACCTACTGCATCGTGCCGTTTTCACGCGGAAGGGAACAGAGCCGGCCCGCCTCTGAGATCATTCGGCAGGTTCTGGAAATGCGTAGAAGCGGCATTAAAGAAGTGCATCTAATTGGTCAAAATGTTAATAGTTATCGTCCTGATCGCGACACGGGCCTAGAGTCTATAAGAGGGAAGTATCCATTCTCACGGCTCATCCGGGCCGTCGCAATGACCGGTATGGAGCGGATCAAGTTCACGACGTCATTTCCCCGAGATTTTCGCGACGATATCGTCGATGCTATCGAGGAACACGAAAACCTGTGTAACTGGGTGCATCTGCCGGTTCAGTCAGGCAGCGATCGTGTCCTGCGATCGATGAAGCGGGGCCACACCATTGATAACTACAAGGCGAAGATCGACCGGATCAGAGCCTCATCCCGCGATATTTCACTGACAACGGATATTATCGTGGGATTTCCGGGTGAAACAGAGGCTGATTTCCTCGATACCGTTGATCTTTTCGAGTACTGCGAGTTCGACAGCGCTTATATCTTTAAGTACTCACCGCGTCCCGGGACACCGGCATTTGCGATGAACGATAGTGTTTCGCCGGCGGAGAAAACGCTGCGCTTTCTTGAACTGGAAAGAACCCAGAAACGCATACAGGCCAAGAAGTTACGGAGCTATCTTAAACGAGTGCTTAATGTTTTGGTCGAGGCAAGATCCGTTCGCACGGCTGACGGCCTCACGGGCCATTCGACCTGTCATAGGACCGTAAATTTCCGTGGACCGAGCGACCTCTTGGGCAAGATCGTCAACATCAGAGTGACCGAGGTGAAGGCGAACTCATTATTTGGCGAGGTCATATAGTCATGAAAGCCAGCAGTTTGATCGAAGTCAAGATCGGTGCATTGATAATGGATCCTAATACGAACACACCTATCGTTGTCCTAAAGAGCATCGAGGGTGAAACGGTTCTACCTATTTGGGTTGGAGCGTTCGAGGCGAACGCAATAGCCCTCGAGATCGAAAAGGTCGTCCCTCAACGGCCTATGACGCATGACCTACTTCGCAACGTCATCGTTGAATGCCAACTCACAGCTACGAGCGTAATAATCACAGACCTGCAGGAGAATACGTTCTATGCTCGAATCGAACTGGTCGACCGAAAAGGTGATCCGGTCTCAATAGATGCGCGTCCGTCGGATGCGATCGCTCTTGCATTACGCCTGGACTGTCCGATCTTTGTCGAAAAGAAGGTGATCGATCTCTCATCTGCATCTAGTCCGGATCCTGATATTTCGCCAGGCGGTGACCAGGTTCCGGATGATTGGCCGGAACTGATTGGCTGAGGAGTACATAATCTCTATTATCGGACGCACAGGATCTGCTAGGATGCCAAGATCCGGTGAGCGTAGTTGTTCCCTAACTCACGGCAGACTCGCGGTCGGAGCCCTGTCTTTCAGCTCCACGCTGTAGATCGGTATTAGTAACGCGATATAACAGGCCGCGGCAATAAAGAAATTTACGGAGATACCAAAGTAGATCGATACGAAAACCGCCAAGGCTGAGCTGAGGACCCCGAATATCCCGTTCAAAGCCCAGAACCATGGTGTATCGTCAGCGACCAAGGGCCTGAAGATTCGCATTCCTGTCGGAAAGAAGCATCCCATCATCATCCCCAAGGGAAAGATAACGAGAACGCACAACAGAGCTTTAGTCGTTATCGGTTCTGTGATCATCCGCTCGACGAGGGCCGAGAGTATGAACTTTTGGGTGACGATCATGACAGCCGTCAGAACAGGAGCAAGTTTCCAGAACCGTGATCTGGTAATGGGCAATCGATCACTCAACAAGCTGCCGACCCCAGTGCTCGCGATGATCGTAAATAAGAGGATACCTAGAGCATAGACGGGATGCCCGAGAAAGACAGAGAGCTTCTGGATCATTGCGATCTCAGCGAACATGAAGCCGGCGCCTATCAGGCAGAAATAGACGACGCCGATCCGCATCGCCCTTTTTGACGCTGAGTCAGTGCCTTTTGCCCTCAACCCGATCCGCAACGGGACTATGATCGTGATAAGGGCGAGAATGCCGAGACACAAGATAAGGCCCGCGAGGGTCACTGTGGCGATCAAGTTCCCTTTCAAGACGCCCGCCTCAGTGTTGAAGGCAAATCCCAAGTGATCGAGCCGAAGCATGTTAAAGAAATAAGGGCTCTCGTCCGTCGCCGGCTCGTAGTTGACAACTGCGTCTTTGATCGAGCTGTCGAGTTCTGAGGTCGACTTTGCGTTAACGATGCTTCGCAAGGTCGCATTTTCGGCATCGATTCCAGGGGCCGTAAGCAGATTGAATTGCATTTCTGCACAGACCCGCTTTAGCGTTTCGACATCCTGCTCAGTAAAGGGCTGCTTGCTTAGCAGTAGCGTGGATACCTGGCCGGAATTGATGAGAGCAATGTGCCGCGCAGGATCCGGGACGCGATTCTGCAGAAGCGACGCGACCGTAACACTCAGCAGTCGGCCGGCCTCGCCCGAATTCTTTGGATTGTACCAACGAGAGACAGTGAAAATGCCATCGTCCTTAAGTCGGCCGTAGAAGACATTCCATGCCTCTACCGTGTAAAGCCCATTCTCCGAAAGCGAAAATGCTCCGGCTCCCGTTGCAGCCCATGTGTCTATCATCGACATCTGCAGGACGGAAAATCTTTCGTCGGATCGCGTCAGGTAGCTTCGCGCCTCATCAGCGACCAATCGCACCTTCTCATTGTTGCCAAGCCCTGCAAAGTCTTTGAACTGATCCTTCTGCAATCCAATGAATACGGGATTTACGTCGATTCCAAGTACGTATTCGTGCCCGAAAAGCAAGGCACTCTGAAGATCTCGTCCACCACCGACACCGATGATCGCCGCTCCGCCCGAAGGCCTTAGATGATAGCCGATGTTCGTGACATCATACCGCAAGCCCTTTAGGTCCGCCGGCGTGCGAAATTGCCTCACAGCCGTTCCCGCGTCGCCGTCGATGTTCATCCAATACTGAAAGACCTGCTCCTCAGGTAGAGTTGGGCTTGGCCCCCAATAGAGCGGCGTTCCCCACCCGCCGTTAAATACCACGACACGCGAAAATGAGTTCCATCTCTCGAGCAGCATCCAGTCTGCCGGCACGACCTTGCCCTTGGTGGTCAACTGATAAAGCCCAAACGACGTGGTCGTTGTAACCACGACGATGCCCGCGAGCACTATGGAGACCGACAGCAAAAGACGTCGATATAAGAAAGTCTTACTCCCATAGGCAAATACTAACGCTGAGACAGCGGCGATGATCGCGCATAGCAATACAATGCTGGGAGCGCTGAAGACTTCCAGTCCGGCAAGGACGAAAAGACAACCCAATGCCGCTCCGAGGAGGTCGATCGCATACAACTTCCCTATAGGCAGATCATACTTGGTCAGGATGATCGATAGGGCGATACCGGAATAGTAAAAAGGTAAAGTGCAGAGCGCCGTGATAAGAAGCAAGGAGAGCGCCGGCATCAGCGAATACTCCATGTTTATCGGGATCAGGCACAGCAGAAGCAGCACCACGGGCAGAACGAAGGCGTAACCCATGCAGGCAGTTGCGACGGAATCGTCGAGTTCCCTCTCGTCAAATCGATCCTTCCTCAGATAAACGGTCGTCGCTCCCGCCGTCATCCCAAGCATCGCCGTCGAGATCGCGAAGAATGCCAAATAATACCAGGTGCTGACGCTGAACAGCCGAGAGAGAGTGATCTCGAGGGCGAGCGTTGAAAAAGCAATGAGAAACGTACCGATATAAACGTTCATAGTCTGAGAACGGAACGAGCTATTATCTTTAAGCAAAGTTGAGAGTGAGATTGACAAAAATCCGGCGAGACTGCAAATCGGCGCCGTTGTTTTGGCCGATTTTCCCTTTTGACACCCACGCCGCGAATAGCTAGAATTGTCATTTCGCCTAATAGCGGGAACATCAACTGTTACGAGGAGTTTTCATTTTGAGCAGCGGAAATTTTCTATTTACTTCTGAATCGGTCACCGAAGGACATCCCGACAAGATCGCCGACAATATATCGGACGCGATCCTTGACGCAATAATCGAGCAGGACCCAACCGCCCGAGTGGCGTGCGAAACACTCGTCACCACAGGACTCGCGGTCGTTGCGGGTGAGATAACGACAACGGCACAGGTCAACTACAAAACGATAATACGCGACACGATCCATGAGATCGGCTATAACGATGCGGAATTTGGCTACGATTCAAATACATGTAGCGTGATCGATGCCATCGGCACTCAATCGCCGGACATCGCTCAGGGCGTTGACACCGGCGGCGCGGGTGATCAGGGACTGATGTTTGGATTTGCTTGTAATGAGACACCTGAGTTGATGCCGATGCCGATACAGATGGCACACAATCTGACGCGCAAGCTTAGTGAGGTACGTCGCGACGGCACAATTCCCTACTTGCGTCCTGACGGCAAATCGCAGGTGTCAATCGAGTATCGTGATGGTCGCCCGTTTCGTGTGGAGGCGATCGTTATTTCAACGCAGACTGCCGATCTCGACATCGAAGACATACGTTCTGACATCATGGAGCACGTCATCAAGCCGGTGATTCCCGCCGCGATGATCGACGATAACACCAAGTACCACATCAATCCGACCGGAAAGTTCGTTATCGGCGGACCGATGGGTGACGCAGGAGTTACGGGACGAAAGATCATCGTCGACACTTATGGCGGTTACGCCCCGCACGGCGGAGGGGCTTTTTCCGGTAAGGATCCTACGAAGGTAGACCGCTCGGCGGCTTATATGGCTCGCTATATTGCGAAGAATGTTGTCGCGGCGGGTCTAGCCGATAAGTGTACTGTTCAGTTAGCTTACGCCATCGGAGTTGCGGAACCGGTTTCAGTTTTAGTTGACAGTCACGGCACAGGGACGATAGACGACGAACGCATTGCGGACATTGTTCGAGAGAACTTTACGCTGACGCCAAAGGCTATAATTGAAACGCTCGATCTGCGCCGCCCGATCTACAAGGCGACGGCGCGTTTTGGGCATTTTGGCCGGGCGAATGATGAATTTTCCTGGGAGAAGACAGATAAGGCGGAGGCACTTAGAACCTCAGCAGAGAAAGGGATCGGGACTAACGGTTAGCTATCATTCATATGGCCGAATCAGCAATTTCAATGCAGTACGATATCAAGGACATCAATCTTGCTCCGCACGGTAAGCAGCGCATCGAGTGGGCCGACCGCGAAATGCCTGTTCTGCGGCTCATTCGCGAGCGTTTTGAGGCTGAAAAGCCGCTTACGGGGGTCAAAATGGTCGCCTGTGCTCATATCACGACGGAAACGGCGAATCTTGCCCGCACATTTCAGGCGGGCGGTGCGGAGGCACTATTGATAGCCTCGAATCCGCTGTCGACGCAGGATGATGTAGCGGCCTCTCTCGTCGTCGACTGGGGCATTCCCGTCATGGCGATAAAGGGCGAATCCACAGAGACTTACGTTCGCCACGTTAAAGCGGCACTTGAAACACACCCTAATCTCATTATCGACGACGGCAGCGATGTTGTCGCCACGATGATCAAGGAAAAGCCCGAACTGATCGCGAACCTTATTGGCACTACCGAGGAGACTACGACCGGCATCGTTCGTCTTAAGGCGATGGTCAACGCCGGCGTGCTCACCTTCCCTTCTATCGCGGTCAACGACGCTCAGACCAAGCATTTCTTTGACAATCGCTACGGGACGGGCCAATCGACGCTTGACGGCATTATCCGAGCGACCAATATCCTTTTGGCAGGCAAGACTTTAGTCGTTGTCGGCTACGGCTGGTGTGGTAAGGGCGTTGCGATGCGTGCCCGCGGATTGGGGGCGAACGTTGTCGTCACCGAGATCGACCCGATCAAGGCGATAGAAGCCGTTATGGACGGCATGCGCGTGCTGCCGATGAAGGAAGCAGCCAAGATTGGTGATTTCTTCGTAACCGTGACCGGAAACCGCCATGTTATTGACCGCGAACACTTTGCGGCTATGAAGGATGGTGCGATAGTCTGCAACAGCGGCCATTTTGACCTCGAATTGAACCTCGACGCCCTCCGCGATATGTCGCAGCCGGCAGTCACGAGGCGTCCGTTTGTCGAGGAATACCGCTCGAAAGACGACACAAAGAGCGTCATCGTACTCGGCGAGGGCCGCCTCATCAACCTCGCCGCCGCCGAGGGCCACCCTGCGAGCGTTATGGACATGTCATTCGCGAATCAGGCTCTTTCGGCCGAGTATCTTGTCAAAAACAAAGGCACTTTGCCCGCCGGCGTCCACGTCCTGCCCAAAGAGGTGGATCAGGAGATCGCCAGCCTCAAACTCCGCGCGATGGGTGTCAACATCGACGAACTCACGCCGGAAATGCTCGAATATATGTCGAGCTGGGAAACGGGAACGTAGGGTTGGTAGCAAGGGCTGAGTCCTCGTTTTTGCTGATATGAGGTGTGCATCCGATCCCCTCATTGGATAAATATTAGAAGTACTCCGCAGGGATCCCACACGTGGCATATTTTGCTGCCGCCTATAACTTCAGGTTCTGCGATTCGGGCGTTGCCGTATTTGTTCGCGTCGAGAAGCTGCTTGATGTGTTCGTACCATGCCTGAACATCCTCGACCTCAAACTTCATCATGAAGTTTTCCGCCCAATCCTTGACATAGTAGTTTTGAAGGCGAAACACAGCACCGCCAAGCCGACAATCCATTGTTCCGCCCCATCCCTCGGTTAACTCAAACCCAAGGGCGCTATAGAACCGCTTTGACACCTCGAAGTCCGCCGCGGGCGTGTAAATAACCAGCTCTTTGATCGAAAGTTTCATTTCATTATGTTCAAGCTCAATGCCACTTTTTGTAAGACCGTGATGCCGCCAAGACGTCGGGCCAAAACTGGAAGATGACGCCCGTCGATAACGAGTATTTTCGCCTGACGGCCGAGAGCCTCGGCGAAACCATAGCACTCGAGGCTATTTCATCAGACAGTTATTACTTCGAAATGGTAAAGACCTATGCCAGCGACATCTTGTCGTGGTCCGAAAACGTCGAGCGTCATATCCATCGCAGCGATCAGTTCTCATAAATGTTCTTCCCGTTACGCGGTACAAACTTAGTGGTTTCGCGGCGTGGACGGTGGACGTTTCGTGAGCATCGGGCCAATGCCGGAAATCTCGAAAACGGATTCCGTTTCAAACCATTCGACGTGCCAGATACCAGCGGGAATTACGAACGAAGAACCCGCCTCGTAAACCTGAACGCGCGCGGTCGAGAGGTCGCCCATAAGAATGAATTGTCGTCCGCTGAGAACTTTGATATGCATATCAGCCGTGTGAAGATGGGCTGCAATGCTCGCCCCGGGCTGAGCAGTCATCGTCTCCTTGAATGGTCCGGCAACCGCACGATCGCCTGAGATCTTGCTGATCGTGTACATCGTTGGCGAAACGGATTCGTCCTCAACCCGAATCCCCCACCTTCCCTGATGCTTGATCAGCAATCCCGTGTAGGAAAGAGTCGCCTTCTGCCCACTACCGCCTTCCCAATCAAAAAGACCCGTGACCACCACCGCATCTTGCGACAGGACTTCAATCGAGAGATCTCTCCACGCAAATGATTTCGGCCCCGTCCAGCGCTTTAGATAGCGCTGCTTCGTGTCTTCAAACGAAATTAATGTCTTGCTGCCATTGCCCATTCGAAAGTAACCGCGCGCATCATAACGATTAGCGATCGCCTCACGCCGGTGCTGACGAAGGTCTTCGGCATACGAATCGAAAAAGTTTCTAATTTCCTTCTCTGTCGCCGTATCATTGATAATCGGTAATTTGGGCGCTTTATTTTGCTGGGCATGAGCGGCAAAGCCACCGCAAATCAGAGTGCAAACGGCCAACAACAGTTGTACCTTTTTCATAAGTCTCCCCTATTCCGAAGGATCTTTTCCATTTTTTTGCCTTTGGCGAGTTCGTCGACGAGTTTGTCGAGCCAGCGGAGCTTTTGCATGAGCGGGTCTTCAATGTCTTCGACGCGGACGCCGCAGACGACGCCTTTGATGAGCGGGGCGTTCGGATTTAGCTTCGGGGCCTTTTCGAAGAACTCGTGAAACGTCGTCTTCTTCTCGATCACCTTCTCCAAACCTTTCTCCGAATATCCCGTCAGCCACCGAATCACCGCGTGCAGCTCGTCCTTCGTCCTGCCTTTCGACTCGACCTTGGTCACGTAATGCGGATAGACGCTCGCAAAGCTCATGTTGAACACTCTCTCCCAATTTGCGTTCATATCACACCCTCGCACTCGTCCGGTTTACTTCATCCACGGTCGTTCGCCAAAATTGTGATCCAATTCGGGGTGTTGTCTGAGCCACGCAACGGCGAGTCCCCACGCACGCTGATCCAGCGCCTTGGTCGGTTTCAGATATTCAATGAAATCGTTAGGGAAACACTTCAAGCCATCTATAGAGTGGGATATATACATCCACTTTAGAGCTAACAAAGTATTCTTGGCGACGCCCTGGCCTCGCGCATAATGCAAAGCGAGATTACACGCTCCGAAAACATTCCCTTGTTCAGCAGATTTCTTAAACCAATTTACAGCTTGTTTGTTGTTGGCTTTGACACCGATGCCTTCCGAAAGACGTATCCCCATTTCATTTTGCGCCATTCCAAATCCACGGTTGGCTGCAATTGTGTACCAAGAATGTGCTTCTTTCTCGTCTGTTGGAACGCCTAAACCCTCTGAGTAAAACTTACCAACCCGAAAACTTGCCGAGTGATAACCTAATGAATTGGCCCTCTTATACAAGCTTAGAGCTACTTCATAGTCACGTTTGACGCATCGGTTGGTCTCGTACAAGTACGCTTTGAACCAGAACGCCGGAGCGTATTCCAGAATAACCGCTCTATCCAACCATTTGTTCACGACATCGCAATCAAGTCCCGCAAACTCGACGCTCTCGTATGCCTCTGCCAAGAAGTATTGCGCCGGTGCGTAGTCTTTCTCAGCGGCTTTTCGATAAAGGGCGAGCCCTTCCCGCTGCTTGTTGCGATATTTTTCGTAATCCTTTGCGACTCTCGCTTTGTTGGATTCGTCGATCCTAAGCAGGCCTACGATTACAAGTGCTTTTGGATTGTTTTCTTTGGCTAGGGCCTCATACTCCTGAATCTGGACTGCACTGAGATTTTTGACCAGATCTCGGAATTCATCAGGAGCGAGTTCCCCTGCTATAACTCCAAAAGACATTAAGCTAATCGTCAAGATCGCCTTACAGAGAAACTTCATAAGAACCACAACCTCATAGGACGTCTAACTAGGTCGTGACATTTCCATTGGCATTACCGCCCCGCGTGATCTGGACCATTTTGCCGTACTTGACGCTGCCGGCTTTAGTGACGTTGTACCAGAATGTTTGCATGTCCCAGGCGGCGGTGGGGCAGCCTATCGCAAGAGGCCGCAGTGTAGGCAGACGTCTTCGTCTTTGAACATGACATCGGCGGTTTTTAGGCCGTTGGCGATGTTCCTACGAGCGAGCCTTTGCCCGTTTTGACTCGGCGGCGAGTTTTCTGATGTAAGCAAGTTGCTCATCGCGAGTCATGTGCATCATTTCTCGGCTCAATTGATCCCTGATCTCTCGCATCATCTTAACCGCGTCGAAACCCTTTTCTTTCTTTTTGATAGGTTGATTCATTGTTCCAAAACCTCCAACGGCGTCCTGATTTCCAGCATCGGGTAGCCGCTCCGTAAGTTAATTGAATTATACCCTCGTATGCGTGCAAGGTTAACAATGTGTTTGAAATTCCAACTGACGAGGACATCGACCCTTTGAATCGTCGCGATGGCAATGTGTTGGCAATCGGCCATGCTCGTCGCCCCAACCACTTTTTCATCGACATACATTGCGGCAAGGTCCACGGCTTCGGCGGTAGTGTTAACCATTTCAACCTGGCTGTCGTCGAACTTATCAAGATAAGTGCGGACGTGCTCGGGTGCTCGTTCCAGTTCGACGTATAGCAGTTCCGACAACACAAGCGTTAAGTCACCGTCTTCCACTTGAGCGAAGAATGCCTGCGTAGCTTTAGCGAACTCCTCGTCGAAAACGCCGCCAACCACTGATGTATCGATATAAATCCTCATTCGTGGCCACTCCTCTCAATTTGGACCATTTGACCATACTGTACCTCGCCGGCTTTAGTGATGTTGTACCAGAATTTTTGCATGTCCCAGGCGGCGGTGGGGCAGCGTTCGGCACAGAGGCCGCAGTGGAGACAGACGTCTTCGTCTTTGACCATGACGCGGCCGGTCTTGAGGCCGTCGGCGACGTAGATGTCCTGGGTGAGGTTGAGAGCCGGGACTTTGGTGCGTTGTCTCAGGTCTTGTTCGTCGCCATCGGCGGTGAACGTGATGCAGCTCGTCGGACAAATATCCACGCACGCGTCGCATTCGATGCATTTCGGGGCTTCGAAGACGGTCTGAGCGTCGCAGTTGAGGCAGCGTTTGGCTTCTTCGTAGCCAGCGAGCGGATCGAAGCCGAGCTCGACCTCCTGTTTGCGGTTGACGAGCGTCTTGGACTTCGGAGCTTGCGGCACGATGAGGCGGTCGTATTCGTCGATAGCGCTGTCGTAAGCCCATTCGTGGATGCCCATTTTCATCGAATGAAGATTGACGTGCGGCGGCGGACGGTTGGTGAGGAGGTTTTCGCCTTTGCAAAGAAGATCGATCGAGATCGCCGCCTGGTGCCCGTGAGCGACGGCCGTGATGACGTTCTCGGGGCCGAACGCTGCATCGCCGCCGAAAAATACTTTCGGGTGCGTCGATTGGAAGGTAGTTTTGTCGACGACGGGCATTTCCCATTTGTCGAATTCGAGGCCGATATTGCGCTCGATCCAGGGGAATGCATTCTCTTGTCCGACGGCGATCAGAACATCGTCTGCCGGGAAAAATACCTCGGGCTCGCCTGTCGGGACGAGAGTCCGTTTGCCATTCTCGTCGTACCTGGCTTCAACCTTCTCGAAGGTCATCCCGACAAGGCGAGGAGTGCGGACACTCTTGTCCGCACTCCGTTCGACAACGAAGCTTTTCGGGACGTGGTTATCGATGATCGGGATGTCTTCGTGCTGGGCATCTTCTATTTCCCACGGAGAGGCTTTCATAGTGGCGAACGGCGAACGGACGATGACTTTCACGTCTTCGCCGCCGAGACGACGAGCCGTGCGGCAGCAGTCCATCGCGGTATTTCCGCCGCCGAGGACGATCACGGTCTTGCCGATCTTGTCGGTGTGTTCGAATGCAACCGAGCCGAGCCAGTTAATGCCGATGTGGATATTCGACGCGCCTTCCTGACGACCGGGAAGGTCTGGCAGATCACGGCCGCGGGGCGCACCCGTTCCCACAAAGACCGCGTCGTAATCCTGATCAAGGATCTCCTTTAGGCTTGACACATATTGTTTAAAGTGTGTGTGAATACCGAGTCGTAAGATGTAATCAACCTCTTCTTCGAGCACCGATTCAGGCAGACGAAAAGCCGGAATTTGCGAACGCATAAAGCCACCGCCTTTCAGATTCTCGTCGTAGAGGTGAATTTCGTAACCAAGCGGAGCCAGATCGCGCGCAACGGTCAGTGACGCGGGGCCGGCTCCGATCAGAGCGACCCTTTTGCCATTCGGCTTGAACGGCCCGTGCGGCATGTATGGGAGCGCGTCATCACGATTGTCGGCGGCGACGCGTTTTAGACGGCAGATCGCGACCGGTTCTTCGTCTATGCGGCCGCGGCGGCATGCCGGCTCGCACGGGCGGTCGCAGGTTCGCCCCAAGATTCCCGGGAACAGGTTCGAGTCCCAGTTGATCATGTACGCCTCGGTATATTTGCCCTCGGCGATCAGCCGGATGTATTCCGGAACCGGCGTATGTGCCGGGCACGCATACTGACAGTCAACAACTTTGTGGAAGTATTCGGCATCGGCAATGTCGGTGGGCTTCACAAGAAAAATTCCTTTTGGTGAATAATTTTACTGGTAAGGCAATGATAAATGAACCTGTTATCCAAGGCCAACATAAGTTATTATGAATTGCCGCAGTCGATATGTGGCTTCCCTTCACTTAAATGCCCGAAGTAATGATCTACGTCCTCGTGTTCGTAATTGGCGCGTGTATTGGTAGCTTCCTGAACGTCGTTATCTACCGCGTGCCAAACGAATTGTCGCTGTTTCCATCATCGAAATGCCCGGATTGCGGAGCGGCGATCAAGCCCTACCATAATGTGCCGATCCTCGGCTGGCTGATGCTCGGCGGCAAGTGTGCGACCTGTAAGGTGCCGATCGCGTGGCGTTATCCGGCGGTCGAACTGTTAACGGCATCGGTCTTTTGTCTTGTCTATTGGCAGGTCGGACTGACGATATATCTGCCTGTCGCATTAGCGTTTACGGCGGCGATGATCTCGCTTGTTTTCATCGACGCCGAGCACATGATCCTTCCTAATGTGATCACGTATCCAATGTTCGTCATCGCGTTGCTCGTGAGGCTCGCGTTGCCTTTAGCCTTTGGCTATACCTTCTCCGACACACAGTATGCGCCGATCAACAGTCTTCAGACGTGGCCTGCATGGGCCGTTAGCCTCGCCGGCGCGTTGTTCGGTGCGATGGTAGGCGGCGGTTCGCTATGGCTTGTAGGAGCGATCTGGAAAGCCTTGCGCGGAGTTGATGCGATGGGCCTCGGCGATGTAAAGCTCCTCTTTGCGGTTGGGGCCCTGCTTGGGTGGCGATTGACGTTGCTGACGATCTTTCTGGGCGCGTTCACCGGGGCGTTAGCGGGAATCGTCGTCGTCCTCAGGCAGAAAGATCGCGATCTTCAAACGCAGATACCGTTTGGCATCTTTCTCGGCATCGGCTCGATCGCAGCGATGCTTTTTGGCGAGCAGATCATTCAGTGGTATCTGGGCCGTTTCTAGCAGCCGGTTAATGGTGAACATTCGCGATCGCACCGAAACGTGCCGCTGCTGAGCCTAACCGCCTTCGATTCCGGAATGCGAATACCGCACCGGGCGCATTCGACGAGCCTTCCCGCTGAACGTTCTGCATCGGTCACCGGCCGACGGGGGCCTTCTTTCAGTGCCCTCGCAAACCCGATCATGCCAACGATCTGCTTACGATACTTTACAGCGGTGAGTGCCAACAGGACCCCGAGAATCGCGAGAATGAATAAGGCCTCGCGCATCTAACGAGCCAAGCCGCCCTTTGCGTCAGCGATCAATGATGTCAGGTCCGCGATCGCAGGATTGGAAGGATTGATCTCGCGGATCCTTGCGAGGATGCGTTCGGCGTCCGTGAGCTTATTCTGCTTGACATAGACCTCAACGAGGAACTGCATCGAGCGATCATGTTTCGGATTGGTGTCGGCGACCTTCTGCAATTCGGTGGCCGCCTTAGTGAGGTCAGGTGTCGGCTGAACGAAGTAGGATATTCCTAGATCAGCACGGACGTCGGGATCGTCGGGCCGAATCACTAGGGCTTTTTGATAGATGTCGCGTGCTGTCTCAAAGCCCTTCTGATCACGCTTGGCAAATCCTACATCAAAGTGGGCGTGGCCAAGCGCGACCAACACGTCGAAATCCTTAGGATCAATTGCGTTAGCCCGCGTGAGGATGCGTAGCGATTGCTCAAGCACGCCGAGGTCCTGCTTCATGGCACCGTAGCGATAAAGACCAACGCCAAGACTCTTTTGGAAGGCAAAGTTATCGGGATTGGCGTCCGCCTCGGCTACCTTTGCCCGGATCTCCTCGGGGCTAAGGCTTTCGCTGTTCCCCTGACCGGCTGAGTTTGAATTCCCTGCAGGGCGAGCGGAGCCTGAGCGCATTGCGTTCATTTCCGACCGGTTCATGTTATTGGCAAGCAAAAAGCCGCCAATAAAGCCCGCAAGCAATGCGATGGCGGCAATTAGAACGGTATTCTTATCCATTGGGCGCTACTTCTTCTTACCCTCAGGTGCAATATATGGCAGGTCTTCGGCGCGACGCCGGGTGGGCGGGTCAGTCGCGCGACGACGTGGTACGGCGGTAGTTCCACGACGATCAACGCTGCCGGCCGGCAGGCCCTTGCCGTGGACGGCCTCGATCAGAATACGGGTGATCTCTTGTGAAAGCGTGCGATGCTCCAGCGCAGCGCGGCGGCGAAGCGATTCCTTCAACTCGTTCGGCACGTATGCGCCGATAAAAACACCTTTACGGTTAGCCATAGTGGTGATAACTCTCCTAGATTTGGGTGGCCCGAGCGCAAATTCGCCGTTGCAAGATGAAGCGCGTCGATAAGCCGAATTCTGTCACTGCATATCGCAGCGGCGGTCATTCATCTGGGCCGTGCGTTACCGCATGGCTCGAGCAGCCTACCCGGAAACGCCGCCTGTTGAGGCATCGAACGGGCCGTCCGATAGCGTTTCCCTATTTGGCCTTGCACCGCGAGGAGTTTGCCTGGCCGCGCCTGTTACCAACCGCGCCGGTGGGCTCTTACCCCACCGTTTCACCCATCACCCGTTGCCGGGCTGGACTATTCTCTGTTGCACTTGTCGTCACCCCTTGCGAGGTGCCCGGACGTTATCCGGCTCGCCGCCCTGTGGTGTTCGGACTTTCCTCTGTCCTTTCGAACAGCGACCGCCCGACGCGCTTCACTGCAAGGCTTGGCAATTATAGCAAAGATTGTTGAACATTAAAATCACGTGTTGCCAATTCCTTTCTAAGGACCGATCTCGACCACATCGCCGCTTCTCAACTGAGGGTCTGTCGCCTTACCGTCGCGTATTGCACGAAGATCGAACTTAAACAGCGACAGGACACCGCGGTCATCCTTGCGCCGGATCAACGCCCTCTTCTGGCTGCCTTTGGTGCCTCCCGCGGCTGCAATAGCCTGATAGAGCGTTTGGCCAGGTGTGAGTTCCTTCTGGCCGGCGTTGAGGACCTGTCCGGTGATGAAATATAGGACCCGGCTCTCCGGTGGGCGCTGGATAAATTCGACTGAGTTCCCGGGATAGATCAAGACGTCGTCCGTGAGCTTTTCCTTTAGCAAAAAGCTTTCAGGCTTCAGCAGCGGCGCCCTCGTGATGACCACTTGGCCCGCGCCTGGTTGGACACCCGCTTCGGCGGCGATGACGAAGAGCGGGATGGCCTCGCGCTGCAGGTTCTTTTCGCCCGGATGGTCAACCATGCCCGACACTGTGATCTTGTGGCTGCCGTATTCGCGGACACTTACCCTGACCTCGGGATCAGGAAATAATGAGATCCGGCTCGCAAGCTCACGAGCGATGGACGCGGGCGACTTGTCGGCGACGATCACCTCGCCGCCGGCCAGTTGATAATCGATGGCCCCATTCGGCCGGACCGTATAATAGCCGTGGCCCTGCGAGACGTTTGCAAGCTCGATCAGCAAAACGTCGCCGAGACCGACCTTGTAAAGCTCTGTCAGGGGAACGGGACGCTCGACCACGGGTTCGACAACGTGCCGAGGCGGACCTGCGGCCGAGCTCACCGGCACGATCGCCACGGTCTCTGCCGGTGCTATCTCGACAGTCTTCGATCGGCCGTCCGGGCTCGGTGAATACGGATTGTTCCGATTCCGTGCAGATGCGATCTGAGCGTTGGCAACGCCGGCCAACATGACAAGAATTAGAGGCACTCTGAGATCGACCTTGCGCATTGCTACCCTCTGTGAACAGAAATTGCACAGCGGGCTGTGGGCACACATCCCGCCTGACAAATAAAATTCACAAAGGCGGCCAATTTCTAGCCTTTTGTTGTCAAAGATCAGCTAACTTCCAAAACTAAAGCTGCTGCCGCCGCCTTGCGATGGGAAAAATGGCTTCAGTAATCCTGCGAAGGCCGCCAGATTACGGGTCTGGATGAGTATCTCGCCGGGCCCGGTAAATTCGGCTACCATTCCCTCTCCGCTGAGCAGACTTCGGAGATAACCGCTCTTTGCGGCCTTTCGGATGCTGTATTGCATCTGGCCTTCCCACGCAACAAGGTGGCCAGTATCGATAACATACTGCTCGCCCGGACGCAGCACTCGGCGGTGAATGGCACCGAAAGAAGAAACGAGCAGTAGGCCGGCACCCGAGACTTGAAGGAGAAAGAGGCCTTCACCGCCAAAGAAAGATTTCGCTCCGCCAAACTTTGTATCGACAACAAGGGAGGTGTCGCCTGCGAGATAAGAACTCGACTGGACCATGAACGTCTGGTTCTGCATCTCGATCCCTGCGACATCGCCGGGAGCTCCCGGTGCGAACGTGACCTCTCCGGGGCCGCCTCGAGCGGTAAATGTTGAAACAAACGCAGATTCTCCGCCAACGGCACGTTTTAGTGCACCGAAGACGCCGCCCTTCATTTCCGAGTGGAGATCGACGTTTGCCGACATTGAGACCATCGCTCCTGCCTCGGCGGCGATCGTTTGCTCCGGCTGGAGCGAGACAACCGCGAGAGCAAAGGCTCCCTGATGCTCGATCTGCCATGTGTAGCCGCGCCCTTGACCTCGCCCATCCGTGTCAAAGTGAAAAACGCCTCCGCCCGGATGAGAGGGCGAGGTTGGCGTGGCGGGCTGCTGCGCTTGTGCGAGCGGATCCGCAAGCGTGAAACCGCAAGACCCGCAGAACTTGGCCCCATCCATCAATTCGACCGTGCATTTTGGACAATTCATACAACTACTCCTCGAGATCTCTCCATTACGATTTCAGCGGCTTGCTCGGGAGTCGCCGCAAAGTTCAGCATCGATGTTTCAGCGTCAGTGACGACCAGATACTTTTGCCACGCTGCGACGATCGGCGGCCAGCACTCGCCAAGAAGGACGAGCGGCCTGCGATCGAGAACACCGGTCATCAGCTTATTCCAAACGAGCGACACCTCCGTAACCGTTCCCATGCCGCCGCGGAGAGCGACGAAGCCGACCGAGCGCGTGATCAAATTCTGCAGTCTGTCGTAAAAATGATCCGAAGCCACCTTTTCAGTAAGAAAACGATTTGGTTCGTGCCGAAACTGATTCATTACCATTCCGAGTACACGGCCACCTTTTTCTCGCGCACCGCGCGACGCAGCCTCCATCACCCCGAGATAGCCGCCGGTACAGATCGTAAATCCCGCCTCGGCAAGCCGGCCGCCGAGATCCTTGGCCTCAATATACTCCCTGCTCGTCTCAACACATTTTGAGCCACCAAATATCGTCACTATTCGCCCGGCGTTAGCAGGTTCCATTGATCATTTCTCCCATAAACGAATACTGATATTGAGCACGGCCCGGGACATCCTGTTGCGTCACCGCGTTATCATGCCAACTCAGCCATCTCTAGCTCTTCACTCCGCCAGCCTCTTCCGGAGTAAGGTTTCCGGCGGCATGGATGGCTCGCGTCGTATCGGTAAAGAGCAGAATCACGGTCCCGATAACGAAGAACACCATCAATCCGAGAATGGCATACCTGAAAGACCCTGTAGATGCGACAATGATAGCAAACATGAGCTGGCCCATCCACGATGTGCCTTTTTCAGATATCTCGTAAAGGCCGAAGAAGGACGATTCCTTTCCCGGCGGGACCATTTGCGAAAAGAGCGACCGCGACATCGCCTGAGCTGCGCCCAAAACCATGCCGATACATGCGCCCATAACGTACGCCTGCGTCTTCGTCGCAAAGAACCCATAGGCATAGATGACGATTCCGCACCAGATCGCAAGCGACAAGATGATCGTTCGTTTTGCACCAAGATATCGGGCGATCCGTTCAAAGATGATTGCCCCGGCAAATGCGGAGATCTGGGCGACGATAAATATCTGGATCAAAAAGGGCTTATCGAGGTCGCCAGCCCTCTGGTCGGGAGCGAAAAGCTCATTGGAAATAAAGACCGAAGACTGCAGAATGACCGTCTGTATACCGTCGTTGTAAAAGAGATACGCGATCAGGAACAGCATCGTATAGCGGAGGCCGCGAAGTTCCCGCAGCGTTGCCCGGAGCTCTGAGAAGCCTATTGTCACGACGTTCTGTCCCTGCGGAATAGCCTTTGAGACCCCGCGCGACTTAAGCATAGCGAAAGATATGGCGGCGAAGATCCCCCACCAGAGGGCGGCACCAAAAAAGCAAAGCCGCACGGCGAGGCCGGTCGAAATACCCAGCGACTCGGCATTGCTGAGCAGGACGGCACTAAGAATGAGCACGAGAAAGCCGCTCAGGTAGCCAAGTCCGTATCCGTAACTTGAGACCTTGTCCCGATTATTCTCGGTCGTAATATCGATAAGGAAGGCGTTGTAGAATACGTTTGCAGCGGCAAAGGTCATCGTGCCAACGATAAAGAGGACGCTGCAGGCGATGTACGATTCCGTAACAAAGAACAATCCCGCCGCGGACAACACACCGATGTAGGAGAAAACGGCCATGAGCAGCTTTTTCAGGTTCGTGTAGTCGGCAATTGCCCCCAAGATCGGGAGGAAGAGGACCATGGAGACAACCGAGAGCGCCGTACAAAAGGCCGGCAGGCCCTTCGGTGTCACGCGAAAAAGGAAGAGATCAAGGATGGTGCCATCTTCACCAACCGCCGTTGCCGCGAGGTTCAAGAGATATGGCCCGATCAGAACTCCGATGACAACGGTGAAAAATGCGGAATTGGCCCAGTCATAGAGCATCCATCCGAAGATCTCTTTGCGGTCGTTCTTTCCGGTCATGTATGCTCTTGCAGCGGAATTACTTGTTCACAATAAAGCAGATAGAGAGAATTGTCTAACGCGATATCATTCCATATCATCTAGCATTGGGCACCGCCGCCCTGTTGAATCTAATTATGAAGGCAATGATCCTCGCGGCCGGGTTCGGCACGCGGCTGTTTCCATTGACTATCGACCGGACCAAACCGGCGATACCGTTTCTCGGAAAGCCGCTGGTAGGCTATGTCGCCGAGTACATTGCTCGCTTTGGTGTTAAGGATTTTGTTGTCAATCTGCATCATCAGCCGCAATCGGTGATAGATGCTCTCGGAGACGGGAGCGAATTTGGTGTTCATATCGATTACGCGATCGAACAGCCTGACATTTTAGGCACCGGCGGAGCCCTCCAAAATGCGCGAGAACTGCTTGAAAACGGCACCTTTCTCATCGTCAACGGCAAGATAATCACGAATATCGACATCGCGGCGGCCATCCAAACTCACAAGAGTTCCGGTGCCGTTGCAACAATGGTGCTCAAGGCGAACCACAAACGTGAACGGTTTACTATCGTCGAGACCGAAGACGGCCAGATCAAGCGGTTTGGGCCGCATGCGACGCCTGTGAGCGAGGCCGAGCTGCGAGATGTAGAGCATCCGATCTCGACGCCGCTCATGTTCACGGGTATTCATATCGCGGAACCAGCGATATTCGACCTCATCCCGGCCGGCGTCCCATCGGATACGGTCACGGACGTCTATATTCCATATATTCGCCAAGGTGGTAAGATCGCGGCACATGTTTCGGATGGTGACTGGTACGAACTCTCGACGATTCCGCGCTACCTGGATATCTCGCTCGCGATGATGCTCGGTGGTGATGTCCATTTTGGCAGAAATTGTCGTTTGACGGGAGCAGCCAGCCTTAAGGATTCGGTCATCTGGGATGATGTGACGATCGGCAACGGCGCATCGCTCTACCGCACAATTGTTGCCGACGGCGTAACGATCGCTCCGGGCGAACACTTTGAGAATGTCGCCATCGTTAAGGCTGACATGCTCAGGAGTTGTAGAGAGATACCACAAAAGGCGATGAAAGGGTATATTCAGGGGGACAACTACATTGTGCCCTTATTCGACTAGATTTAGGTTGAGAGCCTGCATGCTCATCAAGTTCAGGTCAACAACTCTCCTTTGCTTAGCTCTACTAGCCGCGGCTACCGCTGGGTGCGCTTTCTTCGATGCCTGGCAGAAATTCCGTGACGCAGAGGGCGAAAAACTAAGGAAAGCCGAGGTCGCAAGTCGCCCGGCGTCATTTGAGATAGCTCGTTTGAACGGGGACGGAACACTTGACGAGACCTTTGGTTCCGGGGGAAAACTTGTCGTTGACCCCGTCGTGCCTCCTCAGCAGAAGAATATGTTTCTTCATCGTGCACTCCTGTCGTTTGATAACAAGATTACAGTCCAATATGGAAATGACATTTATCGTTACGATCTCACGGGTGCTCTCGAAAGCCGGACCACACCCGAAAGCGGTGCTGGCGGAAGCACCGTCTTTCTCTCGAGTATTCAAGCTGACAACTCGTATCTCTTTACAGCCGAGGAGACGAAATATCTTGCGTCCGAAGATCCCGATATGGCCGATGCGCGATATGACTATCTCTCTATTGTCCGAACCACCGCTGATGGAAAGAGAGACCCGGCGTTTGGAACTGGCGGCAGGATAGTAACGGAACTAAGGTCTCAATTCTCGCAACCGATCGGAATCGTCCTTTTGTCGGACGGTAAGATCATGGTCGCGGGAAATGGCTATGGCGAACCGTTACAGGTTCTCCGGTTCGGGCGAGACGGTAAGCCGGACTCGGACTTCGGGAGGCATGGCAAGGTGTCTCAACCGAATGCACCGGCTTTTCACCACCCGGCTAGCCAGATTCTTCTCCAGAGGGACGGGAAATTCATAGTGGTTGGGGCCTTCGATACCCTGACCCTCTTTCGGCATAATTCAGACGGAACACCGGACAGGTCATTTGCCGCGGATGGTGTTCTGGTGACTGATATCCAGCGAAATGGTTCGAACCATGCCGCGGCCTTTGACTCAAGGGGAAATCTCCTTGTCGGCGGCTGGGCCAATGGCGATTATGTATTTAGGCGTTATACGAAGACCGGTTTGCCCGACGTTAAGTTCAATATCGGACAGAGTGTGGTCATCGAACATGCAGCGCTGGACGATCTGTCTCCGGAACGGCAAAGGACGGCGTCTATTTGGCTGGATCTTCTACTCCAGCCGGACGGAAAGATCCTGGTCGCGATCACGCGGCCATGTGTCCGGGAGTGTTCGCATCCTAACAAGCTCGACGACGGCTGGGCCATCTTTCGCTACGACGAGAACGGAGTTCCCGACAGGAGTTTTGGAGGTCATGGAAACGTGTCGGGCCGTGGCCATCTAAAAGAACTTTTCTTATCCAGCGACGGCAAGCTGTTTCTCGCGGGAGCTCTTGTTGATATCAATAGATAATGACCGCGAGGAGGAAGCCTTCGCATACACCCGTAAATGGTAACTTCGGCCAACGATAGGCTCCGGGCCTATCTCCAACGTAAAGGGAAAGAATTTGATGTTGCCCCTCTAACAGCAGATGCATCAACGCGTGAGTATTTTCGCATTGATTGGGGTGAAGCTACCGCCATAGCGTGTGTCTACCCCGAGCCGGCCGACCAGGCCGGGCAAACCTACCTTGACGTAAGCCGCCTCTTTCTCAGCGTTCACTTGCCAGTGGCGGAGATACTCGACTTCGACAGCGATCTTGGCGTTGTCGTCCAGGAAGACCTCGGTGACACGAACTTACGCGACTGTTTGCTGAGCCTTGAACCGGCTGAGCAAGAGCGGCTGTTGAATGAGGCAATGTCCCTGATAGTAATGATACAGGCGGCAACGCCGACGGCCTTTGATACGGGTTCAGTAGCCTCGCGGCTGCGTTTTGACAAGGAGAAGCTTGGGTGGGAATTGGACTACTTCAAGGAGCACTACTTTGCGACGTATTTGAAACGACCCCTTTCACCGACAGAGGATGCTCGACTTTCGGCTGAGTTTGACGAGCTTGCGGACGAGGTCGCGACATTCGCGTCCGTTTTGTGTCATCGCGATTACCACGCCGCAAATCTGATGATAGACCGAGCCGGCAAGATGCGGATAATTGACCATCAGGACGCACGGATTGGCTCAACGTCTTATGACCTTGACTCCCTGCTGCTCGACCGCATCACCGAACTGCCTTCGCGTGAGTGGCTTGCCGAGAAACGCAAGTTCTTCCTCGATCTGAGAGTAAAACTTGGGCTTCCTCGTATAGATGAGGAAGAGTTCGCTTACGAATTCCGCTTGCAGACGATCCAGCGATGCCTGAAAGCCGCCGGGACGTTCGCGTATCAGTCAGTGATGCGCGGCAAGACCTATTTCGTGCCGTTCATCAAGCCGATGCTTCGAATGGCGTGCCGTTCGAGCGAAAGCCTTGGACGTTTCCCGGAAATACGGCGTATATTCGTCCCGCACTGTGAATGATCACACCCGCAGATAGTCCGGACGCCAGTTCCCGATCGCCCTCTTGATGTCCTTGTTCGTCGCGAATTCGTCATTGAGCGTCCGCTCGATAAGGTTCGCCAGTTCCTCATCCGGAGCAAACCTGAGAGCGATCACCTGGCCCGTGCGCAGGGCTGACGCTCTGTTGGCCAGCTCCGGGTTGAGGACCGAGTTGTAACGCAAACGTTCTTCGAGCCTGATAACACGATCCTGGGCTCTAAGGGCCTGCAGCCGGGCGGCGAGTGACAGCAGGGCAACCGCAATGATCAACAATAGATGCGCGAGATGGTCCAGGGCCGGTGCCCGGGAGATCTGCACTACCTCGAAACCAATAAGGGCCAACAACAGAGGAAAGAGCACAAAATGAACGAGCGGATACCAACGCGTATGGTTAGAGAAACTTTGTTCGGCCACGGAAATCCTCCTGAATTAAAGTTTGGTTTGAGCAAGTGATTCGGCCTGTATGCCGGTAAAATCCTCGCCCGGATTTACGAAAAGATTCTGCTCAAAACGGTACTGCTTATCATAAAGCTGTTTGTACCGGCCGTCCATCGCGATCAATTGCTCATGCGTGCCTCGTTCGACTATCTCACCCGCCTCGACGACGAGTATTTGGTCTGCGCTGCGGATGGTTGACAGGCGATGGGCAATGACAAAGGTCGTTCTTCCCTTTCTGAGATTATTCAATCCTTCCTGGATCTGGGCCTCGGACTCACTGTCGAGACTGGACGTCGCCTCATCGAGGATAAGGATTCGCGGGTCTGCGAGCAGAGCTCGAGCGATGGCGATGCGTTGACGCTGCCCGCCGGACAGTTTAACGCCCCGCTCGCCGACGATAGTGTCGTAGCCGTTTGGGAATTGCTCGATAAAATCGTGCGCATTCGCGACGCGGCACATTGCTTTGATCTCATCAAGGTCGGCCTCGGGGTTTGCAAAACGTATGTTGTCCAGGATCGTGCCGTCAAAGAGGAAGTTGTCCTGAAGAACGACACCTAGGTGCTTGCGATAGTCACGCAGCCGCACGGCCTGAAGGCTCCTCCCGTCTACGGCAATGCTGCCGTTTGTCGGCTGGATAAAGTTCAGCACGAGGCTGAGGATCGTCGATTTGCCCGAACCGCTCGATCCGACGAGCGCAGTCGTTGTGCCGGCCTCGGCGTGGAACGAAACGCCTTTTAGCACCGGGACGCCAGGATCATATTCGAAATGGACATTCTCGAAATCGACAGTTCCCTTTACATCGCCCAATGGTTCGCGTCCCGCGTCTTCGTCCGTCTCCGTTGCCATCGACATCACGTCGCGAATGCGGTCGAGGCCCGCAAGAGCCTCGGTTATCTGGGTGCCGATAGACGTAAGCTCGATCACCGGCATCGCGAGAAGAAAGGTGAACGAGATGTACATCAGGAAATCGCCGAGTGTCATCGTCTTTGCCTGGATCGCGTTTCCGCCGATGACGATCATCACCACGGCGACGGCGCCAACAATTACCGCGGCGAATGAGTTGATCGCGGAGACGCCCGTGACGGTTTTGGCGACGTTGCGAAACAGTTTATGAGCGCCGCGGGCAAATGACAATTCTTCTCGTTTCTCGGCCGTGTATGCCTTAACGATACGAATTCCGCCGAGCGATTCACCAAGGCGGCCGGTAACCTCGGCGTTGATGACGTTCCGCTCGCGAAATATCGGCCGCAGTCGCGTAAAGGCAAGCAACAATGCGACGCCGAACGCGATCAGCACTACCATCGTCGCCGCCGTGAGTTGCCAGTTGATCCAAAACAGCACGCCAATCGAGACGACGGCCGTAACGCTGCTGCCAAGTATCTGCCCGAGGCCGGTGCCAACGAGATTGCGAATGCCCTCGGCGTCGCTCATTATCCGCGAGATAAGCTGGCCGGTCTGGGTCGAGTCGAAGTATGAGATCGGCAGACGCTCGACGTGCGCCTGAATGCGCTTTCGCATCTCGGTGATCGCCCGCTGTGCCGCTACGCCGAGTATCTGAGAGAGAGCAAATCCCGTCGAGCCCTGAACCAGCGTCGCCCCGCCGATGGCCAGGGCTATCCACGTCAGCATGGAATAATCGCCTTTCGTGAGCACTTCGTCGCCGACGTACTTCATCGACGCCGGCAGGACCATGCTCGCTAGTCGTGAAATAAGCAGCAGGGCACTTCCGATAGCCAGTCGCCAGCGGGCGTTCCAGATGATCCGCCGTGCCTCGGCCCAGGCGCTTGAATAATCGACCTTCTTTTTCTTTTCCGCGTCGGCCATTCCCTACAGTCTAAGTCAAGCTGGCTGCCTTGTGCTAAACTCAAAGTTTTTATGGCGCAGACATATATCAATCAGTTGAAGGAGCAGATCGGCAATTCCGTGACGCTCAAGGGCTGGCTTTATAACAAGCGTTCGAGCGGGAAGCTCGTGTTTCTACAGCTCCGCGACGGCACCGGCATCGTGCAGTGCGTTGTTTTTAAGCCGAACGACGAGGCTTTGTTTGAACTTGCTGATTCGCTAGGGCAGGAATCATCGATCATCCTCACCGGCACGGTCAAGGAAGATACGCGCTCGACGCTCGGCGTCGAACTGGACGTAACGGGCCTGGAGGTCTTGCAAAACGTTCACGATTACCCGATCACGCCGAAAGATCACGGCACCGAGTTCCTGATGGACCATCGGCATTTGTGGATCAGGTCAAAGAAGCAGCACGCCGTGCTCAAAGTCCGGCATACTGTCATCAAGGCCGTTCGTGATTATTTTGACAACAACGGCTTTACGCTCGCCGATACCCCGATATTCACGCCAGCGGCGTGCGAGGGGACGACGACGTTGTTTGAGGTTGATTATTTTGGTGATGACAAGGCGTACCTTACGCAGAGCGGACAGCTGTATAACGAGGCGACAGCGGCGGCATTTGGAAAGAGCTATGCTTTCGGGCCTACGTTTCGAGCCGAGAAATCAAAGACTCGCCGCCACCTGACCGAATTCTGGATGGTCGAGCCTGAAGTTGCCTACGCAGGATACGAAGACATGATGGACCTGGCTGAAGGGCTGATATTGTTCATTCGCGACCGTGTTCTTGCCGATAGACAAGAGGATCTGAAGACGCTCGAACGCGACGTTTCCGTGCTCGAAGGCATCACGGCCGGATTCCCGCGCTGCCATTATGACGACGCCGTCAGGATCCTGCAGGAAGGCCATGCGAAGGGCGAACTCGAGAACAATTTCGAATGGGGCGGCGATTTCGGCGCTCCTGATGAGACGTATCTATCCAAACATTTCGGCCATCCGGTTTTCGTGCACCATTTCCCTGCCGCGATCAAGGGCTTCTATTTTGAGGTCGATAAAGATGACCCGAAATACGCTCTGGGAATCGATCTTCTCGCCCCCGAAGGCTATGGCGAGATCATCGGCGGCGGCGAACGCGCCGCGGACCTCGACTACCTCATCGAGCAGCTAAAACACCACGGCCTCGACCAGGAGACCTTCGAATGGTACCTAGATCTTCGCCGCTACGGCAGCGTCCCCCACGCCGGCTTCGGCATGGGCATCGAACGCACCGTAGCATGGATGTGCGGCATCGAACACGTCCGAGAGACCATCCCGTTTCCCCGGATGCTATACCGTCTTAACCCGTAGATGAACTTATGTCAACGTACTCAGCAAAGGTCGTTTGGAAGTCCGATTCACCGGAGATATTTACAAAGAACCGTTACACGCGCGGGCACACGTGGGAGTTTGACGGCGGGGTGAGTGTTCCAGCGTCTAGTTCGCCGCAGGTTGTGCCACGATTCTCTGTCGAAGCGGCGGTCGATCCTGAGGAGGCGTTGGTTGCGTCGGCTTCGTCGTGTCATATGTTGACGTTCCTGTGGCTGGCGGCGAAGGCTGGATACAACATTGATAGCTATACCGATAAAGCCGTCGGCGAGATGATGGCTGGTGTGGATGGCAGGCAGTGGATGTCAAAGATCACCCTCGACCCACAGATCGGATGGTCGGGCGATAAGATGCCGACAGCGCAGGAGATTGCCGACCTGCATCACGAGGCCCATCAGCAGTGCTACATAGCAAACTCGATCAAATCGGAGATAACTATTATGGGTCAGGCGTAAGGAATTAGCCACAAATTGCACGCATCATAGAACCGCTTATTCGTGTAATTCGTGGCAAAATTTCTACTTCCTTTTCGCGACCTCGGTCCCGAACGTCTTTGACGCGGCGCTGCCCCATTTTCCGTCGAGCGTGCCGTCGTCCTTGATGTCATAGCCGACAAATGCGCATTTCCTACCGCCAAAGCCGACCGCTATCATATCGCCGCCGCGTATGCCGAATCCCTCAACGGCGTTGTCGGTATTCCACTTGAACGTATAGCCTTCGCCGGCCTTTGAGACCGTCAGGGTTCCGCTGTAGTCTTTGCCGTTCGGGTTGGTGCCCTTGATCGAATAGCTGCCCTCTAGCCCCGTACCGCCGGTGCGGCGGGCACTTTCGACCTCAGCCTCGTTGACGCCCCAGTAGCCGCTTTTGCCCTGCAGAGTGCCGTCCTCCTTGATCTGATACAGCACGACGCCGCAGCCTTTTCCGTCGGTCCCGTCGGTGTAGGAAACCGCGGCGTGGTTGCCATTCACGACGCCAACTCCGTCATACTCATTTCCACCGGAGTTCCATGAGAACTGGAATACCTCGCCATGCTTCGTAATGGTCAGATCGGCCTTGTACTCGCCCTTACCATCGGGATTTGTCCCGTCGGTCGCATAGCTGCCCGCAATATCCTTCTCAACGGGTTTTGGCGGATTGTCGGCGGATACATCAGTCGTCGGAGCAGTTCCGTTCGATGGACTGGAGATACTGCGGCACGACGGAGCAAAGAACACCATAACGCTGACTATTATCACGAGAGAACTGACCTGGAAAGCGGCCTTCATAATCTTAATTCTCCTTGCATGTAGATTTCGGTTTACGTCTGACTGGTAATTATAATGGTTAACAGCACTTTCACAATCTTTCATTGGAGAAATTTTATGAGATCGATCCGTAGATCAGCCGGTGTCGCCCTAATCGCTTTGATCGCCTCTGTGTTCTCAGTTCCGGTGGCGTCGCAGCAGCCGATCAAGGACCTGAAACCAACGGTCATACTTATCTCGCTTGACGGTTTTCGCTGGGACTATATCGACAAATATCAGCCGCCAACGCTCGCGGCCCTGGCACGAGACGGCGTCAAGGCGAAGTGGATGATCCCTTCCTTCCCGACCAAGACGTTTCCAAATCATTACACGATCGTTACGGGCCTCTATCCGGAGAATCACGGGATCGTAGAGAATAACGTTTACGATTTTGGCGAGGTCTTTACAATGTCAAAGCGCGAGGAGGTCCGTGATCCGCGCTGGTGGTGGGGCGAGCCGATATGGGTAACGGCCGAGAAGCAAGGCCAGCGCGCGTCGAGTTATTTCTGGCCCGGCAGCGAGGCAAAGATCGCTGATACGTACTCGACATTCTGGCGAACCTACAACGGCCGCGTCCCTAACCTGATGCGCATCGATGAGCTCCTGAAGTTCCTTGATGAGCCGAGCGAGAAGAGGCCGACGATCCTGACGACGTATTTTTCGACCACCGACGACGTCGGGCATGAGTTCGGGCCGGACTCGCCCGAGATCAAGTATGCAGTTCAGGAGGTTGACTGGTACCTCACTCGGCTGATGGACGGCCTGCGCGCTCGCAAGATCGACAAGAAGGTCAATGTTATTATCGTTTCCGACCACGGCATGGCGTCGGTCCAACCGCAGAACGCGACCTTCCTCGACGACTATTTCGATCTCGACTGGGCGGAGAAAGTGCTTTGGACGAGCGAGATCATCCAGATCTTTCCAAAGCCCGGCAAGCTCGACGAGATCTATGATCGCGTAAAGGATCGTGCTCACGTAACATGCTGGAAAAAGGAGAATGTTCCGGCGCGGCTCCACTACAACAAGGGCCGCCGAGTTGCTCCGATCGTATGTTCAAGCGATGAAGGCTGGATGACAACGAACCATAAGTGGTACGACGGTTGGTTCAAAGACCTGGATCATCCCGAGAACAGCCGCGGAGCTCACGGTTATGACAATCGATACCAGTCAATGATGGCGACGTTCGTCGCGCACGGCGGTGCCTTTAAGAAGGGCTACGTGGCCGAACCATTCGAAAATATTGAGGTTTACAATCTGATGTGCAAGATACTGAAGCTAAAGCCTGCCAAGAACGACGGCGATCTTGACCGCGTGAAAAAGATGCTGAGGTGAGATCAACCACATAGGTACATAGGACACATTGGCCGAAGCGGAAGTTCAGGACTATGTGTGCTTTGTGGCTATGTGGCTCCATCCGAAGCCTAACCAACTCGCAACGTCAGCACTACGATCTCGGGCGGGACGAGAAACCGGAAGGGCAGGATGCTCGTTCCGATCCCGCTGGTGACGTACATATCAACATTATTCTCGCGTATGTGGCCACGCAGATACTTTTGTCCGTAGTTTGACGGCACGATCGGAGCGCCGATAAGGGGAAAGCGAACCTGGCCGCCGTGCGTGTGAGCGGCCAGCATGAGGCGCAGGTCCGGCGAGATCGAGAGCATCCCCGAAATCACACCGAGCATGTCCGGACTGTGCTGGAGCACGATCATATCGCCGTCGCCCGATGCCTCAACTATCCGTTTTGCGTTCGCCGAGGTAACTGTCCACGGATCAGGCAGACTGAGGTGATCCTTCATCCCAAAGATGCGGAGAGGCCGGCCGTTTCGTTCGATCGTCGCGATTTCGTGGTCGAGCACGCGATAGCCAATTCCTTTCAGAGCATCACCGATATTTGGCGTCATCCGCCACCGGTCGTGATTGCCCATCACGGCGAACACGCCATAAGTCGCCCGGATGCCTTTCAAATTCTCTGCAATGACCGCGATGGGCATTCGCAGCATTCGATTTCCGTCTGCGTCTCGCGCCGTCGCCTCCGAAACATAATCGCCCAGCATCACGACCAGCTCGGGCGAGTGTTCATTTGTGAGTTCGACAATGCGGCGAAGCTTGGCCTCGTCGATGCTGTTCGATCCGGCGTGAATGTCGCCGATCATGACGATCCTCAGGCCGTCAAATGCAGGCTCGAGACGGTTGACCGTGATCGTATCCTCAACCACAACGAGCCGGTCGGGTTCGATAAAATATCCGTAGGCTATACACAGGAACGCGACGGCCGCCAGAGCCGCTGGGAGCCATAAATATAGTCGGGACAGCGTCATCTTAGCTGAAGTATTCACTCCAGCGGCGATCAACGAGATCAACAATGTCCTCGCGCGGCTCGACCTCGCCGGGATACCAGGGCTTCATGCGGGCGTCGATGACGATGGGCGCGGTGTAGCCGATGTGGTTGTTCCTTGTATCGATCTCACGGGCGAAAATGTCGCTGGCCGGATCAAATCTTGTCCATGTCGCCCAGAGGAATTTCTCGGTTGAGCGAGCAAATTCGACCCTATCGTGAATTACGATAACCTGCCAATCGCTGAACGCATCATCTTTGGCAACGCGCTGGGCGAGATCCTTATCTTCCCCGTATTCTGCACCTTCGACGACGAGACAACCGCGGCAGAAGGGCTCGACTTCGCGAATGCCGCGGGGCAGCTCGCCGCCAAATTCCGTAATGAGTTCCCTTTTGGCGTCGCCTACGCCCATCACGATCGCCTTTGAGCCAAAGTTGATCTTGCCGCTGGCATAGTCCAGCGTATCGAACGCAGTCTGGCTGAAGATATGCAGATCACGTTTCCAATCGGCGCGCTCGAGAATGTGCTCGAATAGTGGCTTGAAATCGCGAAGGTCTTGTGGCGTGTCGGTGAGCAGGAGGAACTTGGTCAATGCAAGCTGCCCTTCTCCGAGAATACGGAAGCCGGCCGATAACGCCTCGCGTCCGTATCTCTCCTGAACGACGGCAGCCGCCAGCGAATGAAAGCCCGTCTCACCATAGCTCCAGAGATCCCGAACCGCAGGCATCACCAACGGAAACAGCGGCGAGAGGAGCTCCTGTAGAAAATCGCCGATGTAAAAGTCTTCCTGACGCGGCTTGCCGACTACGGTGGCCGGATAGATCGCATCCTTGCGGTGAAAGACCGCGTCGGCATGAAAGACGGGATAATCGTGTGCGAGCGAATAGTACCCGTAATGATCGCCGAAAGGGCCTTCAGGCTTTCGTTCCAGTGGCGCTACATGCCCGCAGATTGCAAATTCGGCCTCGGCGAGCAAACGATGAGCACCCTCGCCGAGCGGATTCTTGGCCGTGCTGATCTTGCCGCCTGCAAGGAGTGAGGCGAGCATCAATTCGGGGATACCTTCGGGCAGGGGCGCGGCCGCCGCGAGCATCAGTGCCGGCGGCCCTCCGACAAATGCGGTGACGGGTAATGCCTTATTAAGGCGTTCTGCTTCGTAGTAATGAAATCCGCCGCCCTTTCCGATCTGCCAATGCATGCCGGTCGTCGTCTTGTCATATCGCTGCATTCGGTAGATGCCGAGATTGTGTTTGCCGGACGTCGGGCTTTCCGTATAGACAAGCGGAAGGGTGAGAAACGGCCCGCCGTCTTCGTGCCAGAGTTGCAGCAGCGGAAGTTTGGTGAGATCGGCCGCGGCCTGCCGCCGTTCGAGAACGGGGGCGTGTCGAACTGACCGCACACCAAGTTTCGCAGCCGAGCGTGCCAGATCGCGAAACTCCCAGAGTTTCCCGAGTTTTGGAGGCAAAAGCTGTCCAGCGGCCTCAACTATGCGCTTTACAAAGGCAAGCGGCTCAGGCCCAAAAGCAAGCTCCATACGGCGAGCGGTTCCGAACAGGTTCGTTATTACGGGAAATTCAGATCCGTTGACGTGTCGGAAAAAGAGGGCTTTGCCCCCTTTTTCGATCACGCGGCGGTGTATCTCGGCGATCTCGAGATATGGGTCAACTTCGGCGGCGACCTCTATGATCTCGCCTTCGCGTCGAAGGGCGTCGATGAATGTTCGAAGATTCCGATGCATAAGGCGGGCCGCAAGCGGGGACTCGATCTGTCACGCTACTGGCCGTTAGGCGTAATCGTAGAAGCCCTTTCCGTTCTTGCGGCCGAGCCAGCCGGCATCGACGTATTTCTTAAGCAGCGGACAGGGGCGATATTTTGGGTCGCCGAGCCCCTCGTGAAGGACGTTAAGTATTGCGAGACAGACGTCGAGGCCAATGAAATCAGCAAGTGTTAACGGGCCCATCGGATGATTCATGCCCAGCTTCATGATCTCGTCGATGGACTCCTTGGTCGCGACGCCCTCGTGCAAGGCAAAGACAGCCTCATTTATCATCGGCATCAGGACTCGATTCGAGACAAATCCCGGATAATCATTGCACTCAACGGGAACTTTGCCCAACTCTTCAGAAAGCGCTTTAACTATTGCATAAGTCTCATCACTAGTTGCAATTCCGCGAATAACCTCAACCAGCTTCATAAGCGGAACCGGATTGAAAAAGTGCATTCCGATTACTTTGTCAGGCCGCTTCGTGACGGCTGCGATCTTGGTTATTGAGATCGACGAGGTATTCGAGGAAAGAATCGCATCCGCTGAGCAGATAGAGTCGAGCTTTTCGAATATTTGCTTCTTGATATCGAAATTCTCGGTTGCCGCTTCAACGACGAGTGAGCACGGTGCAAGGTCGTTCAGGTCGGAGGTAGCCTTGATCCGTCCGAGCACCTGACTCTTCTGTTCCTCCGTCATCGTCTCTTTCTTTACGAACCTGTCGAGGCTCTTGGTAATGTTTGCAATGCCGCGCTCGACAAGATCCGCAGAAACGTCGCACATTACGACGTCAAATCCTGCTGCCGCTGCCGTTTGAGCGATGCCGTTACCCATTGTTCCGGCGCCGATGACGCCAATAGTTTTTCTCATAATAAGGTCAGAACCACCTGCGGTAGCAGGTGGCTTAAGATCGCCTTTCGATCAAGAGGCATTCAATCTGTTAAGTTCAACCACCCGCTACCGCAGGTGGTTCTGACTATTGCCAGCTATTCGGCGGCGGCGCCTGAAACATCTGCTGCGATTGGGGTCCGCCGAGATAGAAGCGTTTGCCTTCCTCGCCGAACAGAAACCACAGCCCGTAAACGCCCGCAGCGGTCCCGATCGGGAACGACAAACAGGACACAATGCTGCCGATAATGCCCCAGGTCCGCGCGTTGGCTCGCTCCTTAAAGAGCTTATAGCCTCCTAATATCTGCGAACCGGTAAAGAGAATGGTAAAAAACGCGAGGACCAGAACGACGCCGATAAAAGCGGCCCCGACGAATCTCTCTTCGCCTGCTCTACCGCCCGCGATCAAGGCGACGCCGAGGACGCCATAGATGAGCGTTACCAAGCCTATGACAAGGGCCTGCATTCCACCATGGGCCATGAGAAAAATACCTACGAGCTTGTTGTGTTCTTTTGCGGTCATATCGTTACCTCAGCCAGCCTATAAAACGAATTCCGTGATGCCAGGTTCCAGCGATCAATCGCGTTCGACCGCCATAGCAACAGAATTCCCCCCGCCGAGACAGAGTGCCGCGACGCCGCGTTTAACTCCGCGTCGTTTCATCTCGTAAAGCAACGTCGTCAGCACGCGTCCGCCCGAGTTGCCGATCGCATGCCCGAGAGCGACAGCGCCGCCGTTGACGTTTACCTTATCCATATCGAGGCCCAGTTCCTTCATCACGCCCAGAGCCTGGACGGAAAAAGCTTCGTTCAGTTCGAACAAGTCTACATCGGCCATCGACCAACCGGCCTTCGCCAGCACATTCTGAACGCCCTTTACAGGGGCCATCATGATCATTTTGGGTTCGATGCCCGACGATGCCCATGCGACAACGCGGCTGAGCGGTTCGATGCCTGAAGCCACTGCATTCTCAGCCGAGGTCACAACAAGCGCCGAGGCACCGTCATTAACGCCCGGTGCATTGCCCGCGGTCACGGTTCCACCGTCTTTCTTGAACGCTGGACGCAGCTTGCCGAGACTCTCGACCGTGGTATCTGCACGAACGGGCTCGTCATAGTCGAGCACGATCGGGTCACCTTTCTTCTGCGGTATCTGGACCGGAACGATCTCGTCATTAAAGCGACCCGCGGCCTGCGCTTCGGCGGCCTTTCGGTGCGAGTTGAACGCGAAATCATCCTGTTCTTCACGGCCGATCTGATATTTTTCAGCGACGACCTCGCCGGTGTTGCCCATGTGCCAGTTCTCAAAGGGGCACCAAAGCCCATCGTGGATCATCAGGTCAGTCACCGTCTGATTGCCCATCCGATAACCGTCACGCGCTCCGGGCATCGCATATGGGATGTTTGACATCGATTCCATTCCGCCCGCGACGACGTATTCCGCATCGCCAAGCTGAATGGCCTGCGACGCTAGAGCGACGGCACGCAAACCGGAACCGCATACCATGTTGATGGTCAGAGCCGACACCTCGGGCGGCAACCCAGCCTTTAACGCCGCCTGCCTCGCCGGAGCCTGCCCGATACCGGCCTGCACGACGCAGCCCATGATGACCTCATCGACCTCTTCGCCGGTGATTCCGGCGCGGCTGATAGCCTCTTTGATAGCGATGGCGCCGAGATCAGGTGCTGTAAAGCCCTTCAAAAGCCCCTGAAACTTCCCCGTCGGCGTCCTCGCCGCACTGATTATGACTGGTTGAGTATTGTTAGACATGATTATTATCGGGTTATCAAAACTTCAGTCTATCACGGGTTTTAATAATGCTTGAACCGATCAAAGGCCGCTTTGTCGAGAGCCTCACGATGGTCGGGATGTGCGATCTTGATAAGTTCGGATGCCCTCTGGCGTAGATTCAGGCCATAGAGGTTCGCAACACCAAATTCGGTGACGATGTAATGAACGTGAGCACGTGTCGAGACGACGCCGGCGCCCTCTTTTAGGAAAGGAACGATCTTGCTCTCGCCTTTCGTGGTCGATGATTGCAGGGCGATGATCGGCTTGCCGCCCTCGGACAGCGAAGCTCCGCGTATAAAATCCATCTGCCCGCCAACGCCGGAATACTGCCGCATTCCTATAGAATCGGCACACACCTGCCCCGTAAGATCGACCTCGATAGCGGAATTTACGGCGGTGACCTTCGGGTTGCGGCGGATCACGGCCGTGTCGTTGACATATGCGATGTCGAGCATCAGCACCTGCGGGTTGTCGTCGATAAAGTCGTATAGCCTCTGCGTCCCCATCACGAACCCGGACACCATGCGGCCGGGGTGTTTGGCCTTGCGGCGACCGTTAATGACACCTTTTTCGACCAGAGGAATAACGCCGTCAGAGAACATCTCGGTGTGAACGCCAAGGTCCTTGTGATCACCAAGCGAGGCGAGCACGGCGTTCGGGATAGAGCCTATGCCCATCTGCATCGTCGCACCGTCCTCGATGAGGTTGGCGATGTGCCGGCCTATCGACCGGTCGGCGTCGGTCAGTTCCGGCATGGGCACCTCGAACAGCGGTTCATCCACCTCAACCATCGCGTCAATGTCGTTTACATGGATCAATGCATCGCCCTGTGTTCGCGGCATCTGCGGATTGACCTGGGCGATCACATGTTTTGCTGCCTCAAATGCCGCCCGCGCCACGTCTATCGAAACACCGAGCGTGCAAAATCCGTGCTGGTCCGGTGGGGAAACATGCAATAAGGCGACGTCAAGCGGGAGAATGCCGCGGCGAAACAGGTTCGGCACCTCCGACAAAAATACCGGCACATAATCCGCATGGCCCTCCAGCAACGCCTTGCGTACATTGCCGCCGACAAAGAATGCATTGACGTGGAAGCTCTCCGCCATGTCGGCCGCCGCATACGGAGCTTCACCCTCAGTGTGCAGGTGAACGATCTCGACATTCCTCAATTCCGGTGCCCTCGCGGTCATCGCCCGGATCAGATGCTGTGGTGCGGCGGCGACACTGTGGATAAACACGCGATCGCCGGAGCTAATGCACCGAACGGCTACTTCTGGGGTGGTATATCTGCTCATTCGAAGGAAGCCTATTCTCCAATGTCCTCATTCCAGACGTCCGGATGTTCGCGAATGAATTGGCCCAGCAGCCCTTTGCAATCACCACTAGCCAGATCTATCACCTCAACGCCATTCTCACGGAGCCAGTCAATGCCGCCGTAGAAGGTAGAAGATTCACCGACGATCACCGTGCCGATGCCGAACTGTCGGACTAGCCCGCTGCAGTACCAGCACGGGGCGAGTGTTGTGGCCATTATTGTGTCACGGTAGCGGCGTTGGCGGCCGGCTTTGCGAAAAGCGTCGGTCTCACCGTGGATACACGGGTCGTCCTCCTGCACACGGCGGTTATGGCCGCGGCCGAGCAGATTGCCGTCGCCGTCGAACAACGCCGCGCCGATGGGGATGCCGCCCTCGGCGGCGCCGAGGCGGGCTTCTTCGATGGCGATGTCGAGTAGGGCTTGCGGGTCAAGGCTGGCCTTCATTGGGTCGATTCTAACGCGTCGCAGGCCTGCTGTGCTAATCTCCCCCTATGCCGCAGGACTTTGGTTCAGGTGATTTTCTTATCTTTCAGCTCGAAGCCGGCTTCGCCCTGCTGCGCGTTCTTGCCCGCGATGATGGTGAGGCATGCATCTGGCATCTGGCAGCTTACTCCGATTTCTTTCCCGATGTGGCAGCCGCCGAGACAGCAACGGCAACGCCTGAAAAGCTCGATGTCTCCGCTCCACACCTCGCCTTGACCGATCGGGCATTTTCGTGCACACAAGTGGCGAAGCTGTGCAATGTCGCGCTCACCGATGCTGAGAAACGTCCCTTCGACGAATGGCGAAACGACCCTGACCGCACGGTCCACGAACGCTCCATTCGCCTGCTGTTGGGCCTACGCTAGACCGCGCCGGGCGAGTTCACGCCTCACCATCTCAAGTTCCCTGCTCACCTGGCCTGCGGTTGCGGTGTTTTCCTCTGCTCGGCGGATCAAATATGGCACGGCGTCATGAACCGGGCCGTAGGGAACATATTTTGAGACGTTGTAGCCATGCTTAGCTAACACGTACGAAATGCCGTCGCCCATTCCATAAAGCTGCGAAAAGTGTATGTGCGGGTGATCCGGCGCGACGCCGGCGTCGTGCATTAGGCGTGCCAAATGCAGAGCACTTGTCTCGTTGTGGGTTGCGTTCACAAACGCCATGTCCTCGTAATGGCGCATGCAATAGTCGAGCGCGGCGTCAAAATCGGCATCGGTATCAGCTTTCGTCTCGTGGATCGGTGACGGATAGCCCATCTCGACCGCGCGTTCGCGTTCTTTTTCCATATATGCGCCGCGAACGAGTTTTACGGCATAAAAGTAGCCATCGGCCTTCGCCTGGCGTCTGGCATCCTTCAGATGCTGCAGGCGGTCGGTCCGATACATCTGTAGAGTGTTATAGATGAACGGCCGCTCGCGATTGTACCGTTCCATCATCTCTGTGACGATCCGATCGATGGCGTCCTGTATCCACGAGTCCTCGGCGTCGATAAAGAGCGGCTGCTGCGCTTGGTATGCCGCATCGCAGATGTCGGCTATACGCTTAGTGATCCGCTCGCATTTTGCCTGGCCCTTGGCATCCAATTTTTTGCGTGCGCTCATTCGCTCAAGAGTTCCAAGCGGGGCGATGCCGGTGACCTTAAAGACCGAGAACGGGATGTTCCCGTCATTTTTAGCACGCTCGATAGTCCGGATTATCTCGTCCCGCGTTCGGTCAAAATCTTCCTCGGTAGCCTTTCCCTCAACGGAATAATCAAGGATCGTACCGATACGAGCGTCGCCCAACTTCTTGATAACAAGATCACATTCCGCGATCGTTTCGCCGCCGCAGAATTGCTCGAAGATCGTCGATTTGATCATGCCTTCGACCGGCAGCCCGATCGACAGAGCGAATTTCGCGGCCTTGGTGCCGATCGAGTTGAGGGTTGGCGAGTTGAGGACCTTGAGCAGCCGGTGCTTCTCTTTTAGCTGTGAATCGGTCTTATCGGCAAACGCCGTCGCGGTGTCCTGGAAGTCCAGAGAGAATTCACTCATAAAGGCGGGATGATAGCATACCGATCCCAAAAGTGTAGCGGCTTGCCGCTCTATTTGCGGAGCAGCTTGCTGCTCCGGGACCTGGTAAGGTTTTCTGCGGCTTGCCGCCGCCGAAACGCCAGGCGGCGGCAAGCCGCAAATCGTAATTCTCGTTGTCGGAGCAGCGAGCTGCTCCGCAAATAGGGCGGCGAGCCGCAAGCAGCAAACGAATCTTGAACATCTTGCTTAGGCCGTAATTGTTAGTTTCTTACCCAATGCCTTATCATCATCTCTTCGCCTCAGTGTCCACTGTGCCTCTGTGGTGAATCATTTTTATGAGCAAAGGACTTCCGAAAAGAGCCGAGAATTATTCCGAATGGTATAACGAGATCGTCAAGCGGGCCGATCTGGCTGAGAACAGTGCCGTGCGCGGGTGTATGGTGATCAAACCATACGGTTACGCGATCTGGGAAAAGATGCAGCGGGCGTTGGACGATATGTTCAAAGAGACGGGCCACGTGAACGCCTATTTCCCGCTCTTTGTGCCGAAGTCCTTTCTGGAAAAAGAAGAGGAGCACGCTGAGGGTTTTGCCAAAGAGTGCGCGGTCGTCACGCATTATCGCCTCAAAGCCGACCCGAAAGGCGGTTTGATGGTCGATCCTAATGCCAAGCTCGAGGAAGAGCTTGTCATCCGCCCGACGTCCGAGGCCGTGATCTGGAACGCCTACAAAGGCTGGATACAGTCGTGGCGTGACCTGCCTATTCTCGTTAATCAGTGGGCGAATGTCGTCCGTTGGGAGATGCGCACGCGTATTTTCCTGCGCACCGCCGAGTTTCTCTGGCAAGAGGGCCATACGGCGCACGCGACCGAGCAGGAGGCCGTCGAGGAGACCGAACGAATGCTCGGCGTTTACGCGAACTTTGCCGAGAATTGGATGGCCGTGCCCGTTGTTCAGGGCGTAAAGACGCCTAACGAACGCTTTGCGGGCGCGGAAGAGACCTATTGCATCGAGGGGCTGATGCAGGACGGGAAGGCGCTGCAGTGCGGGACGTCGCATTTCCTCGGGCAGAATTTTGCTCGCGGTTTTGAAGTGCAGTTCGTCAATAAAGAGAACCAGCTCGAGTATCCGTGGGCGACGAGTTGGGGCGTTTCGACGCGGCTGATGGGCGCGTTGATAATGGCTCACTCGGATGATCAGGGCCTTGTCCTGCCGCCGAGGCTCGCGCCCATTCAGGTCGTCGTCATCCCGATCTACAAGACGCCCGAGGACCTCGCCGCCATCACGGAAAAGGTCGTTCCGATCGTTGCCGAGCTAAAGGCCGCCGGCATCTCCGTAAAGTACGACGACAGCGACAATCAGCGTTCGGGCTGGAAGTTTGCCGAATACGAACTAAAAGGCGTTCCCGTCCGCCTCGGCATCGGCATGCGCGATCTCGAGGCCGGGACCGTCGAGGTCGCCCGCCGTGACACGCTGACAAAAGAATCGCAGCCGCTCGAGGGCATCGCGTCCCGCGTCGCGAGCCTGCTCGACGACATTCAGGCGAACATCTACAACAAGGCCCGCGCATTTCGCGAGGAAAACACCTTCAACGTGGACACCTGGGACGAATTCAAAGACAGAATCGAGCGCGGCGGCTTCCTCATGGCCCACTGGGACGGCACCCCCGAGACCGAAGAGGCCATCAAAACCGAAACCAAAGCCACCATCCGCTGCGTCCCGCTAACGTCCATAATGGAATCCGGCAAATGCGTCTATTCCGGCAAGGAATCGGCAAAGCGTGTGGTATTTGCGCGGGCTTACTAGGTGTTCCGTGTCGGTGGCACCATTCTTCGCCGGCCAGGCCAACGCGTCACAACATCTCGCGTTTTGCGTCCATAGGTCAGAAGAGTTTGCTGCCGAGCTTTACTTCGATCAACGGCGTGACCGGCGTCGCGTCGCCGCTGTCTGCCTTTGGCACCTGCACGCCGAGCGTCAGGAATTCCGAAACGATCCCGCCAACCTCACGCGGCTCGAAATTGAGCACGCCGAATACTTGTTTGCCTGTCAGTTCCTCGGCGGCGTGATGCGTAAACCGCGCGACCGACGTTCTAATGCCGTATTTGCCGAAGTCAACGGTCAGTTTGTACGACGGCTTGACCGCATTCTCCGCCCTCTCGACCGCAATGATACGGCCGAGGCGGATGTCGGCGGCGGCGAAGGTTTCGAACGGAATTATAGGTTTGGTTTCCGCTGGCATTGAAGAATGATAAACCTCCTCGGGCTTGCCCGTCTATTTGCGGAAAGGCTTGCCTTTCCGGAAAGCTACTATTGATATGCGGCTTGCCGCCGCCGTACCTTTAGCGGCGGCAAGCCGCAAAGATATTGAGGACGACACGGAAAAGTAAACTTTTCAGCAAATAGAGCGGCAAGCCGCGAGTAAAGAAACCAGACTAGAGATCAGCAAATAAGACTTTTTCGCAGTTCGGAGCGTCTAACTAACTGAATGCGTAAAGGTTCGCATTCGGTGCTGTTTGAGCTATTATCACGACGGGAAATGTTTGTTGACCTGACGGATGAACAGCTCGTCACGCTCTCGGTGAGCGAGAAGCCGGAGGCGTTTGGCGAATTAATGAGGCGGTGGGAGCGAAAGATCTTCGCTCTCTGCTTCGGTATGCTCGGCCGTGAGGACGACGCCCGCGATGCTGCACAGGAGGCCTTTATTGCGGCCTATAAAAACCTTAAAAACTTTCGCGGCGAGGCCCGCGTGTCGTCGTGGCTCCACCGAATCGCGGTCAACCAATGCCTGACGATCAAACGCCGGCAAAAGACGCGGGCCGAGGACTTTTTCGACGACGAGGACGGTGCCGAGGAAAGAGTATTTGTCGCGGCCTCGCGATATTCGCCTGCGAACGAGGCGGAGCAGGGCGAACGGCTCCGCGTGGTGCGACAGGCCGTGACGGCATTGCCGAGCGAGCTTCGACAGGTGATAGTGATGAAGGAATTTGAGGAAATGACGTTTCAGGAGATTTCCGACACGCTCGAATTGCCGCTGAGCACGGTCAAAAGTCGGCTCTATACTGCCCTGAAACAGCTAAAGATGAGATTAGAGCGAACGCCCGTGGAGGTCGTTTGACGATGAGAAAGAAGATACACAATTCATTGTGTCAGCACGCCGAGAGCATCGTGCCATACCTGTATCAGGAGATGGCGGAGAACAACGCGATCGTGTTCGAGACGCATCTGGCTGAATGTTCGTCATGCACTGATGAATTCGCGGCTGTTGCGGACGCCCGATTTTCCGTTTATGAATGGCACAAGGAGGAATTCGTTCCGTTGGCGACGCCACACTTTGTTGTCCCGAGTGGTGCACCCGAGAGGGTCGGTGTCCTTGGTCAGCTTGCCGCCATCTTCACACGCCCTTCCTTCGCTTTTGGGGGTGCAACGGCGGTGCTGCTGTTGCTGGCGTTGTTTGCGGTCAGCTTTTTCCGTTCAGCCGAAGAGCAGATTGCATCGAATGCTGTTGTCCCCGCGATAGGCACGACACCGGCGCAAGCAGTGACCACGGCGTCTCTTCCGCAAGTTGATATTGACGACGATACCGAGGCTCGGCCAAGTCGCGGCCAACCGCTCCGGCCAATCAGGACATCTGTCACGAGAACAGCGACGGCAAGCAAGCCGTCGGCCCCGGTCCGGGCTATAAGAGCAGATGAGCAGTTGAGACAGGCCCGCAGGGCTCCGGTTCTCAGTAACGACGTCGAGCTTGAAGACGAATCTCTGCGATTAGCTGACCTGTTTGAGGAGGTAGGCGGATAGAGATATGCAATGTAGCTTGTGCTTTAGGTATTTCCTTTTCGCGTTGATCCTCGCTATCAGTTCGCTCTGTGTGTCTGCTCAGGAGACGCCCGACGATGGCCGGCATAGGGAGCACCCGATTTCCGAAAGGCCACAGGACCCTCGGTTTAATTTGCTTAAGCAACTGGGCCTCTCGCGCGAGCAGATACAGCGGGTTCGGCGCATGAATGCAGCCAGGAGGCCCTTGATCCGCGCGGCACAGATGCGTTTTCGCGAGGCAAATCGCCTCCTCGATACGGCGATCTATGCAGACGAGGTCAACGAAGAAGACGTGAGGACAAGGCTCCGGGACGTGCAGCTTGCGCAGGCCGATCTCATCCGGCTCCGGTCGATGGATGAACTCGCAGTTAGGCGTCTGTTGACGGCGGAACAGCTTGTCAGGTTCCGCGAGCTGCGGTCGCGATTTGACCGAGTGCGCGAGCAGGCTGGCGACGGGTCGGAACGAACTTCCCCGGACAGTGAGGCTCCGCACCCTGACGTTAGAGACCCTGCCTTGCCCGTCGTGCATAAGCCCAAACCTTAGGAATCGCAACATTTACTGATGGCCGCCCCCGGGGGCGGCCTTTTTGTTTCCGAGACCTAAGGCTATAATCTCACCAACGTCCAGAGTTCGGTCTCACAAATGAATTTCTTCTCGCGGTTCCTCTTCGAGTTACAACAGGTCTGTGACCTGATGTGGCGCATGCTGAAGGGTATCAGGAGCGGGCCCCGCTATCTTGACGAACTCGTCATCCAGATGAACAAGATCGGAGTCGGTTCGCTCGGCATAGTCCTGTTGACCGGCTTCTTTACCGGCGGCGTCCTGATACTACAAATGTACCCAACGCTCGAGTATTACGGGGCGCAAAGCAATACCGGCCAAGGGATCGCGACATCGCTGATACGCGAACTCGGGCCAGTCCTTACAGCGCTGATCGTGGCCGGACGGGTCGGGTCGGCGATCTCTGCGGAACTGGGTGCGATGGTAGTTTCTCAGCAGATCGACGCCATGCGCGCGCTTGGAACCTCGCCAATCCGTCGGCTTGTGACACCGCGCGTGGCCGCACTCGTGGTCACGCTGCCGCTCTTGACCATCTCAGCGGACGTATTCGGGATGGTCGGCGGAGGCGTCGTTGCGAAACAACTTCACGGCCTCGACATCAACCTTTACATATCGTCGGTCCGGACGGGAACCCAGATGGACGATCTCATCGCGGGCATGGTAAAGCCAATATGTTTTGGCCTGATCATTGGCGTGATCTCCTGTCATAAAGGCCTCACAACGAAAGGCGGCACGGTCGGTGTCGGAGAATCGACTACCCAGGCTGTTGTCGCATCCTCGATCAATGTGATAATCGCGGACTTCTTTCTCTCTAAGCTGCTTCAGGCGAGCCTGAGCGGAACGGTATTCTAGCCCGGGATCTATGGATACATCAGTCGACATTAGGCCCGCTATCGAGTTTCGTAACGTCGATCTCGCGTTTGACGACCAGGTAATCCTTGACGATGTCTCCTTCTCCGTCCGGCGCGGCGAGACAAAAATCGTCCTGGGCGGCTCCGGCACAGGCAAGTCGACCGTTATCAATCTCATTCTCGGGCTTATCAAGCCGGACGCTGGCAGCATAATTGTGGACGGTGTTGATGTTTCTGCACTAGACGATATGGATCTCGTGGAGGTGCGCAAGAAGATCGGTATGGTCTTTCAAGAGGGTGCCCTTTTTGATTCCCTGTCCGTCTATGACAACGTCGCCTATCGCCTGCATGAGGCCGGCGTCGATGAGGCAGAGGTGGCCGATGAGGTAGAACGCATGCTCCGCTTCGTAGACCTGGAGGACGCGATCGATAAAATGCCGTCTGAATTGTCCGGCGGCATGCGACGGCGTGTCGGCATAGCAAGGGCGTTGATCGGTGATCCGAGCGTTATTCTGTTTGATGAACCTACCGCAGGACTCGATCCGCCGACGTCAAGGACGATCTGCGAACTTGCGATTAAGCTTCGTGATATAGAAGATGTATCATCGATATTTGTAACTCATGAGATGAGCAACCTTGAATATCTTACGGGAGAATATGCCGTCCTCACGGATCAAGGGAATGTTGGTTTTGAGGTCGAAGGTTCGACCTGGTGCCCGCTAAATACTGAGGTGATGATGCTCCGTGAGGGCCGTATCATTTTCAGCGGCCGCGAGGATGAGTTAAGGAACAGTCCGGACCCATATATCAGGAGATTTCTCCGTATCAAATAGCCCGTTATGGCGAGCCGTCAGCAGAATCTAAGACTCAGTGAACTCAAGGTTGGCATCTTTATGCTGGCCGCCCTCCTATTGACCGGGTTTCTTATCTTGAACTCGAGTGGGAGTTTCAACCCGTTTGAGAGGAAGATGAACCTGAAGGCTCGCTTTGTCAGTGCCGACGGACTTCACGAGGGATCCGACGTCCAGCTCGCGGGCGTTTCGGTCGGCAAGGTCAGGGACGTTCGTTTCCTTCCGCCTGATACGGCCGGAGGCGAGCGAATTGAAGCCTCGTTCACGGTTGTGGAAACCTTCGATGGCAAGCCGATGAGCGAGCTGATCCGGTCAGACTCGACGGCGAACCTCGTGGCCACCTCCGTTCTGGGCAACGACAAGATGATCAATATCACTCCCGGCACCTCAAAGGGCACAGCAATCGAGCCCAACGGCCTGCTTCCTTCCAAGGCCGAAGTTTCGCTAAACCAACTCACCGCTACCGGGAGTGACCTTTTTGCGAAGATCAATAAACTTGCCGGGCCGGCCAATGAGATCCTTGATAAGGCAAATAACGGCGAGGGGACCCTTGGTCGTGTCGTAAATGACGAAACGCTGTATGAAAATCTCGACGGGGCCGTCGCCGAAACAAAACAGACCATGGCCCGGCTTCAAACTACAATAGACCGCATCAACCGAGGCGAGGGGACGGCTGGAAAGCTCGTCAACGATCCCGAACTCTACGACAGCCTCAATCGCACGATCCGTCAGCTTGAGTCGATATCCGGTGACATTGAGGCCGGCCGAGGTACGGCGGGCAAGTTTGTGAAGGACGAAGCTCTTTACGCCGACACGCGTGCCGCGATAGGGGAACTCCGGCGTTCGGCCGAGAAGATATCGTCGATAGCAGACGACGTAAAGTTAATTACCTCCGACATACGCGAGGGCCGCGGCACGGCGGGTAAGATATTTCGCGATGAGCAGTTTTATACTGATCTGAAAGAGGCCGTCAGCAAGCTTGGTTCCGCATCCACCAGGATCGATTCCCTGATCGCCAACGCTCAGGCCGGCAAAGGTACCATCGGGCGCCTAGTAACTGACGAAACGCTCTACAACAGTTTCAATCAGACAGCCAATAATGTGGCGACGTTTACAGGCGAAGGGACAAAACTGCTGGATGACTTCAGAAAGAACCCAAAGAAATACCTGCGGATCAAGCTCGGCCTTTTCTGATAAAAATGCTTGAGCTGCTCGAGGAAGATAATTGGTTCTACTCGTTGGAGCGCGATACCGAGACTGGTGAGTTATTCCTTGAGGCCGTGTGCGGTACCGTCGCGATCTTCACGATCAGGGTCAAGCTAGACACCGCTGAGATCGCGGCCTATGAGGCCGACGCCTCGTCCATCCGCGCTCTCGCCTATAAGATCGTCGACCGCCCACAGGACTACATCGAGCGGGCGATCAGACAGAACGATCAAAGTAGAAAGCTCTAAGAGAATGGTGCTCAGGGCGAGACTCGAACTCGCACGGATTTCTCCACACGCCCCTCAAACGTGCGCGGCTACCAATTACGCCACCTGAGCTTAGAAGGTCAAAGAACTACTTGTTTGCCGGTGCCTCGGAATCTGCCGGAGGGACATTGCCCGCCGGAGCCGCAGTATTTGCGTTTCCGGCATCTGCTACGTTCGAATTAGCGTTCGCATCAGTCGCAGCAGGGTTCGCGTTGGCGTTGGCGTCCGTCGCTGCGGCATTGGCATTCGAATTCGAGTCCGCTGTGTTCGCATTCGTATTGGCCTCGGCGGGAGCTTCAGGATTGCTCGAAAGAACTGATGTGTTTCCCGTGAGGGCAGGCATCGACAGTAACAGCGCTGATACCATAAAGACGCACGCCGCTACGATCGTCACCTTCGAGAGCACAGTGGTAGTACCACGCGGTGCAAATGCGGAACTCGATACGTTGCTGGTAAACAGAGCCCCCGCATCGGTCTTGCCCGGCTGCAGCAATACTGCCGCCACTAACAGCAGACAAGAAAGAAAAAAGACACCGTACAAAAAATAAACCATCTTAATCGTGAACAGTGAACCCCGAAAACGGTCACCCAAGGTAGTTCACTATTTTTGCAAAACTCGCGGCTTCGAGGCTCGCCCCACCGACCAATGCGCCATCAACGTCCGGCTGCTGCATTAACTCGGATATATTATCCGGCTTGACCGACCCGCCATAAAGGATGCGAACGCTCTCGGAAACGCTTTTGCCATGCGCTTTTTCAAGACACGCGCGAATGTGCCCGTGCATTTCTTGAGCCTGTTCAGGCGTCGCGGTTTTACCCGTTCCGATCGCCCAGACAGGCTCGTAAGCGATAATGATACGTTCCATATCCGCCACTGTCAAACCATTGAGGCCGCAGGCCAGTTGTATATCGATGACCGAATTTGCGTTGCCGGCTTCCCTCTGCTCGAGCGTCTCGCCAACGCATACTATTGCGAGCAAGCCCCCAGCGAGCGCCGCTTTTGCCTTGCGGTTGACCGAATCATCCGTCTCACCGTAAAACTGCCGCCGCTCACTGTGCCCGATGATCACATACCGGCAACCCGCATCCTTCAGCATGCCGGGCGTCACCTCGCCGGTATGGGGCCCGAACTCATTTTGAGCCGCGCAGTTCTGCGCGGCCAATGCAATGTTCGCCCCTTCGAGTCGGTCGCTGACGGCCTTAAGAGCGGTAGACACCGGTGCTATCACAATGTCGCAATGGCCCGAGTTCGCAACAAGCGTTTTGAGCGTCAACGCCGTATCGACGGCCTCGTTGAGCAGCTTGAACATCTTCCAATTCCCCGCGATCACCGGTTTTCTCATAGGTAAGTAGCTTGAGCAACTAATGTAATATGGGTCGTTTGATCAGGCCTCCATCGACATCCGAGAGGGCATGAGTCGTAATGAATGCCTGCGGGTCGACCGATGTAACTGCGCTCTTGACGGCTCCGATCTCGAGCCGCGTAACGACGCAGTATAATATCTCACGATCTTCTTCAACTCTACCGGTGCTGCCCATACCGCCACTACCCCGGAGCACGGTAACGCCGCGATGGAGCTGACTTGTAATGGTCTCACGGATCTCCGGCCCGTGGGGCGAAATTATCGTAAGGGCCGTGTACTCCTCGAATCCATGAAGCAGAAACTCGATAGACTTAGTGGCCGCAACGTAGGTCAAGATAGAGTACATTGCGGCCTCGGCCCCGAGGAAGATCGCCGCTGTACTGAAGATAAGGACATTCAGTATCAATATGACGTCGCTGACGTTCACGAGATAGCTTCTTCGGCTGATAAGGAGAGCGGCGATCTCGGTTCCGTCGAGCACAGCTCCTCCCCTGATCGCCAGGCCGATACCAGCCCCTATAGACAAGCCGCCGAAGACCGAGGTTAACACCTTATCCGGAGTAACATCCGGAAAGGAAATAAACGCAAGACTAAGCGACAGGCCGATGATCCCAACAGCGCTTTTAACGGCAAACCGCGGGCCGATCTGCCGATAGCCGATCAAAACAAAGGGCAGGTTGATCACCGCGATAAGCACAGGGAGCGGAACAGGACTAAGCGCGGCAACAAGCATCGAGACGCCTGTCACCCCACCGTCAATAAAGCCGCTCGATAGGAGGAACCCTTTCAACCCGAAAGCCGCGAGGAGCATTCCTGCCATTATCTGAGCGGCGTTCTTTGCCTCCACTAAGAAAGTATTCATTAGATTGCCCTATCACAGTCGACCAGAGTCCCCATCAGGAGCTAATCGTCGAGAGCGGCGACTCCGGGCAGCACATCGCCCGCAAGGAACTCGAGCGTCGCTCCGCCGCCCGTCGAAATGTGCGAGATTCGGTCTCGGAGACCGGCTTGATTGACTGCAGCGACGGAATCGCCACCGCCAACTATTGAGATCGCGCCTCGATCGGTGGCGTCAGCGACCGCATTTGCGACCGCAATCGTTCCCTCGTCAAACGGCTTCTCTTCAAACATTCCCATTGGCCCATTCCAGACGATGGTCTTAGCACCATCGAGGGCCTCGGCAAATCGCGCGGCTGTCTCGACGCCTATGTCCAGGCCGACGAGGCCAGTGTTCGTAAATTCGATCGGGATCGTCTTTCGCGAATTGAGCGGATCGTAGCTGTCAACTACCTGATGATCCGTTGGCAGCAGCAATTCCACTCCCAGGGCCTTCGCTTTCTCCTCGATCCCGAGCGCGGTCGGCATCATATCGTCCTCGACGAGCGATTTGCCGACTGTGAAGCCCTGCGCCTTGAAGAACGTGTAAGCCATCGCTCCGCCGACCAGAAGCTTGTTAACGCGACGTTCGATGAGCGATTCGATGACCGGTATCTTGTCGGAGACCTTCGCACCTCCGAGGATTGCGACAAAGGGCCGATCGGGGTCGTTGAGAGCCTTCCCAAGAAAATTCAGTTCCTTCTCCATTAGCAGGCCTGCGACCGAATCCTCAACGTTATGCGTGATGCCCTCTGTCGAGGCATGGGCCCGGTGAGCCGTTCCAAAGGCATCATTGACGTACACGTCGCAAAGTCCTGCCAACTGCTTTGCAAAAGTAGGATCGTTCTTCTCCTCTTCGGCGTGGAGACGGAGATTCTCTAATAGCAGGACCTCACCGATCTGCAAGGCAGCCACCATTTCGGCAACCGATTCCCCTACACAATCGTTTGCAAAGGCGATGCTGAGGCCATCTACTTTCGACAGGTAGTCGAAGACGGGCCGCAGGGTGTATTTCGCAGCATCATACGGCAGCCCTTTCTCCACAGCCTTTTTCTTGTCCTTGATCGGGCGCCCCAGATGCGACGCCAGTATCACCTTTGCCCCGTGATCGATCGCATATCGGATCGTCGGCAGAGCCGCCCGAATACGCGTATCGTCGGCGACCACGCCGTCCTTCACCGGGACGTTAAAATCAACCCGGATAAATACACGTTTTCCTGCGAGATCAATGTCTCGGATCGTTTTCTTCTTCATCGGCGAATACTAAGGACTGCCCCGGCAGACCGTCGGCTATTTATCCAATCCGACCTGCGCTCTCGTCATGATCTTGTCGTTGCGGAAGGAGAGAATGATCGACTTGAAGTTGTCGCCCTCCCATTTGTTGACCGAGAACCGCATACCGCCACCCTTCGAGCTGCTGATCTCCGTTCCCTTGCCGCCTAGAATACTCTCGACCTCGGAACGGGCCATCCCGACCTTGAGCTGGTTGTATTTGTCCATCGTGAGTTCGTACTCACCCTTCTTGCTGACCGGCGCATTAATCGAGCCAGGCGACGATGTCGGCCGCGGGGTGGAATCATCCTTGTTCGCTAGCTCCTTCAGCTTATCGCCGCAGTTGCAGCCCAGGGCGACGAGCAACACACTGACCAGGCCAAGATTGCCGAGATGCTTTCTCATCGGTGTTCCTTATAGCCCTTTGGCCGCAATGTATTTAACCAGATCACGGACGCGGCAAGAGTAGCCCCACTCATTGTCGTACCATGACAGGATCTTTACGCACGTCCCATCAATGACCTTAGTATTCTCCGCATCAACGATCGATGAATTGGGGTTTCCCTTGAAATCCATCGACACCAGCGGCTCTTCGCAAAACTCCAGAATGCCTTCAAGGTGTTCATTCGCGGCGTCTTTCAGCGCTTGGTTTACTTCCTCAGTCGAGGTTTCGTTTTCAACATTGATGACAACATCGACCAGCGACACATTCGGAGTTGGCACACGGACAGAAATGCCATCGAATTTACCCTTCAGTTCGGGGATCACGAGCGCGATCGCCTTGGCGGCACCGGTTGAGGTTGGGATCATCGACAACGCCGCTGCACGGGCCCGACGGAGGTCCTTGTGCGGCAGGTCGAGCAGTTGTTGATCGTTCGTATAACTGTGGATCGTATTCATCAACGCGTTCTTGATGCCGAATTTCTCGTGGATCACCTTGGCGACCGGGGCGAGACAGTTAGTTGTACAGGACGCATTCGAGATGATGTGATGATTCGCACTGTCGTATGCGTTCTCGTTTACGCCAAGGACTATCGTGATATCCTCACCCTTTGCGGGAGCTGAGATGATCACTTTTTTGACGCTGCCGCGCAGGTGTTTGCCTGCGTCCTCCGCCTTGGTGAATCTTCCCGTCGATTCGATAACGACTTCGGCACCGACAGATTCCCAGTCGATGGCCGCAGGGTCTTTCTCCGAGAAGACCTTGAACGTGTCACCCTCGACCGTGATAGCTCCCTCACCGGCGCTGATCGCATGGTCGAGATTGCCCATCACCGAGTCATATTTCAGCAGGTGCGCGAGCGTTTTTGTATCCGTCAGGTCGTTTACGGCTACGAAGTCAATGTCTTTATCACCGAGACACGACCGCATGACGTTGCGCCCGATACGTCCAAACCCATTAATGCCAACTTTGATACCCACTATTTGAAAATTCCTCCCCCAACGTGCATATATTAAAGCTTTAAGGATACCGCAAAAGCCGGAGACATTCAAAAACGGACATCCTTGCAGGCGGAGAGATAACTGAAACAAACCGATTTTTCGCGTCGTAGTAGCGGTTTGAGTTTTTTGCAGCAGTAATTTGACGAGACCAGAATGAACCTATCGCCAAACTGTCTATTTTTTCCACCGAAAGCCGTATTGGCGGTGCTCTTTGCAGCCTCAGCCGCTGTGGCCCAAGGCGTAGTGCAGGCTGGCGCGGTGGATGGCCAGTCGGCAAAAGTCGATACAACGAATCGGGTTGTGGCGATTCGGCGGCTCGATCGCGAAAACGTGTCTCCGCTTGTCCGCGTGGGCGTCCAAACCGCACAGCCGATCCCTTTGACCTTGCAGGATGCGATCAAACGGGCACTCGAAAAGAACAACGCCATCGAGGTGTCTCGTGGCGATGTCCGGTTTCAGGAGACGCAGATAATATCGCTCCTCGGCATCTACGATCCGATCTTCACGCTGTCCCCAAATTTTTCGCGAAATTCGACAACCGGCAACCCTGCCACCCGCGACTTTCGCATAAACTCAAATGTTTTTCAGTTCATTCGCCCCAGCGGCGGCAATTATCAGGTCTTCTTCAATAATCAACGGACCGAAAATGCGTTTGCACAGGCCCAGGTAAGTTCCGGGCAGGTAACCGGTGGAGGTAACAGCGCCATCTATACCAGTTCGCTCGGCGTCACCTACACGCAGCCTCTCGCGCGAAATTTTAAAATTGATAGTAAGCGACAATCGATACTCATCGCGAAGAAGCGGCTTGAGCAAACGGATGCGACCTTTAGGACGCTGGCAACCGATACAATAACGCAGGTTCAGACGACGTATTGGGATCTCGTGTTTGCGTTACGAAATCAGCAGAATCAGGTGGCGAATGTTGACCTTGCTCGCGAGAACCTGCGGCAGGTCGAGATCCGGATAGCTGCCGGTGCCGCTGCTCCGCTCGAACGGGCAGAGGTTGCGACGGAGCTTGCGACGCGTGAGGGTGAACTCCTTGTCGCGACCCAACAAGTTGCCACCACCGAGAACACCCTAAAGGGCCTGATCCTGCGTGATCCGCTGTCAAACGAGTGGTCTCAGACGTTTGTCCCGACCGACAGGCCCGCGTTCAGCACCGATCCGGTGATGCTGGACGCCGCCTTAAAGGACGCGATGGACAATCGATTTGATCTACGCGGCCTCAAGATAGCGAGCGAGATGAATCAGATCGATATCTCGTTCTACAAAAACCAGACGAAGCCTCAGATCGACCTGAACACTACATTTTCGCTGGATGGGCTCGCCCGCAGCGGGTCGAACGCGGGCTTCACGACGAACGTATTGACGTCGCAGCAGGACATTTTCCTCTTTAGCCAACTTAATGCGACGCGGACGGCACTTGGCCTGCCGGTCCTCACGAATCCGTTGGTCGTCGTGCCACCGTCACCGTCATTTCTATTCGGCAGCTTCAAGCGCTCCCTTGCGAATATCTTCCGCTCAGATGCTCCGAATCTTTCGGTTGGCGTCACATTGTCGTTCCCGTTTCGCAATCGCACCGCCAAGGCCGACCTGGATGGAGCTCGGGTGAAACAGGAGCAGATCGCCGCTCAGACGCGCGGACAGGAACAAGCCATAATTATCGAGGTCAGGGACGCCGTCCAGGCCGTCGAAACTACGCGCCAGCGTGTACTTAAGGCCCGCGTCGCTCGCGAGAACGCTGAGATCCAACTCGACGGCGAACGGAAACTTTACGACGCCGGCAAATCGACCACATTCCTCCTTTTCCAGCGCGAGAATGCACTGACCAATGCTCGAAATTCTGAGATCCGGGCCGAGACAGACCATAATAAGGCGATCGCTGAACTGCAGCGTGTGACCGCAACGTCATTTTCCGCAAATAATGTGGTCGTCGATTCACCGGTTCCCCTCAACAAGTGATCGTGTCCTGAATCGGTATATTTCAGCTTTCATCAGGATTCTGAGAGAATTCACGGTAAATGGATATCTCGGCCGTAATAATTTGCTGTAATGAGGAGGCTAAGATCGGCAAAGCGATACGGTCCGTGGCCTGGGCCGATGAGGTGCTGGTCGTTGACTCCGGGAGCACCGATCGGACGCGCGATATCGTCTCCTCGCTCGGCGCCGTTTTGATCGAAGAGCCGTGGCGGGGCTTTTCGGGACAGAAGCAGTTCGCTGTGGATCGTGCCGCCAACGACTGGATCTTTAGCATCGACGCCGACGAAGAGGTGTCCGATGAGCTTCGGCACTCGCTTCTGCAGGTCAAGGAGAGCTCCTCAGCAATCGTGACTGATGGATATCGTCTTGCTCGGCGGGCGTTTTACGCCGGTCGTCCTGTGAAGCATTCTGGCTGGTATCCCGATTGGCAGCTGCGCTTCTTCAACAGAAAGAAGGGGCGATGGGACGGCGCATTGGTCCACGAGTCTGTAATCATGGATCGGGGTGCGAGTGTCGATACCCTCGCGGGCGATCTTTTTCACTATACCGTTGATTCAGTAGAGGAGCATCACCGGCTTATTGGCGAGCGTTATGCACCGCTTGCCGCCAGTCAGATGTTCGAGGCGGGCCGCCGCAGCTCGGCTCTACGGCTGCTGTTTGCCGGCCCGCTAGCCTTCGCATCATCATACGTATTAAAGGCGGGCTTCCTCGACGGTCTGACCGGTTATACCATTGCGCGTTTTGCGGCCCACCACGCATTCTTAAAGTACGCAATACTCAGGGAGCTCCAGGGTGAGCAGCGTCCGACAACCGAAGACGCATAAACCTCATCAAATATTTCAGCAGATCTACGCTTTTGCAGTATTCTTTTATTGGATGACTGGCTTCTCACAAACAAGGCTCATTCTGATGGCGGTGTTGCCCGTCCTCCTAATGGCGTTTGGCGTGCAGGCTCAAAAGGGCGTCGATTCACAGACAAAGACCATTAAGGATGACGGAAACAAGGTCACGACCAGGTCCTCCGACGCAACACGTTCGTTCGACTGGGGCAAGGGGAAGACCAAGCTCCGCGACCAGCTGGCAAATCCATATCGGCTTGGCGGCAGGCGCGACGTCCTGATCGAAGCGGTCGTTGAGGTACTTAAGGAACAGAAGATCGTTGTCGACGACGTTTCATCACGGCCTCGCGACGGCATAATTGTCACGCAGCCATTCGTTTTTGCGAGAGGAGCGGTCGTCGCTTCGAATGAACTGCGAAGATATGCGGCGATCGATGACCCGGACTCCGCGTGGACGCGCGGCCAGTACACGCTGACCATCGAGATCCAATCGATCGACGGTGTGCAGAACAATGTCGCCGTGAACGCCAAGATCGAGGGGCGAGCGGGAGCGGGACTGGGATCGGAATGGCGGACACTGAGAAGTTCCGGCGCCGCAGAAGACGAGTTTCTGGCAAAGCTCGTGGAATATGTGACCGGAAAGTCCGTCGAGCCCGTCCAGGACACGGAGACTCAATAAATGCGTAAAGTTTTCGCAATTATGTCTTTCTTCTTGCTGACGATCGCCGTTTCCGCGGTCCACGCACAGGGAACCAATCCACCGCTATTTCGTGAACGTAACGGCGACGACATTCCGCCGAAATCGGTACGTGAATCGCTCGACAGAATGCGTATCGAACACGAGAAGAAAGAGTATGCCGAAATGCTTAAACGAAGTGAAGACGCTGCGCGTATTGCGAATGAGATCGAGGATCTCTATTCATTGACCGGCCGGTTTTCGAACGAAGACGTAGCAAAGCTATCCGAAGTTGAAAAGCTCGTCAAGAAGATCCGCAGCGAACTTGGCGGATCGGATGATGACGGCGGTGATGACACCGCGGATATCTCGCAGCCAACTACGTCAAGCGATGCCGTTGCGTCTCTGAACCGGAACGCCGCATCCCTGCACTCAGACCTGAAACGCACGTCACGCTTTACAATATCGGCGACCGCCATCCAGAGCACCAATATTATCCTCAGGGTCACTCGTTTTCTAAAAGGCGTAAATTAGCGGCGCTTCTCTTTCTGAATGAAACAGTTTCTTACGGTCGCGGTCCTCGCCCTCGTCGCCGGAGCAGCCTCGGCTCAATCTGACAATGACGACGTCATCCGGATCGATTCCTCGATCGTGGTCGTCAATGCCAGCATCACCGATCGGAATGGCAATGCTGTCGGTGGCCTGAGAAGACAGCAGTTCCACATTTTCGAAGATGGGGCCGAACAGTCGATCGCAACATTTACCGCTGAGGAGACGCCTTTCGCTGCAGTAGTTCTGATGGACACGTCCGGCAGTATGGAAAGCCGGCTCGGTATAGCACGTTCGGCGGCAATCGAATTCCTTTATGGCCTTCGTCCCGACGACAACTGCTCCATCTACCACTTCCATTCGAAGGTAGAACTGATCCAGGATTTTTCTAACAGCCGCGACATTCGCGAAAGCGTCTTCGACCTAAAGGCCAAAGGAATGACGGTCCTTAATGACGCGGTCTACATGGCGGCGAAAACACTCGAAACCCGCCCTGAGAAACGGCGGGCGATAATCGTGCTCTCGGATGGCGAGGATACAATGAGCCGCCGGAGCGCGTCAAAAGCTCTGGACGCTGCCCTGGCTGTTGACGCAAATGTCTATACGATCGATATGGCCGGTCTGGAATCGGGCCCGCAGGCCGGGCGAATCCAAAATCAAGCCGTCCTGAAGCGGTTTGCAGAAAAGACCGGCGGCCGCTTCATTGCAACGCCGAACGGTATCGCTATGCGCGATGCACTAAGAGATATTGTCCGCGAACTTGGCGTACAGTACACGATCACTTACGAATCGAAGAATCACACCAAGGACGGAAAATGGCGTTCCGTTGAGGTTCGCGTTTCCAAGCCGGGCCTTACTATCCGAACTCGTAAGGGCTACAATGCACCGAGGCAGTAGGTCGATTCCCGACTAGTTCATCTACTCGTCCTGTTCTTGCTCTTATCGGCATGGCGCGCGAGCGCAAGCTCGATCAACTCTTCGATCACCTGAGCAAAGCCCTTGCCGCTGCCCGCCCACATCTTCGGAAAGCCTGAAGCGTCGGTCAGACCGGGCATGGTATTGATCTCGTTGACCAAGAGAGCCCCGTTGTCCGTTCTTAGGAAGAAGTCGACACGGCCGAGTCCGGATCCGTCAATGGCCTTGAATGCCAAAACCGCCATCTCACGGATCTTCGCTGACAGCTCATCCGATACCGGCGCCGGCACAACAAATTCGTTGTTTCCCGTCCCCGCGTACTTCTCCGTGTAGTCGAGAAAGGCCTTCGAGTCATCTCGGATAATGTATTCGCCGGGCAGACTGGCCTCGGGTTTGTCGTTGCCCATCACAGCACATTCGATCTCACGCATTTCGAGGCCTTCTTCGACAATGATTTTGCGGTCGTACTCGGCGGCAAGTTCGATGCCTGCGGCCAGGCTGTCGCGGTCAGTGGCCCTTGAGACGCCAACGGATGAGCCGAGGTTTGCGGGCTTTACGAAGCACGGGTAACCGAGTTTCGCCTCAACTCGTGATACCGTCGCCTCGCGATTTCCGGCCCATTCGTCGCGGAGGAACCACACATAATCGCAGATCGGCAGCCCGGCGTCGCGAAACAGGGTCTTCATGAACGCCTTGTCCATGCCGCACGAGCTCGCCAGAACGCCGCAGCCGACGTACGGAATGTCCGCCATCTCGAACAGCCCCTGTATCGTGCCGTCCTCGCCGTATGTTCCATGAAGAACAGGAAAGATGACTTCGAGCGGAAACGCAGCCCCTCCATCGTCGAGGACTGTCAGACCCCGCGGACGCGTGTCTCCCGTCAATGCTACGGGCGAAACCGATGGCTCGCCAAACGTTGCCTTAAAATGCTCCTGGATACTCTCGGGAAACATCCTGAGAGACTCTGCGGGGCTCATCCAGCGGCCATCCTGCTCAATGCAAACGGGTACCACAGCGTACTTAGCGGCATCGACATTCTCGATCACCGTCTTTGCCGATCTGATAGCGATCTCATGCTCTCCGGACCGACCCCCAAAGATCACACCCAAGTATTTGCTCATAGATCTACAAGATCGTCTTACCGAGGGCTGAGAGTATTAGTTCGCAACCCAATTCGACTGTAATATTTGATTGGTCCAGTAACGGATTGACCTCGACGATCTCAAAGGACACCATCCGCCCATCCGCCGCGATTATTTCAAGCGCCAGATGGGCCTCGCGGTAGGTCGTCCCGCCGCGGACCAGCGTGCCCGAACCCGGCGCGAACCGTGGGTCGATAATATCGACGTCAAACGTGACCGAGTAGCCTCCCGATGCCTGCGCGACAATATTTATCGCGTCCTCAACGCAAGCCGCCATCCCAAGTTTATCGATATCGCTCATCGTAAAGAACTGGTGCCTGATGCCGAGCTTCTCGATGAACGCCCTTTCGCCCGGATCAACGTCCCGCGCGCCGATGTGAGATAGGAAGCTCGGCTTGAGCTTGGGTAACCAGCCCAGAAGGCCGGTTAACTGAGCGTTGCCGTGACCCAATAGCGTCGCGAGGGGCATACCGTGAATATTACCCGACGGCGACGTCTCTGGCGTATTGATGTCAGCGTGGGCATCGAGCCAGATCAAGCCGATCTCAGTTCCCCGTTCGCGATAATGGGATGCAATGGCGGAAAAAGTCGGAATAGCGATCGCATGGTCGCCTCCCAAGATCACCGGGAACTCATCAGCGGCCAGAGCATTCGACACTCTATCTGCGATATTGGCGCTCGATGCGAGCATCTCGGCAAGGTGCTTCGGGTTCTCGCCGTCACCGCTAGTCGTTGGCAGTACTATCGGCACGTCGCCGTGGTCGTGAACTGCCAGTCCCAGACCCTCGATATGCTCAGAGAGACTCAGACCGCGAAAGCGGGTCAGGCGCATCGCATTCACGCCAAGCTCACTGCCTGTCTGTCCGGCCCCGAAGCCCAGCGGAACACCTATGATCCCAACCTTCTGAAATTTCACGCTGTGTTATGCGTCCTTCCGCAGCTTTTGCGGCTCAAGCAGATCGGCCGCCCGATAAATAGCATCCTTGCCCTCTTCGACAAGCCTCTGGGCGAACTCATGCAGGGGAAGGTCATCTTCGGTCACCGCGGCCTTGACCACCATCGGCAGGCTCGCACCGGTAACGATCTCGACCTCACCGGGCTTTAGAAACATGGCTGCGATGTTAGTTGGAGTACCTCCAAACATGTCGGTCAGGAGGACTGTGCCCTTCCCTTGCGACACGGCTTCGATCGCATGTGCGATCTCGCTCTTACACGTCTCCACGTCGTCATGCCAGTCGATCGACACCGCTTTAATGTGGGTCTGTTCACCAACTACAGTCTCAGCCGCTGAAAGCAGTTCATTGGCCAATTGCCCGTGCGAGATCACTACTGTTCCGATCCTGCTCATCCTTTCTTACCTCACTTTCCCATATCGCGGTGGCTGACAGTGGCGTCAAAACCGCGGGTCTGAAGTTCCTTCCTTACACTGTTTGCCACCATTACGGATCGATGCCGCCCGCCCGTACAGCCGATACCAATTGTCAGATACGATTTTCCCTCTCGTTGATAGCGCGGTAGGAGGTAGGCGAGCATATCAACAAATCGCGCGATAGTTTCCGCAACCTCCGGCTGCTCCAGCAGGTAAGCCACGATCTTAGGGTCTTCGCCGCTTAACTCCTTCAAGCCAGGTTCGAAGTACGGATTCGGCAAATGACGAACATCGAACAGGAGATCCAGACTCCGCGGGCTTCCGAACTTGTGCCCAAAACTTACTACCTCGACTTTCAAGGGCATGCCCTCGTCTGAGCCACTGAATTTCTGAACGATCAAGCTCCGAAGGGTATGGACGGTATGGTCAGACGTATCGATCACAAGGTCAGACTGCGCCCTGATGTGAGCGAGAGCCGTTCTCTCAGCTTGGATCGCAGCAAGAAGACCGTCGCCACCGTCAGCCGGGTGCGGCCTTCGAGTTTCGGAAAAACGTCGCTGGAGGACTTCGTCAGAGGCCTCAAAGAAGACGATAAATGGGGCAAGCCCTTTTCCTTCAAGTTTTTGAAGTTCCGCCGAGAATTCCGACAGAAACTGTCTCTCTCGAATGTTGATGACAAGCGCCGCCTTCTCAATGGATGGGTTCCTGCGATCGGCGGGCACCAGTAGCCTACCGAAGGTCGACAGCATCGTGAGCGGCAGATTATCGACACAGAAATATCCGAGGTCCTCGAGCGAATCTGTTGCCGAACTCATGCCCGAGCCACTCAATCCGGTAATGATCACCAGATCAGGCAGCGACCTAGTCTCTTCTCCCTTCTTTGCCATCCTCACGAACGGATCAGGCCGAAGTTCTTATCCTTGCGACGAAATACAACGGCGATTCGGCCGTCCGACGAGTCGCGAAACAGCACCGCCGGAGCGTCACTGCCGTCCAGATGCAGCGCGGCCTCTTCCGCTGACATCGGCTTAGCCGCAAGGCCGGGCATCTCCACTATGCGGCGACCCCGTGCAGCCTTCTCGGCCACTTCCGGGGCTGACGAAACAACCGCCGTCCTCTTGGCCTTGTGTGACTTGTCGATCACCTTGTCCTTGAGCCGCCGGGCTTGCTTTTCGATCTTCCCAATCGTCTGAGACAGCGACTGATACATATCGGCAATACTTGAGGTCGCTGTCAGGACCTCATTTCGCCAGTTGATCACAATTTCTGAACGGTGCCGCCCGCGCTCGACCTCAATGATGACGTGTGCCGTAGCAGGCTTGCCGTCAAAAAGATGACTGACTCGGTCAAAGTGTTCCTCGACGTGCCTACGCAATGCGGGTGTCACCTCGATATGGCGGCCGGTAAATTCGATCTTCATATAATCGTCTTTCTCTCCCTCGATCCCGGGATGTTCATCTGGTCCCTATACTTTGCAACAGTCCGCCGAGACAGCTTCACACCTTCATTGCTCAGGACCCGGGCGATCTGGTCATCGGTCAGGGGTGATTTTGTATCTTCGTCGTCAACCATTTTCCTTATCCTGAGTTTAAGGATCCGTGTTGACACCTCCTCGCCATCCTCATTCATCATGCCTTCGCTAAAGAAGCGACGAAGTTCGATCACACCCTGCGGCGTGTGTGCATACTTGCGATTGACGACGCGAGACACGGTAGACAAGTGCATGCCTATGCCCTCTGCCACATCTTTCAACATCATCGGCTTAAGGTACTCGACACCACGATCCAGGAACTCCCTTTGCCGAGAGACGATACACTCAACCACGCGGTAGATCGTCTGTCGCCTGTGCTCGATGTTGCGGAGCAGGTCAACGGCCGAACGGACACGCTCCTTTATGAAGTCCTTCGTCTCCTTCGACGAATCCGACTGCGAGAGCATGCTCTGATAAGTCGGGCTGATCCTGAGTCGCGGACTGCCGTCGTCGGCGAAGAAGATGACGTAATCATCATCAACCTTCTCGACATAGACCTCGGGCGAGACGTATACGGCGTCCTCTGCGACGTACCTGCGGCCCGGATACGGATCGAGACGCCGAATCCGGCCGATCTCCGTGTCCAGTTGCCTAACGTCAACGCCAGTCGCCTTCGACAAGTGCTGCAGCCGGTGCGGCTGCAGGTCCTCAAAATGCTCTGCCACAAGCCGACATGCCAGCGATTCCTTCTCGCCCGCCGCCTCAAGTTGTGCGAGCAAACATTCCCTGACCTCGAACGACCCGCAACCTACCGGCTCAAGCATCATCACGGTGCGGCGTGCCCTGTCGGCCGTTTCCATCGAACAATTGCTGCCGCCCGCGATCTCCTCAAGGCTCGCGGTCAGGCGGCCGTCCTCGTCGAGATTGCCGACGACCATCGTTGCGGCCTCGTGGAGCTTATCGCTTAGGTCGAGCAGGTTCAACTGCCATTCGAGATGTTCGCCCAGCGACGGTGCGTGCGTCAGGAACTGTTCAAAGCTCGGCGCGTCGTCCTTGTACTCGATCTCCTGCGTGCGGTATCCGGGGTCGAGATAGTCCTGAAACTCACGTCCGTAATCGATCTCATCAAACGAATCGGCGCTTTCGGCATGTGCGTCATCATCGCCCTCGATATCGGTCGCCGGGCTTCCTTCACTCCCGTTTAGGCTCGCACCCTCGGGAACAACGCCCTCAACCTCTGCGAGCCGGTCGGTCCTCGCCTCGGACACGGCGTCCGCCGACATATCGACTCCCGTATCGGCGACCTGGTCCGAACCGTCCGAGTTCTGGTCGAGGATATTCTCACCTATCTCCTGCACCTCATCGCCCGGCTGCACTTCCTCAAGCACCGGATTCTCGACAAGCTGCTCCTCAATGAGCTCGTTGAGCTCAAGCGAGTTCATCTGAAGCATTTCGATGCGCTGCCGCAATTGCGGCGTAAGCACCATTTTTTGCTGGAGTTGGTGGGTAAGTCTCAGCGAAGACATCGTCCGGGTCGAAACGGCTGCAGCTTTCCAACGCTTACCTATGCAAGAACCGTTCCTAAGGCGACATTATAGCGACTTCATTGCAAAATGGGAAAGCCTGACCTCACAGCACAAAACGCTCGCCGAGATACAAGCGCTTCACCTCGTCGTCGTTTACGAGTTCGTCTGGGCGGCCGGTGCGCAAGATGTGGCCTTCACTCATTATGTAGGCGCGGTCGGTGATGCCGAGCGTTTCGCGGACGTTGTGGTCGGTGATGAGGATACCGATGCCCTGGCTCTTGAGATAGAGGACCGTGTCGCGGATATCGTCGATGGCGATCGGGTCAATGCCCGCGAAGGGCTCGTCGAGGAGGATGAATTGCGGTTCGGCGGCGAGGCATCGCGCGATCTCGACGCGACGGCGTTCACCGCCCGACAGCGCCGCCCCCATAGTCCTTCGAACATCGGCGATGCCAAATTCGGTAAGTAGCTGCTCAAGCCGCTCCAATCTCTCGCTGCGCCGTAAGCGGCGACTTTCGAGCACGGCCAGAATATTCTGTTCCGCCGTCAGCTTTCTAAAGACCGATGGCTCCTGCGGCAGATACCCTAGACCGAGCCGGGCTCGTAGATACATGGGCAAACCTGTAACGTCCCTGCCCATCAGTGTTATCTTGCCTGATTCGGTCGATTCAAGGCCGACGAGCATGTAAAAGGTCGTCGTCTTTCCCGCCCCGTTGGAACCAAGTAGTCCGACCACCTCACCACGGCTGACCTCGACGGAGACACCGTCGACAACACGCCGGCCGCTATAGGTTTTCTGCAGCCCATGCCCGATCAGCGACGCCTCGCCCGCGCCATTTGATATCGCTCCATCAGAAGTTGTCATTGAGATCTATTGATTGACCTTGTAAACCGAGCGTGTCCTGCCCGCCAAATTACCTGCGCGCACACGCGACTCTATCGCAACTCTATTCTCTTTCAACCGAAACGTCATTTCGCGTCCCTGCAACGAGCCGCGTTCTGCGTCAACAATGGTCGCAGGTTCGCCTCGAATTACGGCCACCTCATCCGCACTGGTAAACTGTGCCCAGTCGCCCGTCGCCCGCCGGCCGGGTTGGGTTAGAACGACATCGTTTTCCGCGACGGTTCTTATTACATCGTTATGCTCGTCGACGAAAATGTCAGCGGCAGAGGCTGTTAGACGGTCGCTCCCCTGCCTGATGTCGACAGCCGATGCATATCGCAGTCGGCGTTCATCACGCTGATAGATCAGGCTGCCCGCCGACGCATAAACCGGAACTGAGCGAATGCGTTGACCGGCCTTAGCATTGTAAAGGACGGTCTCGACCCGCCCTTCCGCCTTGAGGCGGCCAATCTTCTCGTCAAGAAAAAGATTCTCTGCTCGGATGTAGTTGTCCCCTTGCCACGCTCGAGCGTTACCACGGTATAAGCCGTTCTCATGCGCGTGATCGAATTCAGCTTCTTCTGCCGTAATGAAAAACGGCTTTTCATTTGACGAGAATGGGGCCGCATTCGAGGCTCGCTTCAGGGAATAATATGTCGTCCTTACCTTGCCGCGAAAATAGGATCGCTCACCTCGCGTATCAATGTCGATCTCCCGTGCTTTCGCCCGGCCACTGTCGTTCCAGAAGGTTGGCTCAGCCCCTCTCAGCCTCACAACCTCATCGTCTTGCGTAAACGCGATCTCTGACGCCGAAGCATTGCGGTCGAGTTCGTTGAATTTCGCACCGCCCGCTGCCTTAAGCACAGCGATGTCACCTGTTTTGTCGTTAAATCGAACGGTTAGCTGATCGCATGTGAGATTTTGCGTTCCCCTTTTCTCCGTAGCGACCGCCGGAATGCGTGTGACCTTGGCGTGTCGCCCCGCAACGCAGGCCTCGACCTTATTGCCATATGCCGAGAAGTCGCAATCGAATCGAGGAGCGGCCACCGTCGTCCGATAGCTCCCGGGCACACGATTCAACGGAGTAACATCGAGTTCGGCGTCCCCGGCCGCCTCCAAACGGTGAACATATCCGCCGCGGCCAAAAACTGTACGAACGGCGTCAGCGGTCAGCCGTTTATTCGCGGCATCAGGGCTCTCGCCCTTCGCGTTCAGATCGATGGTCGTCCGGCCGTCCGTTCTGATCGCCTCTACAACACCATCAGTGCCAAACCTGGCGCCGATCCCCCGAAGGGCCGTGCCGCTCATAATCGCTCCCTGCGTTGCAGCGGTTGGTACGACCTCGAATGAACTCTTACCGATAGCGTTCGCGTTAAGAAGCGCACCGGAATCGGTAAAGTCGGCATTCAACTCCGGCGCGGCTATCGAAATGCTGCGTTCTGCCGTTACCCTTCTAATACGAGCGTCGCCGCGAGCAACGGCACTTCGCACTTTGCCCCCGGGCTCAACGGCGGCGTCAACGGAATCCGCATTGATCCGGTCGTTGCCTTGCGTGATGTCGACCGAGCCCTCCAATGCCACGGTGCCCGCGGAGCGTGAGTACGTCCCCTCGACAGCCGTAGCATGTGATCCGTCCGCGACGATCCGCACGCCCTCCCGAAACTGGAATCGGTCGGTTGACGAGTCAGAACTCGCATAGCCGGACTCGATGGTCGTCGCTCGGCCCTCGGATGCCGAGAACGCGATCCGGACAGTATCGAAGAGCTCGATACCCTTAAACTTCGATCGATTCGCAGTTCCCGTGTCGAGGCTCGCCATCGCCCTTCCTGAACTAATGTCGATCGGGATTGAGTTCCCCTGAGCCAACCGCGCGTTCAGGCCATTGCGAAACTCGATGAGGCCTACCCCTAAATCAAAAGATGCGTAGCCCGAGTTTACCTTGAGATTGGCTGCGCCTCCTGACGCGAGCGTCTCGATCTCAACATCGCGGAGTAGCTCCACTCGCTTGTCGCCGATCTTGAAGCTCGCGCCGAACGACCTGCCCTTTAGGCCATCTCGCTCGAATTCGATAGATTCATCAGCATCCGCAACGTCATTCTTTCTGTCGTAGATCAGGTTGTTCGTCTTTACCGTGAGCCGGTCTCGCGTCTCGATGCTGACGTTCCCATTAAGGTAGGCGGTGAAGGCTTTGGCGTCCTCCGGAATATAAACAGCCGTGGCGGCGCGTAGCTTGTCAGCAGACGTGCCGTCAGCGTCGAAAACCTCAAGATAAATGTTGGTAAACTCCTGATGATTGTCGGAGAAGGTTTTAGCATAGTCGGCCGTGATCCGATACTGCGGGACACCGTTCTCAGATTCAAGGCGATCGTACCCGCTGACCTCCGCAGTTACCTCGGTCGACAACTGCGTGTGTTCGCTGCGAAGTTTGAACGTCGAACGTGAACCGGCACTAAAGAACCCGACTACGACTGCGAGCACCGCGGCGGCCGCGGCAACGACCGCAGCAACCCTAAGATATCGAGGCAGTTGGGCCCGCCATTTGTAACCTTCCAGGATCTTGCGCTCCGCATCAACCATCGTTTGAATTATCGGCCCTCATGCCCTCGACGACAAGTTGCAGCCGCCTGTTTCCCTGCCATACATTGGCCTCGGGGACGTAAGCTATTTCGATGCGGCTGCCACGGTTGAGCGTTTGCCCACTTGCACGCTCGACACCGTCCCACCAAACGGCTTCAAATTGGCGTCCATCCTCATCTGTAAGCTTCAACTTCAAATGCTTGTCCTTCATGACCCAGGGCTCTTCGCGAAGTATAAGGCCACGCGTGAGGAAGATCGGCTTTGGATTGCCCGCACCAAATGGTTCAAAAGCAGCAAGGTCATCAATGAGGTTCAACGTAAGGCTTTCTGGCGTGACCAAGGCGTCGATCGTTAGTTCGGGGATCAGGGCGTCGTCTGTCAGAACGGTCGCGGCATGCCGGTTCAGTCGCGTCCTAAGGTCCGCAATATTTTCCGCAGGGATCTTCATTCCGGCGGCCGCAGCGTGGCCACCATACTGTTCGAATAGGTCCTCGCACGTATCCAGAGCTTCAAGGAGATGAAAGTCTGGTATTGAACGGGCACTGCCATGCCCGATACCTTCCTGTAATGAAATAACGATCGTCGGTCGGAATAGCCGTTCCGCAATGCGAGACGCCGCCAATCCGATCACGCCCTGGTGCCAGCCATCTCCGGCGACGACGATGAAATGCTTGCCTTCATGGCTTTCCGTCTCCGCAAGCGCGAGTTTGGTGATGTGCTGCTGCATCCGCTGACGTTCGCGGTTGCGGCTGTCGAGCAGCAACGCCAACTCGCGGGCCGTGCTATAGCCCTCGCTTTCAAAAAGCTCAACCACATGGCGAGCAACGTCCATCCGTCCCGCAGCGTTGATCCGGGGCCCGATGCGGAAGCCGATGTGCATGCTCGTCATGTCCGAGCGGCAATCCGACACCTCCATTAGGGCTTTCAAGCCCCAATTGTCGGTCTTTGGCAGATCGAGCAGGCCCAAGGCCACGATCGCGCGGTTCTCTCCGGTAAGGTCCATCACATCCGCCACCGTGCCAATGGCGGCGATCTTGAGGAATTGCGGAACCTCGGCCTCAAGCCCATTCTCACGCAGCAATGCATGTGCGAGCTTGAAGGCAACACCAACGCCCGCGAGGTTCTTGTCGGGATAGAGGCAGCCGGGCTGGTTTGGGTTGATGACGGCGGCCGCGAGCGGATTGCCCTTATCTGCGTCGGACAAATGGTGGTCTGTAACGATCACATCCAGGTCGTTCGCCGCCGCCCACTTCAGCGGCTCGAAGCTCCGGATACCGCAATCGACACTAATAACGAGCGATACGCCGCCCTTTTGGGCAGCCTCAAGGGCCGGAATATTGATGCCATAACCCTCCGTGAATCGATTTGGAACGTGGAATGTCGAATCCGTGCCCAAGAGCGAAAGCATCCTACGCAACAGCACTGTTCCCGTCGTGCCGTCAACGTCGTAATCGCCCCAGATCATTATCTTCTCGCGATTGTCGATAGCTTTCTGAATGCGCGTAACCGCCTCTCGCATTCCCTTAAGCAGGTATGGTTCGTGGAGTTGTTCGGGTGAAGGATTAAGAAATACTCTGGCCTTGTCAGGCGTGTCGTGTCCTCGTGCGATCAGCAGGGCAGCGATAAGCGGTTTGACACGCAGTTCAGCGGCAAACTTATTTACCGCGCCCGCATCGTGTTTCCTGATCGACCATTTCTTCTGCACGTGGAGCCCTACTTTACTACCGGATCTATCACTTCCTGCGAAAGGAGGACAAGAATGAGAACACCGAGAATGACGCGGTAGATAACAAAGACCATTGTCGAATTGCGACGCAGGAATGCAAGAAGGAACCAGATCGAGAGATACCCGACAAAACCCGCGACGATCACGGCCACAAGCAATGGCATAAATGTCTCAGAAGGCAGTATCCGAAGCGCCTCACGGAGTTCGAGCAAGCCGCTGCCGGTTATCGCGGGGATCGACAGTAAGAACGAGAATCTGGCCGCCGTTTCGCGTTTCTCATTCACCAACAGGCCGCCCATAATGGTCGATCCTGAACGGCTCGCTCCCGGCATTAGCGCGAGAACTTGGCAAAAACCCTGAACTAGAGCATCCGTAAGCCCGAGATGACGGATATCCTTACGTTGTTTCCCGACACGCTCTGCAATTACCAGCATGACTGCGACGGCGATGAGCATTGACGCAATGAACCACAGGTTCTTTGTGCCCGGCCCTTCAATAAACTCCTTTGCAAGAAAACCGACCGCACCGATAGGTATCGAGCCGATGACGATCAGCCAACCGAGCCACGACTCAGGTGAAAGGAACACCGGCCGGTTGCCGTCAGTGCCGGAGAATCGCATCTTTCGGCTGCTAAAGAGCAGATTCCAGTGGTCCCGCGAGAACGCAGTTACAATTCCCCAAATATCGCCTGCAAAATAAACAAACACTGCTGCGAGCGTTCCCAACTGAATGACGGCCATCGTCGCGGTCGTCATCTGCGCGTCTCCATCGTAGATGCCTGTCCAGCGACTCGCAAACACAAGATGCGCCGTGGAACTGATCGGAATGAACTCCGTCAGCCCCTGAACAATACCTAGAATGATCGCGTGAAGAAAGTTCATTGTGCCGGTCGGTTAATTGTGAGTTATTGCCCGCGGATTATCAATCCACGCCACACGTCTTGAAATCTGACAAAAGTCGGTGTCAAGCGGATCTATTCCCGATAGCTTGAGCGGGTGGCAATCCGGTCGTAGAGCCACGACGGCATTAGCTTACCGGCACGGACGATCGTTGCCAATCGCCACGGAAACGCCGCAAATCGCTTTTTTCTCTCAATAGCCTTTATAAACAACGGCGTCGCATCATCAAGTTCCATCAGGAAAGGCATTTTTGCCGCACGGCCTGAAGTAAGGGGCGTTCTGATAAACCCTGGCTGAATGATCGTAACGTCAATGCCCTTATGCTTGACGTCGAGTCGGACACTCTCGAAAAACGCGGTCATTCCGGCTTTGCTGGCCGAATACGCCGCGCTTTTGGGCAGGCCGCGAAAACCAGCGAGGCTCGATATCGCCACAAGATGCCCGCTGCCGCGCTTCAGCATAGACGGAAGCACGGCGTGCACAGCGTTTGCCGCACCGAGCAGGTTTATATCGACCACTTTCTTGACCGCGGTCGGCTGCAGCGAGCGTGTTTCCCGGTTGTTCCCTCCGATACCTGCGTTCGCGATCAGGATGTCGATATGTTCGAACTCGTGGATAAAGTCGTCAACCGCGTGCTGAACGGCATCGTCATCGGTGACGTCGGCCGCGAATGATCGAGCGGTTCCGCCGGCCTTTTCACACGTATGCTTCAGTTTGTCGAGAAGGTCCTTACGCCGGGCCAGGAGCCCCAGCGTTGCCCCTCTCTTAGCCAGCTCGACCGCCAATGCCTCGCCGATGCCGCTCGATGCGCCGGTAAGGAATACTCGTCTGCCGTGCCAGTTCATGAGTTTCTGGTGTCGGCCTCGTGTGGTCTAATGCTTATCACGCCGGCCTCCGATTCGTGCCGTTCTTCGAGTTCGATATCGCGGCCGTGGGCCTTTCGGACCTCACGAAGCCGGTTGTTGATCGGTGTAAGGAAAGCGAATACGACCGGACCGATAACAATGAGAACGATCAAATGGGCGATGAGGCTTTGACCAAAACCGATGCCAATGCCCGCGAGCACCGCTTTGATCACGAACAAAGCGATCACGGAGATGATTATGGTGACGACCCCAAAGGCTACTGGTTCGCATTAGCGACCTCCTTCTTTAGGATCCCAAGCAACATATCGACGTTTTCGATATGCGTCCGGAACGCCAGACAAGCAAACCGCAATGTGAACTTGCCGTCCAACATCGTCGATGAGATGAAGATCCGGCCGTCAGCGACGACCGCGTCCAGCAGCCGCTTGTTGAATTCATTTGCATCGCCGGTGCTCGGTATGTATCTGTACGTGACCACGGACAGTTCCGGCTCGATATCGCTCTCGAACCCAAGTTTCTGGACCTCAGCGTGAAAATATTTCGCGAGCAGCAGCTTCTCTTCAAGGCACGCTCGGAATGGAGCAATGCCATGGAGCTTCAGCGGCAGCCACAGCCGAAGGCCGCGGAAATGTTTGGTCAGTTCCGGCGACACTTCTGCAGGCGAGAGTTCGTCCGGCGCCGCGAACGCGTCCTGCATATAGGCCGCATCAAATGCATAAGCCCCCTTCAGGTCCTCGACGTTCTTCACCAACACGACACCAAGCCCATACGGCAGGAACAGCCCCTTGTGCGGATCGATTATCAGCGAATCAGCGAGGTCGAGGCCCTTTAGCTTCTGCTTGCCTTCGTTGGTCAGGATAAAGAAACCGCCGTATGCAGCGTCGATGTGATACCAAAGGCCGTGTCGTGCTGCGATCGCCCCGAGTTCGGGCAGAGGGTCTATCGCACCGACGTCAGTTGTGCCGGCGGAGGCCACCAAGAGGAATGGGCTCAGTCCGTCGGCCTTGTCCTTCTCGATCTGAGCCGACAGATCGCCGCTCCTCATCCGATATTTCTCGTCGAGCTTGATGTATCTGACCGGACACTCGGCTAGGCCCGCGACCTTTATTGCTTTCGCGACCGAATGGTGGGTCTGTCTTGACAGATAAATGACCGAACGACTTACGTCGGCAGACTTAACGTTACGGCTGTCGCGGGCCGCGACGATCGCGATCATGTTTGCGAGGCTGCCGCTCGTCGTGAGATTGCCGTGCGAGCCCTCACCGTAGCCGACAAGGTCACACATCCAACGGATGAGCATATTCTCGACGCGAACAGCGCCGGGCGAAGCGTAAAACACGCCCGCGTAACGGTTAAAGACGTCCGCCAGATAATCGCCCAGTGCGGCGTAATAGATACCGCCGCCCGGAATGTATGCCAGATGGCCCCCACTCGCCGGATTGAGGCCCGGCGTATCGACATTCTCTCTTATCAGTTCGAGCGCCGCGGTGATATCTATGCCATCGTCAGCGATCGGCGAGCCAAGAATTCCGCGGCCCTTGTCGTCGGTTTTGTTGTATGCGTTGAGCGACCCGACCGTGTTCAGAAACCCCTCTGCGTAATTGAGCACAGGCTCACGCATCCCGGCTCGTTCACCTGCGTCCGGTTCGAGTCGGCGTGCTTTCTCCTCAAGGGCAGCAAGCCGTGATCGTATGTCACGGGCAACTTCCTTTCCAGCCTCATTCATACTTCTACTACGGTCGTGATGATCACAGGTTTCGAACTAAGGTCCTTTTGAGCGATCCGTTTGAGGTGCAACCGGAGATTCTCACGGAATACATTCCGGTCGGCGATCTGTTCCGGTTTCATCTCTCGAACCGCGTCACCAATTGCCCCGCGTGCGTCCGCGATAAAGCCGTTCGTCGGATCGAGGCCGGCGACCCCTGAAAGAGTGATCTGTGGGTCACCGACCAATGAATGGCGCTTCTTATCGACGGTTACGACGAGCGAGATCATGCCGCCGTACGCAAGCTTCTTCCGCTCGCGGATGATGTCGTACTCAACCTCTTCCATCGATTCTTCATCGATAAAGGTCTTGTGCAGGTCGTGCTTCTCTACCACACGGGCTCCATACTCATCGATCTCGAGCAGTTCGCCGTTCTCGATCAGGATAATGTCATTGTCGTCGTAGCCCGCGACATGGTTCTTGATGAACTCCTTTTGGCGAAAAAGCATTCGGTACTCGCCGTGGATCGGAACGACGTATTTCGGCCGCGATGTCTCGACCATTATCTTGATATCTTCCTGCGAGGCGTGGCCGCTGACGTGGACGAGGCGGCGCTTTTCCTCAATGATATTCGCCCCACGTTTGTAAAGGTGGCCGATGAGCCGGCTGATGTTTTTCTCGTTGCCGGGAATGATCCGCGCTGAAAGCACGACCGTGTCACCCTTTCCAATCTCAAGCCCTTTATAGGTGGTCGTCGCAAGATTCCATAGTGCCGCTCGCATCTCGCCCTGCGAACCGGTGACCAGATAGCAAATGTCCTCGTCATCCAACGCCCGTGAGCCGCCAAGATCGACCAGAGTATCACCCGTTACCTTGAGCAAGCCCAAGTCAGTAGCGATCTCGACATTCTTTTGCATCGAGCGGCCCAGAACACACACACGGCGGCCGTATTCGTGCGCGACATCAAAGATTATTTGCAGGCGATGCAGCGACGACGAAAATGTCGAGACGAACAATCGGCCGGGTGCCTCGTCGAATATCTCTTCAAACGCCGGGATCACCGCCTGTTCTGACGGCGTCCTGCCGGGAACGGTCGCATTCGTCGAATCGCACAGCAGAGCCAGCACACCTTCGTCGCCTACGCGACGCAGCATTTCGAGATCATACGGTTTACCAATGACCGGCGTATCGTCGATCTTGTAGTCGCCCGTGTGGACAAGCGTTCCGGCAGGCGTATGGATCGCAAGCGAGAAACATTCGACAAGCGAATGCGAGGCGTGAATGAATTCGATCTCAAAGGCACCGATGGTTACGCGATCGCCGGCCCTGACACGGTGCATCAGCACCTCGTCGAGCATGCCGAATTCTTCAAGACGCTTCTCGGTCAGAGCGAGCGTAAAGCGCGACGAATAAACCGGGAGATTGAACTTGCGCAGGATATACGACAACGCACCGATGTGGTCCTCGTGGCCGTGTGTCAATATGATGGCAGTAAGGTCGTCACGATACTCTTCGAGAAAATCAAAATTTGGTATCGAGATATCGACACCATACGGCGTCTCTTCCGGAAAACCCATGCCGGCATCCACGACGATCATTTCGTCACCGTAGCGAATGCCCATGCAGTTCATTCCGAATTCGCCGATACCGCCAAGCGGAATTATCTCGATCTTGCTCATATCAAACGGTGAAGTATAGCACAGGAAGTTTGAGGGCCCGGGCGACGATAGCTCGTACCTAAGGCTCGCGCCGACATCGCGTGGTCCGATCCGGATCGTAACGCCTCAGTTTGGCTTGCCGGCCTCTTTTATTGCGGCAAATAGCGAATGCCACTCGGCGAGAGTAAGAGTTTCCGCGCGGCGGCTGCCGTCGATCTTGGCGGCTGCAAGGGTCTCGGCGGCGTTCAAGACACCGGTTTTGAGATTATTCAGCAGCGTTTTTCGTTTGTGGGCAAAGGCAATGCTCACTAGGCGGAGAAAGGCGGCCTCATCGACAGTTCGAGGCTTTGGGACCAATCTCACAACGGAACTCCAGACCTTTGGCGCGGGCGAAAAGGCTTTTGGCGGGACGTCAAACAGCCTTTCTGCCTCGAATGCATTCTGTGCCAGCACGCTGAGATAACCGCGGGGCTTGGTTGCGGGTGCGGCAATGATGCGATCGACGACCTCGCGCTGGAACATCAGCACCATTGCGGCGATATCCTCTCGCCGGGCGGCGAGACGCCGAAGGATCGGCGTGGCGATATTATAGGGCAGGTTGCCGATCAGCTTGTATTTTCCGCGGCCGATACGCGCAATGTCGAGTTCCAGCACGTCGGCATGGACAACGTGAAAGTTATTCGCCGCAAAAAATCTTTTTTTCAGCCCCTCGATCAGGTCGCCGTCAAATTCGACAGCGAACACGCGGCCGGCGGCATCGATCAAATGTTCCGTAAGGGCGCCCGTGCCGGGGCCGATCTCGAGGACGGCATCGCGCTCGGTCAGATCGAGGGCATCGACGATGCGGTGGGCGGCGTCGGCGTCGCGGAGGAAGTTTTGGCCCAATGATCTCTTGGCTTTCATCGGCAAAAGCTAAACGCGCGGATAGCCCGTGATCTCAAAACAATCGCCGTGGCGGGCAATGTCGACGTCCTTTAGGTGAAATGCATCGGCGAGCGATGCGGCGCCACGGCCGGCGACGGCAGCGGGAGCGTCTCCGCCGCCGATGATGACGGGAGCGATGAAAAAGGTGACCTTATCGACGAGGCGGGCATCGATAAATGATCCCGCGACGGCGGCGCCGCCTTCGACGAGGACGCTTTGAATATCATTCTCACGAAGATCGGCGAGCACGGCTGACAGATCGCGGGCATCGGTCGGAAAAAAGCGCACGCCGGCATCGACAAGCGCTTCCGAAACGCTGATCTCGCCGTCATCGGAGAACAAAAACGTCGGAACGTCCCTTGCGCTCGTGACGATCATCGCGTCGAGCGGCGTTTGCGTCCGGTTATCGAGCACAACGCGGACCAAAGGGCGCCGACGCGGCTTGCCGCTTCGGTCGGTGAGCGACGGATCGTCAACGATGGCGGTGTTTGCGCCGATCAGGATAGCGTCGTGCTCGTGTCTGAGGTCGTGGACGCGGCGAAGCGCGGCGTCGCTGGTCAGTTTGGCAGAGATTCCGCGGCCCGTGGAGATGCGGCCGTCGAGCGAGACAGCCATTTTCAGGTGGACAAAAGGCCGCTGCTTCCGGTGCCAGCAGATAAACTTCTCATTCTGCCGGGCTGCCTCGTCGGCGAGGATGCCTGTGGTTACATTGACACCGGCGCGGCGAAGCCGTTCAAAGCCGCGGCCCGAAACGAGTGGATTTGGGTCCTCGATGGGACATACTACGCGAGCGATGCCGGCTTCGATCAACGCTTCGGTGCAGGGCCGCGTGCGGCTGTGATGGTCGTGCGGCTCGAGCGAGACGTAAGCGGTCGCGCCCACGGAGCGTTTGCCTGCCATGGCCAGGGCAACGCCCTCGGCGTGGGTCACATTGTCGTAAATATAGCTTCCCTCGCCGACAACGTCACCTTCGGGCGAGACGATGACGCAGCCGACGAGCGGATTTGGGCTGACCAGGCCGACGCCCTCGGCGGCGAGAGCAAGAGCGCGCCGCATAAAGGCAGCATCCGCCGTGTCAATTTCTCCGTTCTCGGTTCTCAGCTTCTAGTTAAACAGCCCGTTGACGTAGTTTTCGGGGTCAAACACCATCAGATCTTCGGCCTGCTCGCCGACGCCGACGTAGCGGATCGGCAAATTGAGTTCCTTTGCGATAGCGACGGCGATGCCGCCCTTTGCGGTTCCGTCAAGCTTTGTCAGGACGATGCCGGTCACGTCGGCGGCCTTCATAAACTGCCGCGCCTGTTCGAGCCCGTTCTGCCCGGTGACGGCGTCGATGACCAATAATGTCTCATGCGGGGCTCCGGCGACCTCGCGGGCGGCGATGCGCTTCATTTTCTCTAATTCGGCCATCAGATTTGCCTTATTATGGAGCCTTCCGGCGGTATCGACGATCAAAACGTCGGTATTTCTTGCTTTGGCTGCCGCGAGCGCGTCAAAAAGCACGGCCGCGGGATCGGTTCCGTGGCGCTGCTGGATGATATCGACGCCGGCGCGCTCGGCCCATATCTCCAATTGATCGCCCGCGGCGGCCCTGAAGGTGTCAGCCGCGCAGATAAGCACGCCGTTGCCCTCGGCCTTTATTCGCCGGGCGAGTTTGCCGATGGTCGTGGTCTTGCCGACGCCGTTCACGCCCACGACCATCAGCACATATGGCCGAATACCATCGTCAATGCTCCGTTCGTCGGCGACGCCGCTCTCTTCGCTGTGGTGCAGGATGCCGAGCAGTTCCTGCTTGATCGCCGCCTTTAACGCCGCGAGGTCGCCGATCTCGGCGCGTGACACGCCGAGGCGGACGCGCTCAAGGATCTGCATCGTCGTGGCGACGCCGATATCGGTCGCGATGAGCATTTCTTCGAGCTCGTCGAGCAGGGCGTCGTCAATCTGCTTGCGCCCGTCAAAAACGGCGTCGAGCCGCGTATTTATCGTGTCGCGCGTCTTCTCAATGGCCCGATTGAACCTGACGCCCAGATCGCGCTCGGCGGCCGCCTCCTGTGCCTTTAGCTCCTCGACCGACCTGTCAAGCCCAAGCACCGACGCCGAATGCTTCTCGTCCCGATTTCTACGCCAAAATAACGCCATAAACGTAAGTTACACAGTATAAAGAATCGCCCCGCCGCCGCCAAACACGCCGCCGCCGCCCGCGAACTTGCCCGCCACGGCGAGCGTGATAAAATTGGCGTGTCCGCTTACTTTTTTATGAAAAATATACTTAACGCACTTCTCGTGGCCGCGTTTCTGGCGGCCGCAGCCTCGGTCGGCGTCGGCCAGGTAACGGTGGCAGGGCTCGACGGCAAGGAAACAAAGGTCGAAAAGGCCCAGATCGCAAAGCTAACGCGCGTCACGCTAAAGGTTTCGGACCACGGCAAGCCCGCGACGTTTGACGGCGTCGTGCTTGCCGACGTGCTAAAGCTCGCCGGCATTGAGTTTGGCGAGGCGCTTCGCGGCAAACGCCTCACCGAGTATCTCGTCGCCGAGGCAGCCGATGGTTACAAGGCCGTTTATTCGCTAACCGAGCTCGATGATTCGTTCACCGACAAAAAGGTGATCCTCGCCGACCGCCGCGACGGCAAGGATCTGCCCGAGAACGCCCGAAATTATCAGATCGTCGTCGAGGGCGACAAGCGCGCCGGCCGCTGGGTCCGCAGTGTCATAAAGCTCCGGATCGTAAAGACCGACCGCTAGGCCCGCGCCCGCCGCTCCGCGATAAATGGCCGCGTCATCGCTCCCAATGACGCAGCCACGCCCGCCCGCGCCCGATATTTTTGCCCGAAAATGTGACTTTTCGTTCCAAAGGACTCAGTTAGTGGCTCCAATAGATGAGTTATTGTCGCCAATGAGGTCCGCGTCCAATTGCGAAAAAATAACGAAAACTACGGCAATGTCTCGCAAACCGCGACCGTTACGGTAAATCCGTGACACCGGCGGCTTGCCGCTCTATTTGCGGAAAGGCTTGCCTTTCCGAACGAGTGCCAAATGCCTGCGGCTTGCCGCCGCCGGGACGTGAGGCGGCGGCAAGCCGCAGATGATCTTGCCAACGGAACGGAAAAGTAAACTTTTCCGCAAATAAAGCGGCACAGCCGCCCTGAAACCGCCGCCAATAGGAACGAAAAGTAAACTTTTCCGCGAGTAAAGCGGCTTGCCGCTCTATTTGCGGAAAGGCTTGCCTTTCCGAACGAGTGCCAAATGCCTGCGGCTTGCCGCCGCCGGAGCGTGGTTTTATGTCGCGAGATCGAGTTTGTCGGCCTTTTTGCTCAGCGCGTAGCCGAGAATGCACGAAAACACGACCGAAAGGTAGAATCCGAACATCGAGGCAAGGAATTTGGCGGGAATATTCCCCATCGCGGGCAGGTCAAAGGGCGAAAATACAAGCTCAAACACGCCCGAGACGACGCCCGACATCATCATCAGCAAAAAGCCCATCAAAAGGATCAGCGCATAGCTCCCGCCCAGCCTGCGGATCGTGTCGAGCCCGACAAGCGGATTGACCGCCGCCGCAAACGAACGCGTATAGCCCGCCACGGCACACGCCGCCGGGAAATAAAAGAAGCCCCACAACAGCGTAACGCCGCCAAGCAGCACAAAGATCACGCCGTAGCCGAGAATGCGTTGGATAAATGCCTGCTGCTCGGCCTGTCTGGTCTCGCTCGTCTTGCCGATGGCAGATTCGAGCTGCGCCTTGCGCTGCTGGTTGATCATTTCGCTGAGCTGCTCAAAGTGCTGCTCCTCGTCAAATGCCTGCGGCGGCTGATTCGCCTCGATCTCGGCGTCATTTCCGCTCTCGATCGCCTCAATTCGCCTGCGCTGGGCGTCATTTGCACGGTTTACCAGCTCGCGCACGGTCCGCGACTGCCGGGCGGCACTCTCGGCCATCGGCAATTGAGTGTTTGCGGCGGCAAAAGGCGTGTTCTGCGCCTCATTTATCTCGCCGCGCACCGCTCCGAGCACAAAAAAGATCGCCACCGCCATCACAATGACAAACGGCCCAAAGCTCGAAACATACGCGCCCAGGCTGAGGAAGAACGGATGCACGACATCGTCCCAGATATTGAAATCCTCGAAGGACGGCATAAAGTCAGCGTCAAATTTGCCCTGGACAAAGTTGTCAACCGTCGTCGCAAGCACGCCAAACCACAGCATATTTGCCAGCATAAAGCTGATAAGCGCCGCCGCAGCCAGAAAAATGCTGCCAAAACCGACCGCAAGCTGCCCCAGCGAGAACACAGCGAACATTACCGCACCGACGATGAGGCTGAACTTGAAGCGAACGGGATGCGCGAGCGCCTTTGCAAAGTCGCCAAAGCCGAATGCCTCCTGAGCGGCATTATTTCTGCGCTCGCTGACCGTCCGCGCGGCCGCGATCTTCTCGATTGACGAACACATGGCACCGCAAAACGGACAGATCTTGACCGTGCCGCCATAGGAATTAGGGCACGCGCGGCAAAAATGATTGTCACAGGTCTCGCAAACATACGCCGCCGGCGCATCGCCGTGCACCGCGCACACCGCGCTCGTGCCATTTTGGCCATTCGCCGGCCCGGCGCCGCCAAAAGTAGTATTTACGACACCAAAACCGGCGTCAGTTGACGCAGGCGCCGGTGCTACGCCGAGAATTTCGGTGTGCGTCGTGGTAATAACGGGCTTTGGCGGCTCGGCGGCGTCCTTTGCGTTAAAGAAACCCGTGAGCGCGGGCACTTTTCCCGCCTCGATCCAACGCAGATTTCCCTTTCGCACGCGATCGATACGCAAAAGCGAACCTTCGGCGATCCAATTCGCCATCTCGTCAAGGTTTGTCTCAAAAACCTCGCCGTTTGCCTCGACGTGCCATGTTTCGGCGGCTGTATTGGGAATCTCGAGTTCCATAGCGGGTGTTTCTGCGGCTGCGCGGGCTCAGGCAACCAGCCGGTCGAGCATGTTTTCCTCCAGATCGACATCGGCCGCGCGCCGCTCGGCCATCTGACGGACGATGCCGTTTGCCACTTCGCCCGCATTGCAAGCCTCAATTAAGGCCTCGACAACCTCAGATTGATAACGCGTGCCCACAAAACTGCGAAGCCGCTCGAGCGCGGCCCCAAGCTCCATTCCCTTCTGATACGGCCTGTCGATCGTCATCGCATCAAACGTGTCAGCGACCGACACGATCTTTGCCTGGAGAGGGATCTCATCGCCCGTCAGCCCCTGCGGATAGCCCTGGCCATTGACCATCTCGTGATGCATATACATTCCGGGCAGAAAATCCTTCATCGCAGGAATCTGCGACATTATCTTGTAGCCCTTCTGAGGATGCGTCTTCATTATCTCGAATTCTTCTTCGGTAAGCGCGGCAGGCTTTTTGAGAATGTTGTCGTCAACGGCGATCTTGCCGACATCGTGCAGCAGGGCGGAGATACGCAGTGTCTCAACCTCGTCATCGGGCAGGTTCATGCGACGCCCGATAGCGACCGATATGCGCGAAACACGCTCAGAGTGGCCGCGGGTGTACTTATCCTTGCCATCGATAGCCGCCGCGAGCGCCTTTACCGTGCCGACGAAGAGTTCGCGATTCTCCTCGGCGGCCTTTGCGAGCTTTGCGATCTGCTCCTCGATCTTGTCGGTCATCACGTTGAACGTCTCGCCCAGCGTGCCGATCTCCGTGACGCTGTTGACCTCGACGCGCGTCGAAAAATCACCGGCAGATATCTTCTGCGCCGCGCCTGCCAGCTTCATCAGCGGAGCGGTCATGAACCGCGCCCCGACAAACCCGACAACCAGCGCGGCAACCGCAAGGGCCATGCTGATCATCCACGCCGTGCGACGCATCTCGCCAACCGACGCAAGCGCCCGCGACTCATCCTGCATCGTGATCACGCCAAAACTCGTCCCATCCGGCATCCGCGCCGTCGAATACGCACCGATCATCTCGATCTTGTCGCCATTGTGATTAGCCGTAAAAGGCACGAGAGCCGATTGCACCTGCGTTCCGTCCTCAAGCCATTCCTGCACTATCTTTAGGTCGGCGAGCGGCTTTCGCGAGGCCGCATAAGATGGATCAGGATGAAAAACAGCTTCGCCGCTGCTGTCAACGGCGAATACTATCGGCAGCCCCTGACGCCAGAGGTCTTCGGCTCCAGTAGGTTCGATCCCAACCACGCTCTGCGCGATGGCTTGGAGCGAGGCAACCCCGACGATCCTGGCCGCATGGGCACCGTCGACAGTGACGTCCGAGGCAAAGGTCATCACCATCGCACCGGTCGATCCAATACGTTGGGGCAAGCCTATTCGGATCCCGCGCCTTCCGCCGGTGTCGAGACCGTCGGCGATAATGTCGACGTCGTTTCGCGATAAGGCCTCCGCGCGAAAGACGCTAAGAGATTCACCCTCGGCGGGCTTTAGGTAAACTGCCGCGAGATCTGCATTCTCACGCAGCATCGTGCCCAGCCGAGCTTCCGTCTGGTGTGACGTGACGACGCCTGCGTCGCGCGACAGTTCGAGCGCCGTTGCCAGGCTCGTTACGACCGAACTCATTCGCCGCCCAAACATCTCGATCTGCCGGGCCTTTTCCTGAACAAGCTGGATCTGGTACCGATTCTCCGCCGAACGGAGCTCCTTACCGCTTCTATCCGATAAAAACCAGCCCGTCAGCACATGCGGCACCAGCCCCACGACGAGAAGGGTGAGAATTACGAAATAGATCAGGCTGACCTTGCGGCTTGGCGGAGACATCGGCAGGTAGACGCGGACGGACCGCGTCTCATACTAGTCTAGCCGATTTCGAAGAAAACGGTCAACAGGTTTAAACACCGTGGAAATTACCGAAGACCCTGATGTGCGAACCTCCGGCGTCGGGGTCAGTTTAAGCGAGGATTGGCAGTCTGCCCGTCGAGACGGGCGCGCTCACCCTGAACTGCGAGCTGTCTTGCCTGCGGGAGCAGATCGATCGCCTTGAGCAGCTGATCGTCGTAATCGTTGTATACCTGAAACGACGTCTGAGAGCCGTAGGCAGCAGTCACAAGCTCGGTCCGAAGTGCACGTTCTACAAACTCGCGCTCCGGATCTAACTGGGCCGCCGTGAAGTGATATTTCGACGCAGCGAACTGCTTGAAAGCAGCGTAAACGCCCTCATTGATCGGAAAATCCGTCGCCTTCAGGTCGTAACCGTATCTTATAGGCCCGTCAACCTTGTATCCTTCAAAACCCTTGACCTTGCCAAGAGCGAGTTCCATTGCAAATGCGAATACCGGACTCGCGATCTTCTGCTGGAAACGGGCCCTTTCAATGGGGATCGTTCGTGGCTTCACAACAACGTCAGGGTCGATGCCGCCGCCGCCGTAAACGCTTCGGCCCGTGTCAGTCTTGCTCTCAGGACCCTTCGATCTGGGATCCGTATCGGAATCATCGCGAAAGCTTCCGCCGTCGGTCTGGTAGTTATACAGTTCTCCGTTCGAGTAGTCCCGCTGGATCTGACGTCCCGCGGGAGTCTGATATTTTGCGATCGTCAGTAGCAGCATCGAGCCGTAATCGAGTTGGAACGGATTCTGAACCAAGCCTTTGCCAAACGTATTCTCGCCAACGATCAATGCCCGGTCGTGGTCTTGCAGAGCACCGGCGAGGATCTCGGATGCTGAGGCCGTGCTGCGGTTTACGAGTATCACCACGGGTGACCGCTCCGGCGTCCTGTTTTGTGCCGGATATCTCTCATTAACGACCTCGATCCGGCCCCGCTGCGTAAAGATCGTCTGCCCCTCCGACAAGAACGCATTCGCCACGCGATATGCCTGCATGACCAGGCCACCGCCGTTATCACGCAGGTCGAGCACGAGCTGCTGCATTCCGGCCGCCTTAAGCTCTCGCATGGCCCCGACAAATTCGGCATAGGTCGTGGTATTGAATCCTTGACGCATCGCAACGTAGCCAACGCCCGGACGGATCATATATGCTTCACTGATAGACGGCTGGGCAACGGCATCGCGAATGATATCAACCGTCTCGCGCTTTCCCGTCGCCATTCGCTCGACCGTTACGCGTGCGAGAGTGCCTTGTGTTCCCCTGAGCTCGCCCCGAACCTCGCTGAACGACTTGCCCAACATCGACTTGCCATTAACGTCGACTATTTTGTCACCATACCTTAGCCCCGCGCGGTGCGCGGGTGCTCCGTCAAACGTCGCCTTGATATATGTGGCGATCACCTTCCCGTCCGGAGTGCTCAGATCACCGATCGTCGCACCGATGCCGAAATATCGGGAGCTCTGGTCGTTTCGAAACTGCTCATTCTCTTTGGCATCAAAGTAGCTCGAGTGTGGATCGAGCGTATGAAGAGCACCCTCGATCGACCTTTTGAATATCTCATCGTACTTGAGGGACTTACCGCCAACGTAGTTGCCCTCGATCGAAGCCAGAGCCTCGCGAAGATCGTCACGGATCGACTCGACCGAGGCCGGCCGCTCCGCGTTCGATTTAACGACAGCCTTCTCGGAACTCGGCGGGACGGCAGTAGTCGAGTTTCCCGGTTGAGCATAAACGAACCCCGACAGGAACAGGCTGAAGGTCAGCGCTATCAGGCCGAAACTATAATATTTCACAACAACCGGATCTCCACAGATGGTAATTTTACGAACGATCCCATACCGATCAAGAATAGCATTCATTTGAGGAGCAGGTGAAGATTTTCGTTGCCCACCCCACGGATTATTGAAACCCGTAAACTTTTTTCGCGTAAGCTTTTAAGTTACACTCTTTCGAGCAACCCAAAGCCTTAATGGAGGACCCGAATGTTGAAGCGAATCGCCGCTGCGGCTGCCATCAGCCTATTCCTGTCAATCTGCGCCCTGGCCCAAACCAAATTACTTCGGTTCCCTGACATACAGGGAAATAGTGTCGTGTTTACTTACGGCGGCGACCTTTGGCAGGTTTCCGATTCCGGCGGCACCGCCGTCCGACTGACGTCACATCCCGGCGTCGAGACCTATGCGAAATTCTCGCCCGACGGCAAGTGGATCGCCTTTACGGGCCAATATGACGGCGATGAGCAGGTCTACGTAATGCCGTCAGGAGGCGGTGAGCCTAAGCAATTGACGTTTTATCCGTCGCGCGGCCCACTGGCACCTCGCTGGGGCTACGACAATCAGGTCCATGGCTGGACAAATGACGGTCGGATCGTCTTTCGCAGTCAGCGAGAATCCTGGTCGCTGCCTATAGCAAGGCTCTTCACCGTTTCTCCGTCGGGCGGCCCCGCTGAGGCCTTGCCGATGCCTGAGGCGGGTTCGGGCGACTTCTCGCCTGACGGTGCAAAGATGGCATACAGCCCGCGATTTCGGGATTTTCGCCCGGAGAAGCGTTACGGCGGCGGCCAGGCCAACAAACTCTATATCTACGACATGGCGACAGCCGATGCCAAGCTTATCTCCGATACTCCTCGTGCCTCTCGTGACGCCATGTGGATCGGTAATACGGTGTTCTATAACTCGGATAAGGACGGCAAGTTCAACCTATATGCCTATGACGTTTCCAGCGGAAAGACATCTCAGATAACTCGCAATCGAGATTGGGATATACGCTGGCCAAGCTCGGACAACAAGGGCCGCATCATCTATGAGCGAGACGGCGAGCTCGAAATACTTGATATTTCGTCAAAACGCGCAACTAAGCTCTCGATCACCGTCCCCGACGATGGCATTAATCGACGGCCGAGACAGGCATCCGTCGCAAACCGCGTAAGCTGGTTCGGACTGAGCCCCAAAGGGGAAAGGGCTGTTTTCAGCGCCCGCGGCGATATCTTTACGGTGCCCATCGAGAAAGGCGGCGTTCGCAATTTGACGCGAACTTCAGGAGCCAATGATCGATTTCCCGCGTGGTCACCTGATGGACGCCTGATAGCCTATATGTCTGATCAGAGCGGCGAGGATGAGGTGTGGCTCGCCGCTCAGGATGGCTCCTCCGAACCACAGCAGTTGACCACCGGCGGTTCGGCTCAGCGCTACCCGGTGCAATGGTCGTCAGACAGCAAGAAGATCCTGTTTGGCGACAAGAACGGCCGCGTTTATGTTGTCACCGTAGCGACGAAGCAAATGCAAATGATCGTTGACGCGCCGAACGGCCAGATCACCGATTATGAGTTTTCGCCAAAGGGCGGGTTTGTCGCCTTCACGATGCAGAACACGGATGGCGTCTCGTCCGTCTATGTCTGGAGTGCGCAGGAGAACAAGAACTACCGGGTCACCCCCGCGATGTTCCAGGCCGATAGCCCCACATGGGACCCGAGTGGAAACTACCTGTATTTTCTCAGTGACCGCGAGTATGCTCCGCTGATCTCAGGCGCGGAATTTAACTATGCCACAAATCGAACAGGCCAGATCTATGCCCTCACGTTGACGTCCGCCGGCAAGAACCCTTTTCCGCCTGAAAGCGATGAAGCCATGATAGTCGAGGACAAAAAGGAGGGCTCGCCATCACCCACGCCAACAGCCGCACCGGCGGCCCCGACGGAGAAGATCGATTTCGATGGGATCGAGAGCCGCGCCGTTCGGGTTCCCGGCCTCGGTGCAGACAATTACGCCGGCCTTGCGGCCACGAAGGGGCATCTGCTCTATTCAGTTCAGCCCGCCTTCTACTATGGACGCCAGGCCGAGACCCAGCCGTCGGTCCGCATCTATTCGACCAAGGACCGAAAAGAAACGACGCTCCTTTCGGGTGCCGGCGGCTTCAGGCTTTCGGCCGATGGCTTGAAGCTGATGTCCGCTCAGCAGGGTGCATACCTGATGATGGATGCAAATTCGAACGGCGAACGCTCCCGGAAGAACATTTCGACCGCCGGCCTTGTCACCGAGATCGATCCGAGAGCGGAGTGGAACCAGATATTCAACGAGGTGTGGCGTCAATACCGTGACTGGTTCTACGCCCCGAACATGCATGGCTATGACTGGGCAAAGATCCGCGAGGACTACCGCAAGTGGCTGCCGTATGTGAATCATCGCTCCGACCTTAACTATTTGCTGTCTGAGATGCAGTCTGAGCTTACCGTTCAGCACGCCTACATCGACGGTGGCGACTTTAATCTGCCGCCGAGGGTTCGTGTCGCTCTGGCCGGCGCGAGATTCCAGGCCGATAAACCTGCCAATCGCTACAAGATCAGTAAGATCTATGCGGGGCAAAACGAAGAGGATATATACCGATCTCCATTTACCGAGGTCGGAAGCGACGCCAAAGTTGGCGACTACGTGATCGCGATAGATGGCCAGGACGTCACAGCGGACCGGGACATATACTCGTATCTGCGCGGAAAGGCTGACAGCACGGTCACTTTCACCCTCAATTCCACGCCATCTGCACAAGGTGCTCGAACCGTAACGATTCGTCCCATCACGGATGAGGGAAACCTCGCCTACCTTGATTGGGTGCTTGCCAACCGGCGTCGCGTTGACGAAATGTCCGGCGGACGACTTGGCTACCTGCATATCCCCGATATGGGCGCGCCCGGACTCCGGGAGTTTATCAAATGGTATTACCCTCAGCTAAAGAAGGAAGGCCTGGTCGTGGATGTCAGGGCAAACGGCGGAGGCAACGTCTCGCGAATGCTCATCGAACGCCTCAGGCGAAAGTTGCTCGGCGTTAACTATACCAACTACAATCAGGACGGCAGCCCCTACCCGGACGGCGTATTTCTGGGCCCGATGATCGCTATCCTTAATGAGAATTCTGCGTCGGACGGTGATATATTTCCGTACATGTTCCGTGAGGCAGGGCTGGGGCAGCTGATCGGCAAGCGGAGCTGGGGCGGCGTCGTTGGTATAAGCAACCGGGGCACGCTCATAGACGGCGGCGTTGTAAATGTTCCTCAGTCCGCCCTTGCCAACACAAAGGGTGAGTACATTATCGAAGGATACGGGGTCGACCCGGATATCGAGGTTGACAACGATCCGAGATCGGTGATCGCAGGCCGCGATCCACAACTTGAGCGAGCGATCTCAGAGCTTATGAAGAAGCTAACCGCACCGGTGAGGCTGCCCAAACGTCCGGCTGATCCGGTCAAGACAAGGCCTTAAGCAATGACTTTACTTGAGGTTGAGCACCTCAAAACACACTTCCCTACGAGGTCCGGGCTCGTCAAGGCCGTCGATGATGTGAGTTTTCACATCGGCGAGGGCGAACTCCTCGGTCTCGTCGGCGAATCCGGCTGCGGCAAATCTATTACCGCATTGTCCGTGATGAAGCTCGTCTCACCACCGGGCGAGATCGTTAGTGGATCTATCCGCTTTAAAGGGGAGGAGATCACGACGGCCTCCTACGAACGGCTCCGCCAACTTCGCGGCAACGACATCGCGATGATCTTCCAGGACCCGATGACCTCGCTCAATCCTGTTTATTCGGTCGGTGAGCAGATCGCCGAGGCCTTACGCCTACACCGCAGGCTCGATCGGAAGCAGGCCTGGGCTGCGGCCGTCGACGCTATGCGCGAGGTTTCGATCCCTTCACCCGAACAGCGCGCTTCCGACTATCCTCACCAGCTTTCAGGTGGAATGCGCCAGCGTGTGATGATCGCAATGGCCCTAGCGTGCGACCCTGAACTCCTGATCGCCGACGAGCCTACTACGGCACTTGATGTAACAATACAGGCGCAGATCCTTGAGTTGCTTGATGAACTTCGAAGAACGCGCAAGCTCGCCGTTCTGCTTATCACTCACGATCTCGGTGTGGTTGCAGAGGTGGCCGACCGCGTTTGTGTAATGTACACCGGCAAGATCGTCGAAGAATCCAGCGTTCGCGAACTGTTCGCCCGGTCGAAGCATCCTTACACGCAAGGACTTCTACGGTCGGTCCCTAAACTCAGCGAGAGTAAGGCGGCAAAGCCAGAGCGCCTGCAAACGATCGAGGGAACGGTCCCGAATCCAACCAACCTGCCGCCTGGCTGCCATTTTGCGCCGCGGTGTGAATTTACAATGGAGCGATGCAAGCACGGTGAGATCCCATTCTATCGCACAGAAGACGGTGCGTTGGTCCGCTGTGTCCTTTATGATGAAGGCTCAAAGACGTTGACCGCGAACGGATGAACACTGACCCACATATCAGATCGGACGTGTTGATGGACGTTCGGCACCTTGTAAAACACTTCCCGGTTTCGGGAAGCGATGACGTGGTACAGGCGGTCGACGGCGTTTCGTTTGATATTCGCGTTGGCGAGACGCTCGGCCTTGTCGGCGAGTCAGGATGCGGCAAATCGACTGTTGGCCGCTGTCTGCTGCGGCTGATCGAGCCGACGAGTGGCGAGGTCGTGTTTGATGGTAAGAACCTCCTCTGCCTTCAGAATCGGCAGATGCAGGCCCTTCGTCGCCAGATGCAGATCATCTTTCAGGATCCCTACGCGAGCCTCAATCCTCGTATGAGCGTCCGCTCGATCGTATCTGAGCCGCTTAAGGTCCACGGTATTGGGGACAAACGTGAACGCAACGCTCGGGTTGAGGACCTGCTCCACAAGGTAGGCCTTGACCCAAAATACGCCGATCGCTACCCGCATGAGTTTTCGGGCGGCCAGCGTCAACGGATCGGGATCGCTCGGGCTCTGGCACTTAATCCAAAGCTGATCATTTGTGATGAACCGGTCTCGGCACTTGACGTTTCGGTCCAGGCTCAGGTCGTAAATCTGCTCCAGGAACTGCAAGAGGAGTTTGGCCTGACGTATCTTTTCATCTCCCATGGCCTCGCCGTTGTTGAGCACATTTCCGATCGTGTAGCCGTAATGTATTTGGGCAAGATAGTCGAGATCTGCGATGCCGCCGATCTGTATTCTGACCCGCTGCATCCGTATTCGCAGGCATTGCTCTCAGCGATACCGGTCCCCGACCCAACGCAGCAGCGCGAGCGCATAGTACTCAAGGGTGATGTCCCAACGCCGATCGCGCCTCCGTCAGGATGTCGATTTCGTACCAGATGCCCGATCGCGATCGGACAGTGTGCCGAAACCGTCCCGGAACTTCGTGAACTAAAGAGTGGTCATTTCGCGGCGTGTATCCGGGCCGAAGGTTATGACGCCGCGACACCGATGCAGTCGAATGATGCAACAAGCGCCGCCGCGTCGTCGTAACCTACTTATCACTGATCGGCCATTTTCTGGGAGGATAATATGAATCGTCTAGCCGGGATCATTGTTGCTGCCGCGGGTTTTCTGTTGGCCATATTGAGTATCACGGGCGTCGTCGCCGGCCTCACGCAGACCGGCATCGTGTTGATACTGTTTGGCGGGCTCGTTATCGGGCTTAGTTTTATTGACAAACCTGAGGCTGATGACAGCGAACGCATGTCGACGCCCGCCTCGCTGGCTAATATGTTCGTCTCGCCCACTGAGGTCTTCCGAAACCTTCGCCGTCATCCACGTTGGCTCGTTGCACTCTTGATCATGTCGATCTTATCGACGACATTTACGGGTCTATTTATGTATCGCCTGACGCCCGAAAGGGTCGCGAACTTTGCGATCGACAAGACGCTCGAGATGTCGTTTCTCAACGACGACGCGCGGCGCCAGATCGAGGCGGGCAGGGGCGAGGCGATCGCCGACGCAAAGGATCCGATCAAACGCGCCGGCCAGGCCGTCTCGGGCTTTGCCGCAGCGGCATTCGGCTATGCGTTCCTTGCCGTTGTCTTTATGCTCTTTGCGATGGCCTTGGGTGGAAAGATCAATTTCTGGCAAGCGTTCTCGGCGGCCGTTTACGCCGCCTTCCCATTCAGCGTCCTTAAGTTTCTGCTGAATACACTTATTCTCTTTCTCAAAGACCCAAGTGATATTCATCCGATCCTCGGGCAGAGCACGCTCATCCAGGACAACCTGAATTTTCTCGTGCTCCCGTCGCAGCATCCGGTGATCTACACGCTGCTGAGTTCGCTGAGCCTATTTGGTATGTATTGGATCTGGCTCAACGCCACCGGCCAGGCGAACGCGGGCGAGAAGGTGACGTCAAACATGGGGTGGACAGCCAGCATCTCGCTCTACCTTATGCTCGTCCTGTTTGGTGTGACGATGGCGGCATTGTTCCCGAGCTTTATGAGCTGATCACTCGTAACGCAGTGATTCGATAGGATCGAGCCGAGCGGCTTTCCACGCGGGGAACAATCCGAAAATTATCCCGATGCCCACGCTTGCCCCAAAGCCGGCGAGCGGGGCCCACAGCGGGACATAGGCTGGGAAAAAGATCTTTACGACGAAGCTCAACGCCCATCCGATGAGCAGGCCGAGCAGGCCGCCAAAGCCTGTCAATGTAGCCGCTTCGATCAGGAATTGGAGCAGAATATCGCTCTTGCGCGCGCCGATGGCCTTACGGATGCCGATCTCGCGAGTGCGTTCGGTCACGGAGACGAGCATGATATTCATCACGCCGAGCCCGCCGATCATGAGGCCGACCGATGAGATAACGACCATAAAGAGGAACGTCATCGCCATGATCGCTCGAAACTGATCGATAATGCTCGCGGCCGTTTCCATCGCAAAATTATTCTTCTCCCCAAAAGCGACCTGGCGCCGTATCCGCAGCAGGTCCTGAATGTCGTCCTTGGCCTTTTCCAATTGTCCCTCACGAGCGACCGCGAGAATGAACAGGTCCTCGGCCGCCGGTTTGATCTTGAGGGCGGCTCCCATCGGCATATAGATGACGTTGGTCTGGTCGTTATTCCCGCCGCCGCCGCCGAAGAGCTGCTCGCGCTTCTCGAGCAATCCAGTGATCCGAAATTCAAGCCCGCCGATCTCGATGGTCTGTCCGATCGGCGATTCGTATGGGAAATATGTCTCTTTGACAAAATCACCGATAACACAGACATTTGTCTTGGCCTCGTGCTCGCCGGGCGAGAACCAGCGGCCATCGATCAGCACTTCGCCCGGAGCGCGCTCGACGTCGGGCATCGTGCCGACAAGCTGGACGGCACTTGACGTCTTGCCGTTCTTGCCTGTAACGCTCACTTTCTGGCCAAAAAAGCTGCTAGAAACATCGAGATAAGGCACCGCAAGTTCAACGGAAGGTAACCGGGCAAGCGCGGCGGCGTCATCCATCGTGAGCGGCTTGCGCATACGCTCTTCGCGGGTGGGCGAACTTGTGCGCACGCCGATATCGAATTTGTAAAGAAAGATCGAACGCGTGCCGTATGACTCGATCTCTTTCCGAAAAGCGAGGTCAAAGCCGCTGATGGCCGACGAGATAAGCATAACGGTCACAACGCCGACGACAACGCCAAAGATCGTGAGAAACGAGCGCAGCTTATTGGCCTTGAGCGTGTCAATGGCCATCTTGAAGTTTTCGTAAAACGGTCCCGCGGTCAGCATCATAGGCGCCAGGTGCTAGGTGTTAGGTGTTAGGTTCTGGTTACGCCGCCCCTTGAGACTTCGCATGAGGCTGCCAAGCATGCGACTAATCTCCTCTGATAGCCTCAGGGCATCATCCAGTGTTTCCTTTGAGATAAAGCCCAGGCGCCCGGCGAGTAGTAAATGTGTTTCACTCTCTCGGAGCGATCCTTGAGCGACTCCAAGAAAATGTATGTATTCGCCAAGTCCGTCCCGCCCATGCCCCTCTGCAATATTCGCAGGAATTGAGACAACCGCCCGTTTTAGCTGTGAACTCAAACCGTATCGTTCATCCGGCGGGAACTCCAACACGATCTTGTAGCAGGCCTCGACCAGATCCATGGCCCGCTGCCAGACAACCAGATCGCGATAGCTGTTCACCGTCATAAAATTACCAATACTGATTCAGGCGCGTGTCCATCTATAACCTAACACCTATCACCTCACACCTTACTCAGTCCGCAGGGCTTCGATCGGGTCCATCCGCGCAGCTTTCCAGGCGGGCATGAGGCCGGCGATGATGCCGATGCCGCCCGAAAAGACGATCGCGAAGAGGCCCGAGAGCAGCGTGATACGCGTTTCGAGAATGTAGCGCGACAGAATAAAGCCGAGAAAATACGCTACCGAGAGCCCGACCGCGCCGCCGATGACGGCGAGCGTGCCGGATTCGAACAAGAATTGACGCAATATGTCGCCCTGACGTGCGCCGAGGCTTTTTCTGATGCCGATCTCCTTTGTCCGTTCGGTGACGGCGACGAGCATGATGTTCATAATGACGATCGCGCCGACGACGAGGGCGATGGACGGCACGATGAGAATTATCATAGAGATCACGCCAAACAAACGGTCTTTTAGCCCGGTAATGGCGTCGGGCGTGAGGATGCCGAAGGTGTCCTTCTCGCCAAACGTCAGCTTACGCTTTGTGCGGAGCAGCGTCCTCACCTCTTCCACGGCGTCGTCAAACACCTTGTCATTCCGCGCTGTGACCACAAAATAGAGTCCGCGGCTGCCGCGCAGGCCGCCGAAGCTCGCGCCGTAGGTTTTTATCGGAAACTGGACAAAATTGTCCTGCGGCTGGCCGAATATCGTGCCCTTTGCGGTCTGCACGCCGATAATTCGATACGGAATGCCTTCGATGGTGATCTCGCTGCCGACAGCATCGCCGCGCGGATAGAGCTTTGTCGCCACATCCATGCCGACATAACAGACGCGCATCGCATTGTCATTCTCAGCCTCGGTAAAATAACGGCCCTCGGCGATATCGAGCTTCTCGATCTCGCCTATTACGGGTTCGGCCCCGTCGATACGGACGTCGCGGAGCGTTTCGTTCGGCCCCTTGATCTCGCGGCTGTTGGGCAACGCCTTTGCGCCGATCTTATCGACATAAGTGGCACGTGCGCGCAGAAACTCAAGTTCGTCCCACGTCAACTCCTTCTTCTTTCGCTGGGCCTCGGCAATCGTATCGGTGTCCTTAAAGTCCTCAAAGCTGAAACGCCTGACGGTAAACGAGTTCGAACCGATGCCCGCGATCTTTTCGTCAACATAAACGTTAAAGCCCTGCAGCAGCGAGAGCACCACCATGAACGCCGTCACGCCGATGACCATCCCAAGCAGCGTCAAAAACGACCTCAGCTTGTGCGCCCAGATCGCAGAAAGAGCCAGTTTGAGTGTTTCGGTCAGATTCATTCCGCCCACCAGAGCAAACTTCTAATACGCGACCGCATAATAAGAGTTTAACAAATCGCCGCCGCGCCCTTTCAGCCGCATGAAAGAGTTTTCGCCCCGCAAAACTCACATTTGCGGACGCAAAACTCATTCTTGCGGACGCAAAACTCATTCTTGCGGACGCAAAACTCATTCTTGCGGACGCAAAACTCATTCTTGCGGACGCAAAACTCATTCTTGCGGACGCAAAAGTCATTCTCGCGGACGCAAAAGTCATTCTTGCGGACGCAAAAGTCATTCTCGCGGACGCAAAAGTCATTCTTGCGGACGCAAAACTCATTTTTCGACGGCGAAAACTCATTTTTCGACGGCGAAAAGTCATTTTCTACCTGCGAAAAGTCATTTTCTACCTGCGAAAAGTGACTTTCCGATCCGCAAAAACTATTTTTCTATCCTGAAGACCGGGCTATAGGCCTGAACGAACGGATTTTTCCCCGCATCGAGGCTTTCGCGGGCGTGATCGAGCCTTTCAGCCGGTAAATAATGGCTGTGACGCCGCCAAACGCTTTATTTTATGCGTTCGTCGGATTTGATCCGGCCGTCCATGATGGTGATCACGCGGTGGGCGCGTTCGGCGATGTCGTGTTCGTGCGTTACAAGGATGATCGTGTTGCCCTCTTCGTGGAGTTTTTCGAAGAGATGCATGATCTCGATGCTTGTTTTTGAGTCGAGAGCGCCCGTAGGCTCGTCGGCAAGCAGTATCGACGGGTGATTTACCAGCGCGCGGGCGATGGCGACGCGTTGGCGCTGGCCGCCCGAGAGTTCATTCGGGCGATGCATCACGCGGTCGCCAAGCTCGACCGACGCAAGGGCGGCCTGCGCCTTGTCGTGACGCTCGCCGGCACGCATTCCGGCGTAGATCAGCGGCAGCTCGACATTATGCAAAGCGGTCGCTCGGGCGAGCAGATTAAATGTCTGAAAGACGAACCCGACCTCTTTATTGCGGATGTGGGCAAGCTCGTCGTCGGTCATGTCGGAGACAAGATTGCCGTTGATCCAGTAGTCGCCCTTTGTCGGCGAATCAAGGCAGCCGATCAAATTCATCAGCGTGGATTTGCCCGAGCCGGACGGGCCGATGATCGCGAGATATTCGTTACGCTCAACCTCAAACGACACATCGCGAAGCGCGTGCAATTCCTCGGTGCCCATCTGGTAGGTCTTCCAGATGTTCTCCATCCGAATGAGCGCGCCGCCCGCGGCTGGTGCAGGCTTGCCGTTGCCGTTCTCTTCGTCCATGAACTTATACATACGGTCGAGTCTGGAGTCGGCAGTCTGGAGTCTTGAGCAGGAATTTCTCCTGCTCAAGACTAAAGACTCAAGACTTTACGACTTATTCGAGTTGTCGCCGTCCTTCTTGGTCGTCTTCTTGACGGCCGTGCCGTCCTTGAGAGTGTTCAGTATGCGGCTCGGCCCGGTGATGACCTCGTCCCCTTCCTTCAGGCCGCTCACGATCTGCCGATCTGACTCGCCGATGATGCCCGTCTCGACCTCGACGAACTTTGCCTTATTGCCGTCAAGGATATAGACGCCCGTGATCATCTTCGGCTTATCCGCGGGCTGCGGGGCACTGCCGTTAAGCTCCGGCGTCGGTGTGCCGTCGGCGCCCGGCTTCTTCTCGATCACGGCCTGCAGCGGCACGGCGATCACATTCTCGACCGTTTTCGTCGTGATCTCGGCGGTCGCACTCATTCCCGGCCTGAGGCCGCTGCGGATCTCTTCGGTGAGGTCCTTTAGCTCGACGACGACGCGGAATTCCTTTGCTTCCTGAACGTTAATGTTTGTCGAAAGGCCGCCGCTCGTCTGCGATTTACCGACCGCTAGAGGCGTTTTCTGCGTAACTTCGCCGATGATCTCCTTATCACCAAAGGCATCGACCTTGATCTTTGCCTTCTGCCCGACCTCGACCTGATCGATCGACGTCTCGTCAACTTTTACCTCGACATTGATCGAGGACATGTCCGCAATGGTCAACAGCGCCGTCGTCGAGAGGCCCGCGACCGCGAAAGTCCCAACCTTGGAAGGTATTTCCGCGATCACGCCGTTGATCGGGGCGACCTGGAGCGTCTTGTCGCGCTGATTTCGCTGGCCGCGCAGCACCGCGGACTGCTGGCTGGCACGCGAGCGGCTCGAATCCACGCTCAGATTCGCCGTCTCGACCGCACGCCGCGAATCGCGGACAGCAACCTGCTGCTGGGCGACACGCGTCTGCGCGTCCTTGACGCCAAGCTGGCGGGCGCTGAGGTTCGAACGGGCCGTATTGAGCGATGCCTTGGCATTCTCGACACGGTCCTTCGATTCGTCGTAAAGCTGACGCGAGATCACGCCGTTCTCAAGCAGCTGCTGGTTGCGGTTCAATTCGCGATTTGCCGCATTAAGCTCGATCTGGGCACGGTCAACATCGGCCTGCGCCGTTACAACACCCTGGCGGGCGGAATCCACGGCTACCTGCGCGGTATTCAATTGCTGCTGCGCCTGCGCGAGATTATTCTGTGCGGCCGCAACCTGCGATTGCGAAACGCGAACGTCATCCTGCGCGCCCTGAAACGCCGCAAGCTGGGCATCCGTATTGGATTGCAGCTGATTTGGATCGAGACGCACCAGCGGCTGGCCTTTCGTGACCTGATCGCCTTCTTTGACGTAGATCTCTTCAATGCGGCCCTGCACCTCGCTGGTGAGATTCATGAACTGGATCGGCCGGACCTCCCCCGACGCGGTCACGCTCGAGCGAAGTTGAGGGCGATTTTCGACCTTTACGACCGTCACCTCCGGCGTATCGCTTCGCGACGCAAGAATGCTGACGAAGACGATGATCAATAACAAGGCGGCGGCGACGATGCCTCCGATGATCTTGGTCTTTCTGGTTAAGGCCATAGATAAAGTTCCTCAGAAATAGTGCGCGGAATGATCAAAAAGCTGATAATGTCGGCCGTTCCGCTGTATCAAACCCGTTATTACGACCGCATTTTTGCCATAGTTTCAAAAAACTGGCCCGTCCGGCCACTTGTCAAGTACACGCAAACTAAACAGCTAGTTTGGCACGCTATCGCTTTGCCATAAAGCGTGAAAGCGGTAAAATATCGCGATATCTTCGAACATTTCGGTGTCGAAGACCGTTCGACGCGAATAGTAATGATCGTTTGCCCAAGATGCCGGACCTCGAACCTTGACACGTCGCGATTCTGCGACGAATGCGGCGAGCGCCTGGCCGCCCATTTTGAACCTATCCCCGCCGCGCCGGCCTATGTGCCGCCCGAGCCGGAGCCGCCGGTCAGGCACGACCACGTGACGTCCTTCGGCGTTCCGGAGTATCACACTGCGGAAAGCATCAGCCCGCAGACGCCCGAAGCGGCGCCTCCCGGCGGACCTGCTCATTCACGTCTTGTAATCGAACGCGGCGACGGCCCCGGGACCGAGTTCCGCCTCAGCAACGACGAATCCATAATCGGCCGCTGGGATGCGGATAACGGCATCTTTCCGGACGTTGACCTCGATGCGTTCGACTCAGACGCCAAGGTCTCTCGGCGGCACGCACGGGTCATCCGCAGCGGCGCGTCGTATATGATCGAGGACCTGGGTTCGACCAACGGCACTTATGTAAATCGCGGCCGCCGCCTGCTGCCCGGAAGCCCCCAACCGCTGGCCGACGGTGACGAGGTGATCGTCGGGAAGACCTTCCTGAGGTTTCAGATAGGCTGATAGTAAATGGCATCCTGTGAAAAATGCGGAGTTGAGACAGTCGACGAGCAGCACGACTGCGCGGAAGCCTTATCGGCCGCTCCGCCGGTCGATCTAGTGTCCGATGACATGCTGCCGCCCGTCGCCGACTGTTCTGGCGAGGACCAAGAGCCCTCTGCCACTCATGTTGTCGAGCCCGACATTCCGTCCGAGTCGCCCGCGACTAATCAATCCACCACGGGTGCCAAAGGCCCGGGACTTAAACCTCTAGCCGAAGGGACCCTGCTGAACTCTCGCTACTCGATCATCAAGAAGATAGGCGGCGGCGGCATGGGCGCCGTCTATCTGGCGATGGACAATAACCTCGGCGGCGTTGAACGCGCCGTTAAGGAGATGGTCCAGGCGAGTATCGAGGAAGACCAGCAGATCAAGGCGATCGAGGATTTTAAGCGCGAGTCGATGATCCTCTCGACGCTCGATCATCCGGCGATACCTACGATCTACGACTATTTCTACGACGAGGATGAGGGCAGATTCTACCTCGTAATGAAATATATTTCCGGGGGCGACCTCGCCGCAAAGCTGCGGACGGCCCCGGGCGGGCGCATCGACGAACGCACTGTTACCGAATGGGCCGCTCAGGTCGCCGACGTTCTGACCTATCTCCACGGGCTCCCGGCGACGATCGTCTATCGCGACCTCAAACCCTCGAATCTAATGATCGACGGCAAGACCGATCGCATAATGCTTATCGATTTCGGGATCGCGAGATCGATCGACCAACGCCAGGAGAAAGGCGTTACCGCCGTCGGCACCATGGGCTATGCGCCGCCCGAACTTTTCTCGGGCCAAGTCGAGCCTCGCTCCGACATATATAGCCTTGGCTCGACGATGTTTCACCTGCTGACCGGAGCCGATCCGCAGAATAATCCCCTGCTGATCTTCGATTTTCAAAAGAATCCGCGCCCGCGTCAGATCAATCCGCAGCTATCAGACCAGATGGAATGGATACTGATGCGCTCTGTGGAGTACCGCGCCGAAAATCGGTTCGCGTCGGCAGACGAGATGCGGCGGACGTTGATGGAACATCTGGAGAACCTTGCAGCAGGAACGGTCACTTATGGCGTCTCCGAAGCGCCTGAGGCGGTCAGCCTTGCCAACCAGACGGTCTTTTGCGGTTTTTGCGGACAGCGGATCGTGGCCAGTGACATGTTCTGTGCTTTCTGCGGCGCAAAACAGCCCATCGGGCAGCAAGGCGTCCATGGCGAGGTCTATTCCTCACGGCCGGCGTCACCGACCGCGAAACTTTTGATCGAAGGCACCAGCGAACTCAGCGCCCCTATTTTCTCACTTGAGAAGTCCGAAAATCTCGTCGGCCGCCGCGACCCCATGTCGAATATCTTCCCTGAGGTCGACCTCTCGCGCTTTGACCCTCAGACCAAGATATCTCGTCGGCATGCCCGAATTTGGCGTGACGGGGCCGCGTTTATGGTCGAAGACCTGGGGTCTTCCAACGGGACAATACTCCTCGGGGCCACGTCTGACGGTGTGCGTCTGCTGCCACATCAGCCACACTCGCTCGAAAGCGGCGACCGGCTGAGGATGGGCGACACTACTCTGCATTTCGTTTTTGGATAGACTTTACTTTATGGCGTCAATTTCATCGACGGCACTTTCCGGGGGGCGTGAGAAGGTCGTTGATTTCTCACCGTCAGATCTGCGAGCATCCTTCTCATTACGGTGCGCGGCCCTTTTTCTTGATTATATTCTGCTTCTTGCGATTCCTATTTTATGGTTGTTGTGGGGACGTCTGCTGAGCGATACCTCCTCGAATGCAGCTCCCGGCGGACTCGTGTGGTTCCTGATTATCGTCCTCTTTTTGATAGATCTCGTGCTCTTACCGTTGTTGACCGCCCGCACTTTCGGAAAAATGGTAACGGGCCTGACGATCCTGAAGTTTGACGGCTCGGCAATCGACCTCGCAACGATCATAAAAAGGAATATTGTGGGATATTTCTTAACCTGCGCAACTCTCGGGATCGGTTTTATTGTCGCGGCATTCAATTCAACCGGACGGACTCTTCACGACATGGTTGCAGGAACCGTTGTTGTCCAGGCCCGTAAAACGCAACTATAATCATTCTCATGGCTGATCTTTTGGTCACACATCCAAACGGCGAGACGGATCGCTTCCCAATTTCCCGGCTGCGAACAACGATAGGCCGTTCGGCTCGAAGCGACGTATGTATCCCGGATGCCTTCGCATCGCGCCTTCACGCCGAAGTGCGACAAGAGGGCGACTCGTTTTGGCTCCACGATCTAGGTTCCGCTAACGGAACACGCTACGAGGGCGCCGTTGTCGCCACCGCGCAGCCCATCTTTAACGGTGGAGAGATCCAGATCGGCGAGACCAAGATCAGATTCGAAGACGGAGCCGTCCGGCGCAGTATCAGTTCAACGCTGATCGCCGATACTACCGACCAGCTCGACCCCTCTAAGACCATTGCCCTTAGCGGTGTTCGCAACCCAACTGCTGAGATACTTGACGCCTCGATCACAAGCCGAGCCGACCTCATGGGCATTATCAGTAAGGTCGGCGTCGCTCTGCTCTCATCGAGCGGCCTTGACGAGACGCTGGATCAAGTCGCATCACTGGTGTTTGAGGCTGTGCCCGCAGAGCGCGTCATCATCATGCTGCGCGACGAGAAGGCCGCTGCCGATATGGAGATCAAGGTGGCCCGCCTCCGTGGCAAGGACGATCCTATCGAGGAAGTGCGGCTCAGCCGGGCGATAATGACCGAGGTGATGGAGAATGGCAAGTCGGTCCTTACGTCCGACGCGCAGCATGATCCGCGTTTCGCCTCGCAGACCATCGTCCTACAGGGCATTCGTTCTGTGCTCGCCGTCCCGCTCAGCGTGGACGAACGCCATATTTTTGGCTTGATCTACGCCGATTCGCCAACGAATGAAGCGACCTTTACGAGTGACCATCTTGATATTCTTACGACGCTCGCTTCGGTAGCGTCGATACGCGTCGAGAATGCCAGCCTTCTTGAGGAGCGGATGAACCGCGAGCGGATGGAGCGCGAACTCGAGCTCGCGACCGAGATCCAGCAGAGGTTTCAGCCGTCGGGCCCACCATCGGTCGATGGCTACGAGTTTCAGGGCATCTCATTCTCCTGCTACGAGATTGGCGGTGACTATTACGATTTTATTGAGCGCGGTGACGGCAAGGTCCTGGTCGCGTTGGGTGATGTCTCCGGTAAAGGCACGGGAGCTGCGTTGCTGATGTCGAGCCTTCACGCAGCGATCCACGCTCAGATCGCGGCCAAGAGTTCGCTGGATGAAACTGTAGTTGCGGTCAACGAGTATCTTGCGGAAAATACGCCTGCGAACCGTTTTGTCACGCTATTCATCGCTGAACTCGACCCCGCAACCGGTGACCTCAGATTCATAAACGCCGGGCACAATCCGCCCGTTCTTGGGCGTGCTGACGGCACGGTAGAACAGCTCGAATCCGGCGGCCTCCCGCTTGGGATCATGCCTTTCTCAGAATACGAGGCAGGAACTGTCTCACTCGGGAAAGGCGATGCGCTGGTGATCTACTCTGATGGTGTATCCGAGGCGAATAACCTTGCCGAGGAGGAATTTGGCCTTGAACGCCTTTCAGCAGTGATCAAGGCAAACATTGCCGCTTCCGCTTCGGGTATCCGCGATAAGGTCGAATCGGCGCTGTCCGAATTTACCGGAACCGCGCCCGCCAATGACGACATCACGCTTGTTATCGTCAAGCGCGCGTAATCCGCCCGTTAATGCTCGTCTGGGATCAGAACAAATAGCGAATCAGGTAATAGATACCAAACCCGATGCCCGTGAGTGCCAAAACGAGCGCGGCGACGGCGCAAGCGACGATCAGCTTGAATCTCCGGTAGCGGTTCGCATCGGGCGGGGAAAGCTGGCCTTGCGGGAAATATGGCGGCGGTCTATTCAGCATCTGTCCACAGTCTAAGGTCAAAACTCCAAACTTTCAAACCGGCATCGAACTTGGACTGCCAGATCAGCGCGGGATCTGCTGTTCGAGGTTCGCGAGACCATAGCCAAGAACCGACACCAGCGACGTAACCTTTGCCAGCTCCTGCGGGTCGATCTTGTCGAAGGTATCGGCCGCCGTATGGTGATACATAAAGTACGTCCGCTGGTCGAACCACGGAGCGAACGACGGAACGCCCCTCCGAGTGAGGATGTCAGTGTCGGCACCTACGCCTTGCTGCTGTTGTGAGAGGCCCGCACCCTGAGCTCGCAGGATGTTTGAGAGCGGACCGAAATACGGCATGGCCTCGGGCCGTCCGGCGAAGTTGAATCCGACGGGCCGAGATGCTCCGAGATCGGCCTCGATCGCAGCGAAATGATTCGCAGTGTTGTTTTTCTCGGCCTCTCCATAGGCTCGGGAGCCGCTGCCACCCTGTTCCTCGTCCATCCACGCAATGAAACGGATCGTGCGTTTCGGCGTCAGCTTTAAGTCCTTGAGGATAGCCGGGACAGCCATCGAGGCCGCCACCCCGGCCGCGTCGTCGATCGCGCCTTGCCCAAGGTCCCATGAGTCGAGATGTCCCGACACGATGACGAGTTCGTCCGGCTTCTCGCTTCCCTTCAGGTCCGCGATCACGTTATAGCTCTCGACCGCAGGCAGTGTCTTGGGCGTAAGTGTCAGATGGACCCTAACCTTGCCTGTGCGGGCGAGCCAGGCGATACGCTCCGCATCCTCATATGTCACGGCCGCTGCGGGTATTTTTGTCACGCCATCCGCGTATCCCATCAGCCCCGTATGGGCGAGACGATTCTGCGAGCCGCCCGCCGACCGCACAAGCACAGCGATAGCACCGAGCCGCCCCGCCGCCGCGGCTCCGTTAAATCGGTACGCAACGGCCTGCCCATATGCCGCCCCGCCAAAGCCGCTTGCCTGAAGGTCGGTGTCGAACTTGTAATTGAACATCACGATCTTTCCGGCGATCTTGTCACGGCCGAGCCGGTTCAGTTCGTTGAAGTCTTTCACCACGACGACCTCGCCGGTCAGCCCGTCCGCCGGGGTCCCGATGCTGCCGCCCAGCGCCGTCAGAGTAATGCTCTGCCGGTTGCCCGGTGCCATACCATCCCATTCGACGAGCTCGCCGCGTTCTTCACCGCGAACCCAATTCGGGACCATCACTTTTTGGAGGCGAACCTCCAGCCCCAGCCGGCGCATCTCAGCGGCGACGTACTCGACCGCGCGGGCCGCTCCCGCTGAGCCTGACAGGCGCGGGCCGATATTGTTTGAAAGGTAGCCCGCCTGCTCGTAGGCATATCGCCCGTGCAAGGCCGCGTCCTGAACGCGTTTCAGATCGGAGAGTGTCGTCTCGCTATACAGCAGCGGTGTGGGCGACGGAGCCTGCGACAGAACGCCGGAGCTAAGAGCAAGGGCAAGGAATATACCCGGCAACGATCTTCGAAGTGTCATAAGCGTCATTCTACCGTTCGGTTGCCGTCTTTACGCAGCGTTATGAGATAATGTTTCTGTTCTACATATCTTTAAGTCCTTGGAGAGGTGAAAATGAAGCGCTTTCTATCTGTCTTCGCATTGGTTATCGTCGGCGTCGCAGCGGCGTCAGCTCAGTTTGGCATCAACGACCTCATCAACGTAAAACGTGTGGGCGACCCGCAGCTATCGCCTGACGGCCGCACCGTCGCGTACGTCGTCGGAGTTGTTGACAAGGCCGCAAATCGCACTGTTAATCAGGTGTGGATCGTCGGCATCGACGGCCGCGATCAGCGACAACTCACGACGGGCACGTCATCGGCGAGCAGCCCGAGATGGTCGCCGGACGGCAAGAAGCTCGCATATGTAACGGGCGGCCAGATCTGGACCATGGACGGTGATGATGGCGGCGACAAACGGCAGGTCACCAAACTTTCGTCCGGAGCTTCACAGCCGGTCTGGTCTCCAGACGGGCGCTGGATAGCATTTCTCTCCGAGGTCTATCCAGCCTGTCAAACTGACGAGTGTAACAAGGCCGAAGACGACAAGGCAGAGGCCAGCAAGGTAAAGGCGCATGTCACCGAGAGGCTCCTCTTCAAACACTGGGACTCGTGGACCGATCGTAAACGGACCCACACCTTTCTCATCTCGGTGGGCGGAGGCACGGCCCGCGACATAACGCCGGGCGATTTTGACTCGCCGCCCTACGGCGCGGCGTCCGGCACGGACATGGCATTTTCGCCTGACGGCCGCTACCTCGCTTACCTGCGAAATCCCGATAAGGTAGAGGCCGTGTCCACGAACAGCGACATCTACTGGTACGACCTCCAGGCGAACACTACCAAGAATATTACTCAGGGAATGAAGGGCTATGACACCTCGCCGGTCTTCACGCCGGACGGCAAGTATATGCTCTTCCTCTCGATGGCGACAGCCACGTTTGAGGCCGACCGAAATCGTATTATGCGATACGATCCGCGCTCCGGCGAGATCGTGGAATTAACTCGCGGCTTTGACCTTCAGGCCTCCAATATCATCTCTTCCCCGGACAGCCGAACCGTTTATTTTACCGCCGAAGAGCGTGGACACAAGCCGATCTTCAGTGTCCCGGTCGAACCTGACTTTCGCCTAAGGATCGCCACCCATGTCAACAAGGTCGCTGACGCAGGCTATGCGGCCAATCTCGATATTTCGCCGGACGGACGAACGCTGACGTACCTTTCCAGCACCGCTGCGACCGCAGCAGAGATATTTCGAGTTGGCAGTGACGGCACGGGCACGGCCGCTGTCACGAATATCACCGGGCCGGGCCTTGATCGCTTCCGCCTGCAGAAGGCTGAGGACCTCAACTGGAAAGGCGCGCTCAATGCGAACGTTCATGGCTTCATCATCAAGCCCGCGGGATTCGATCCTGCAAGGAAGTATCCGCTCGTCGTTCTTATTCACGGGGGCCCGCAGGGAGCCTTTAACGACAACTGGGGCTATCGGTGGAATCCTCAGGTCTGGGCCAATCAGGGTTACGTGGTCTTTATGCCGAACTTTCGCGGCTCGACCGGTTACGGCCAGAAGTTTGTCAATGAGATCACCGGCGACTGGGGCGGCAAGGCATTCATCGATCTAAAGAACGGCGTCGCCGAGATGGTCAAAAAACCTTATATTGACCGCTCGCGTATAGGTGGAGCAGGTGCAAGTTATGGCGGTTATATGGTCGATTGGCTGTTGGGACACAACAATGACCCGAGATTCAAGTTCAAGGTCTTTCTCTCTCACGCGGGCGTGTATAACCTCGAGAGCATGGCCACCGCGACCGAAGAGCTCTGGTTCGTCAACTGGGAATTCAAAGGGATGCCTTGGGAGAACCCCGTCAATTACGATCGATGGTCGCCACACAAGTTCGCTAAGAACTTCAGCACGCCGACTCTTGTTACCGCCGGCGAACTCGATTATCGCGTGCCATACGACCAAAGCCTGCAGCTTTACACGACGCTCCAGCTGAAAGGCGTGCCTTCAAAGCTCGTGATGTTCCCGGACGAAGGACACTGGATCCTTAAGCCCCAGAACTCCGAGTTCTGGCACAACCAAGTGATGGATTGGTTCCGAACATATTTGAAACCATGATCTTTTGACTTCCATATGACGATCAAGAAGCTTTATTCGTTTCTCTTGGCCGCGACGTTCGCGATCGCGGCCGATACTGCATCCGGTCAACGGCCTCGCCCGGATTTCAATCGCCCGCAGACCTTCGACGCACAGCATTACGTCCTCCGAGCATCGTTTGACCGGGTCAATAAGAAGGTCATCGGTGACACAACGGTCGTGCTCAAGCCGATTGCCTCGCCGTTCAGGACCTTTGACCTCGATGCCGTCGATCTGGCGTTCACTTCAGTTACGCTCGAACCTGATGGGGCAAATCTTCAATATCAGCTATCGCCCGGCAAGGTAACCATCACGCTGCCAAAGAATTACGGGCCCGATGACACCATCTCCGTCCGCCTGAAGTATACCGCCCAGCCAAAGAAGGGCGTCTACTTTGTTGCAGCGACGAAGGAACACTCAGAACAGATCTGGACACAGGGTGAACCTGACGAGGCAAGGCACTGGTTCCCTTCGTTCGACTTTCCCTCGGACAAGGCAACCACCGAGCAGTACATAACTGCCGAACGGGGAGAAACCGTCGTCGGGAACGGCGAACTGCTCGGCAAGAGTGATAACGGCGATAATACCGAGACCTGGCATTACAAGATGCCGGTACCGCATTCTGTCTATCTGGTCTCATTCGTTATCGGCAAGTACGCCAAGGTCGAGGATAAGTACGGCGATGTCCCACTCGGGTATTACATCTATCCGGGCCGTGAACAGACGGCAAGAAATGCATATGGCCGCACAGCCGAGATGATGAAGGCCTACGAAGAAGTAACCGGCGTAAAGTTCCCCTACAACAAGTACGACCAGACGGTCGTCGCTACGTTCCAGTTTGGCGGTATGGAAAATATTACCGCGACCACCATGGCCGACACCGAGATCATGATGGCGGACAGCGATTGGGGCCGCAACTTTACCATCGATCTCGTCTCGCATGAGCTCGCCCATTCGTGGTTTGGTGACCTCGTTACCTGCAAGAATTGGGCGGAGCTATGGCTCAACGAGGGATTTGCTACCTTTATGGAGGCCGTGTACCGTGAGAAGGTTTTCGGCCGTGCGGATTATCTGGCAAAGGTCCGCACAGACGCGGCTAACTTCTTCATCGACGATGCGATCACAAAACGTCGGCACGGGCTCTACAACTTGCGCGCCGGCGAGGTCGAAAAGCTCTTTGACACTTCAGCCGTGACCTATAACAAGGGCGGCGTTGTGTTGTATATGCTTCGCGAACAGGTTGGCGACGAGGCGTTTTGGAGAGCGGTCAATATCTACCTTGAGCGTCACAAATTTGCCAGCGTCGAAACGCCCGACCTGCTCAGGGCAATGGAGGAAGCCTCGGGCCAGGAACTCGACTGGTTCTTTGACCAGTGGGTCTATGCAACCGGCCATCCGAAGCTCGATGTAAAGCGAACTTATTCGGCGCGAAGGAAGACGCTCACGCTGACTGTCACACAGACGCAGCGTATCGACCCGCTTATTCCGTCAGCATTCAGACTGCCTGTTGATCTTGAGATCAAAACGGCACGCGGGACGGCAACACAGAAACTCGACATTTCTAAACGTGTGCAAACATTCGCACTCAAAGTTGACGGAAAGCCGACGGTGACCAAGTTTGACCCGGCGAGCAAGCTGATGCTGATGACCGTGAAAGAGCGGCCGCTGGTGTCGGTGCGTTGACGCGCACGCCGCCGCGGGCGGATACTGAACACATCGTGAGTCAAATATTTGACCTGACAACGAGGCCCGACCAGGGACTTCTCTTTTCGAGTAATGATCCAACCGATCCCCGGCTCGGAGCCGTTGTCCAGTGTTTGGAGGAAGGCTATTCATCCGCCGACATTGTGATCCTCGGATGCCCACAGGATGAAGGTGTTCGCCGCGCCGGAGGACGCGAAGGCTCTGCCAAAGGCCCTAATGCGATACGTGATCAGTTCTACCGTCTTACCACGTTCGATATAAAACGGAACATCTTTGACCTCGGCGACGTGGCCCTCGCGGCGACCCTCGAAGAAACACACGATAACATTGCTCGCGTGGTCGAGTTGGTTTTGCAAGACGGGAAGCGATTGATCGTGCTGGGTGGAGGTAATGACATCTCCTACGCCGACGGCCGCGCTATGGCTGCGGTCTTCGGCCGCGACCAGTGGATAGGCGTAAATATCGACGCCCGACTGGATGTAAGGCTGGCCAACGAACGCAACAATGCGACTCAATTCCGCCAGCTACTCGACGAGGGGCATCTGCGGCCGGACTACTTTTATGAAGCCGGCTACCAGTCACACCTTACCTCGCCAGTGGATTACGAGTACATTCGCTCGCTCGGCGTCCATCGCATTAGCCTTGAGCTGCTAAGATCGCGGGCGGAAGCCGACCTCGAGCTAAAGGAGCAGGTCAGGCAGAAGTTCATCGGCCATAGCACATCGCTCAATACATTTTTTAGCTTCGATCTCGGCGCGGTCCGGTCGGCAGACGCGCCCGGAACCTCAGCCTCATTGCCGCTTGGATTGAGGGCAGGCGAGTTTATCCAGCTCGTTAAATATGCCGCTTCGCTCGCAAATACTAGGATCATTGAGTTTACCGAGGTCAATCCTCGTTACGACATCGATGGCCGAACCGGAAAACTCGTCGCCGTCGCGATGCATCGCTTCTGCACCGGTGCGGTACAATAGGTCAAGATCAGGAGGAAACTATGACCCGGATTCAAAAGCTTGGAGCCTGCCTAATATTGCTCGCAATGATCTCGATCGTAATCGCGATGCTTGCACCGATGCCTCTCGTTGTGGCCGCCGAAGCCGCCGCCGTTACCAGATGCGGTTGGTTTGTTAATCCCACGCCTGCTAATGCCTGGCTTATCGACGCCGCCGGTGAATGGACCGTCAGCGTGCAGGGCGGACACCAGGCCGACGGCAACTGGCCTGAATTCTCCAATTCAAGATGGGTCGAGACGAACGGCAGCTATGGCTACGGCTGCGCTTGCATGAAGGTATCAACGGACCGGAACAGGCGGGTCCAACGGATATATTCGGCCTATTCGCGTCCGCTCTCTGCCTGTCGTAGCGACCGAGCTATTCGCAATCGAGAGCCTAACGGTTAAGCACGAGCTCACTTGACACGATATAGGCCGTTTGGCATTCTTTATGTTCGCTTTTGCTTACGAGTGATGCGAAATGTAGGCACTTAGCTCAGTGGTAGAGCACTACCTTGACACGGTAGGGGTCAGCAGTTCAACTCTGCTAGTGCCTACCATTTACAATTTTTCGATAAGATGCTTTCGAAGAACTTTGCCGTTACGACAACTACTACGGCCCGCCTCTAATGGCGGGACATTCGCGGTTTGTAACAAAAGCCGCAAGGCAAAGTCGCTCTTATCGGATCTGATCTAACGTTAGTAGTAGGAAATTTGTTGATCTGGCTGAATTTGAGCGACACGTTGAAAAAGCCGGCGCGTAAGCAAGGGCGACACATCCAACGACGTATCCGGATCAACACGTATGAGCGAACTAAATATCAAATTTGGCGATCAGCATAGGGCGATATCTGCGCCGGCGACCGTGATCGATGCCATCAAGGCGTTTGACCGCGACGTGCTGAAAAAGTCTCTTGCCGCAAAGGTCAACGGTGAGGAAGTCGATCTGTCTAAAGAGCTTACAGGGACGGATGAGGTGCTCTCGATCGAGCCGATCACCGTTGATTCGAACGAAGGCCTTGAGGTCATCCGCCATTCGACCGCCCATCTGCTCGCGGCTGCGATCCTCGAACTGTTCCCCGGAACAAAGCTTGGCGTTGGCCCCGCGTTGATGGAGGATCCTAGATATGGCTTCTACTACGACGTCATCGCCCCGCGCAATCTGACCGAGGACGACCTTCCCGTCATCGAGAAAAAGATGCGTGAGATGGCGAAGCGGGATCTCAAATACCGGCGCGACACGATCAGTAAGGCCGAGATCCTCGAAATGTTCAAAGGCCGCGACGAACCGCTCAAGTGTGAGCTCATCGACGAAAAGGTCGACCGCAGAGCAAGTGTCTATTACATTGACGGCTCGCCATTCATCGATTTCTGTCTCGGCCCGCATGTGCAGCACACAGGCAAGCTGAAGGCGTTCAAGCTGCTTGCCTTGTCCGGAGCGTATTGGAAGGGAGATGCCGAACGGGAGCAGATGCAGCGGATCTACGGGACGGCGTTTGCAACTCAGGCCGAACTCGACGCCTGGTTCGTCCATCGTGAGGAAGCGGAGAAACGCGATCACCGCAAACTTGGCCGCGAACTCGACCTCTTCTCCATCGACGACAACTACGGCCAGGGGCTTATCCTTTGGCATCCGAAGGGCGGCATCATCCGCAACGAGATGGAACGCCTCCTCAGGGAAGAGCTAGAGCGCCGCGGTTACAGCTTTGTCTTTACTCCGCACATAGCGAAGCGGCAGCTCTGGCTCACCAGTGGCCACGAAGACAACTACGAGGACGGAATGTTCGCCCCCACAAGGATCGAGGACGAGGAATATCGCCTCAAGCCGATGAACTGCCCGTTCCACATCGGTATATATAAGTCGAGCCCTCGTTCATATCGCGATCTGCCGCAGAGATACTCCGAGATGGGCACCGTCTATCGTGCCGAGCTATCAGGAACGCTCCACGGCCTGATGCGCGTGCGCGGCTTCTCAGTCGATGACGCCCATCTTTTCGTCCGGCCGGATCAGGTCCATGCCGAAGTCTCTGACTGCCTCGATTTTGCGATCAAGGTCTTTGAGACCTACGGTTTTGACAAGGTCAGGTTCGAGCTTTCTGTTCGCGGCGGTGCTGATAACAAGGGCTATCTGGGCGCCGACGAAGACTGGGCCGCGGCTGAGGATCAGCTCGCCAGTGCTCTTAAGGAACGAAAGATACCCTACGAGCGGATCGAAGGAGAGGCTGCGTTCTACGGCCCTAAGATCGATATAAAGATCGAGGATGCGATCGGACGTATCTGGCAATTGGGAACGATCCAGCTCGATTTCAATCTGCCCGAACGGTTTGAGCTTGAATACACCGGCGACGATAATCATAAGCACCGTCCGTATATGATCCATCGGGCGTTGTTTGGGTCGATCGAGCGGTTCTTTGGTGTCTTGATCGAGCATTTCGCCGGAGCATTCCCTCTGTGGCTCGCTCCGGTCCAAGTCGCGGTCTTGCCGATAACCGACCGGATAAATGAGTACGCTCAAGACATTGAGGCCAAGCTAAAGGCTGAGGGCTTCCGCGTCGAAACGGATATCAAGGCTGATAAGATCGGTGCGAAGATCCGGAACGCGCAATTGCAAAAGGTCCCGTATATGCTGGTCCTTGGCGATCAGGAACTGGAGAACGGAACTGTTGCCGTCCGGGACAGGAAACAGGGCGACCTCGGCACGATGTCGCTATCGGAGTTTTTGGAGAAGATCGCGACCGAAAGGAACGGCCGCGTTCTTTAGGAAACTCGTATCTAACAAAAGGAGGCGTTATCGCTAGAAGATTTGGTGGAAATAGGTTCAAGCCGCGGTTTCGTGAACCGCTGCATAGGACCAACGAACGCATAAGGGTGCCGTCGGTGCGCGTCGTGCTCGAAGAGGGCGGAACGCTCGGCATCATGGACACCCGTGATGCTATCGCAGAGGCCCGAGGACGCGGCCTTGACCTTGTAGAGATCGCACCAAAGGCCCAACCGCCCGTATGCAAGATCATTGATTATGGCAAGTTCTTGTATGAGCAGAAAAAGCGGGCACATGAGGCCAAGAAGAAGCAGGTCACCGTCCAGGTAAAGGAGATCAAGTTTCGTCCGGGCACGGATGACCACGATTACAAATACCGAATGGAGCACGCCCGGCAGTGGCTCGAAGAAGGCGATAAGGTGAGGGCGGCGATCGCCTTCCGCGGCCGCGAGATGTCTCACCGAGAGTTGGGGGCAAAGATCCTTGCAAGATTGACCGAGGAACTTGCCGACCTCGCGGACGTCGAGGTCGCTCCGAAAATGGAGGGGTATCAGATGTTTACGATCCTTGCCCCGAGAAAGACCAAAGTCGCAGGGGCAAAGCATGCATCACCGGCTCCGGACAAGGATGCCGAACCGACAAAGGAGAGGTCGGCTGCCAAGAAGAACGTCGAAAAGGCAAAGCCTGAGGCTAAGGATGATGACGAGATATTCTAAGGCGATGCACCAATTGGCCGATTAGTACAGATTGATTTTTGTTAACGAACCGAAATGAACGGGCACAGCCCCGGTTTACTGGAGGAAGGAAATGCCAAAACTAAAGACACATAAGGGTGCGGCGAAGCGGTTTCGCTCGACAGCATCGGGTAAATTCAAACGCGGACACAGCCACGCACGCCACATTCTGACCAAGAAGACGAATAAGCGTAAGCGCAATCTCGACATCGACGTAATGGTGTCAGAAGGCGATCAGAAGCGTGTCGAGAAAATGCTGCCGTACGGCCGCGACTAGAGAATTAGAAATTCAAAATTGAAAATGCAAAAGTTCGGAGCTACGGCTTTTTGAATTTTTCATTCTTAGTATTGAATTCACGACTGTAAGGAGTGAATAATGCCAAGAGCAAAACGTGGTAACAAGCGCACCGAGAAGCGCAGGAAAATATTGAGCCTTGCCAAAGGCTATCGTGGAACCAAGTCGAAGCTGTATCGCTCGGCCAAGGAATCGGTCGAGCGCGCACTTAACTTCGCCTATTCGGGCCGGAAGCTGAAGAAACGCGACTTTCGGAAGCTGTGGATCGTCCGCATTAACGCGGCTTGCCGCTTGAATGATATGAAGTATTCCCAGTTCATTCACGGCCTCAGCCTCGCCGGCATCGAGCTTGACCGAAAAGTGCTCGCCGATATGGCCGTCAAACAGCCGGAGGCATTCGCCGCGGTCGCAATGCAGGCGAAGAATGCACTGAGCAAGCCGCAGGCCGCTGCTTAGGTTTGAAGTCAATAATTAGCAACGGCGTGTCCGCGACCCTAAGCGGACGCGCCTTTTTCTATTCCTAGTTCCTGCTTCGCTTCCGCAAACTTCTCGATAGCAAGATCGAGGTCCTCTCGCGAATGGGCGGCCGAGACCTGTGTTCTTATCCTCGCCTTCCCTTTCGGGACGACCGGAAATGAGAACGGAATAACGTAAACGCCTTTTTCCAGCAGCCTTTCCGCCATTCTTACTGCTGGTGTCGCCTCGCCGAACATTATCGGCACGATCGGATGCTCACCGGGAAGAACATCGAGGCCGACGGCGGCGATCTTTTCGCGAAAGTAGCGCGTATTCTCCATCAGCTTGTCGCGCAACGCTGTCGATGCCGACAACATATCAATTGCTGCAATGGCGGCGGTCACGATCGGCGGGGCGACCGAGTTTGAGAACAGGTATGGCCGCGAGCGCTGTCGCAGCAGGTCGATGATCGCTTTTCGTCCACTCGTATAGCCTCCGCTGGCGCCGCCGAGGGCCTTGCCGAGTGTGCCCGTGATGACATCAACGCGGCCCATTACATCGCAATGTTCGTGAGTGCCGCGTCCCGTCGCCCCCATAAACCCGACCGCGTGCGAATCATCAACCATCACCATCGCCTCATACTTCTCGGCGAGGCCACAAATCTCGGATAATGGTGCGATATAGCCGTCCATAGAAAAAACACCGTCGGTCGCGATCATCTTGAATCGAGCGGACGACGTTTCGACCAGCTTTGCTTCAAGATCGCCCATGTCGCAGTTCTTGTATCTGAACCGCTGAGCCTTGCTCAGTCGAATACCGTCGATCACGCTGGCATGGTTGAGCTCGTCAGAAATGATCGCGTCTTCGTCGCTCAAGATCGTTTCGAACAATCCGCCATTTGCATCGAAACAGGATGTGTAAAGTATCGTGTCTTCGGTGCCGAGAAACTCGCTGATCTTACGCTCCAGTTCCTTATGGATCGTCTGCGTCCCACAGATAAACCTCACCGATGACAGGCCAAAGCCCCATTCGTCGAGCCCTTTGTGCGCGGCCGCGACAATATCCGGATGATCCGACAGCCCAAGATAGTTATTGGCGCACATATTCAGCACCTCGCGGCCGCCAACGCTGATCCGAGCCTCTTGCGGGCTCTCGATAACACGCTCATTCTTAAACAAGCCCGCCTGCTGAATCTCAACGAGCGTCGCCTCAAGATGTCCCTTTACCATGCCGTACATACGTCGATTTTCGTCCTTTTCGTGTATTTCGTGGGCCTATATCTCGCTCCAATCAAGTATCACCTTGCCCGAATTCCCTTCCCGCATCACTTCAAATCCCTCTGCAAAATCCTTATACGAGAACCGATGCGTGATCACCGGCGAAATCTCGAGGCCGCCTTCGAGCAGCACGCTCATCTGGTACCACGTCTCATACATTTCGCGGCCATAGATGCCTTTGATAGTCAGCATATTAAAGATGACGGTCTTCCAGTTGATCGAGAATTCCTCTGACGGAATACCGAGAAATGCCACATTCCCTCCGTGCGTCATATTTGCCAGCATATCGCGAAATGCCTGCGGATTGCCCGACATCTCCATCCCCACATCAAAGCCTTCTTTCATGCCAAGTTCTTGCTGCACGTCCTCGATCGACCTTTCGCGAACGTCCACCGCGAGTGTGACATCAAATTTCTTCGCAAGCTCCAGACGATGCGGATTAACATCCGTGATCACGATATTCCGTGCGCCGGCGTGCCTCGCAACGGCCGCGGCCATGATGCCTATCGGGCCGGCACCGGTGATCAGCACGTCCTCGCCGAATACCTCAAAGGCAAGGGCCGTGTGAACGGCATTCCCGAACGGGTCGAATATCGCCGCAACATCAAGATCGACGCCCCGCTTGTGCTTCCAGATGTTCGTCATTGGGACGGCGATGTATTCGGCAAAACCACCGTCCGTGTTTACGCCAAATCCGAGCGTATGAGCGCACTTGAAACGCCGTCCGGCCATGCAGTTTCGGCAGCGGCCACACACTAGGTGACCTTCGACGCTGACGATGTCCCCGACCGCAAAATCGTTAACATTCGAACCGACCTCCACGATCTCGCCGACAAGCTCGTGGCCGAGGATCGTCGGCACCTTGATCGTACTCTGTGCCCATTTGTCCCAGTTCCAGATGTGGACGTCAGTGCCGCAGATGCCCGTTCGCTTGATGCGGATCAGCACGTCGTTGATCGTGATCGACGGTTCCGGAACGTCGTCAAGCCACAGTCCCGGCTCGGCCTTACTCTTTACCAGTGCTTTCATGCGTTTTACAGCAATATGATATCAGCCTGCAGTTGATCGTGCATATGGATCCGACAAGAATCGATTCCGACAAAAAGCTTGACTGATTTCGGAGTATATGCTACGTTGTTGCAGTGTCGCAACGTGCTGCGGGTAACGTGAACAAGGTCCGGACAAGCGGCGGCCGAGTGGCGTTTCATGGCGGTCGTCTTTTTTTGCGCGAAATCTTGAAACAAACGCGGAATACGGCTCTAACCGATTTAACGTCAATAGGTTGCGGTGTTTCAGAAGGACTGAAACAGAGGTGAAACAGAACGAAACACGCTATTTGCTGTTCTCGGCGTAAGACGTTACAGTAAATAGACTTACGCTGTTTCGGTCTGACCAGTCCTGAAAATGGGGTATTCTTAATAGTTTATGTCGGCACCTTCGACACAGATTCAGGATCTGCGAGAGCGGCTCATGAATGAGCTGAGCCCTCTAACTTCCCTAGCGCCTGATGCCCTGGGCATCGCGGACGCCGAGGCTCGGCTCCGCGAGGTCAATGACGTAAAGGTGCGGCTCACCGGCAAAAAGTCGGAACTTGCCGGCCTGAAGAAGGCGATCGGACAAGTAGAACCCGAACACCGGGCCGAATTTGCGCAGGCCGTTCAGTCGCTTGAACGTAACGCGACCGACGCTATCGATGCCGCCGAGTCGTCACTTTCAGCGCACATCGCAAAGCTGCGGATCGAACGTGAACGGCTCGACGTAACGATCCCCGGCCGACGGCCGCGAACGGGCCATCTGCATCCGATCACGATACTGCGGCAGCGGATCGAGGATATTTTTGTATCGATGGGCTACGCGATCGAGGACGACCGTGAGATAGAGACGGACTATTACAACTTTGACGCGTTGAATATTCCCGAAAATCACCCTGCGCGCGAATCGCAGGACACCTTCTACACGACCGAAGGCTTTGCTCTCAGGTCACAAACATCGACCGTTCAAATTCGAGCGATGGAACGCCGCGGCGTACCGATACGCATCCTCGCCCCCGGCAAGGTCTATCGCCGCGACACGCCCGATATGACGCACACGCCGATGTTTCATCAGCTTGAGGGCCTCTGCGTCGATAAAGGCATCACGATGGCTCATCTCAAGGGAACAGTTACCGAATGGTTGCGACGCCTCTTCGGCCCCGACACGCGAACACGCTTCCGTCCGTCGTACTTCCCCTTCACTGAACCATCGGCCGAATTCGATTTCTCGTGTTTCGTCTGCCACGGTTCGGGCAAGGTTGGTGACGACCGATGTCGCCCCTGCAAAGGCTCCGGGTGGATCGAACTGGGCGGCAGCGGCATGGTCCATCCAAACGTCCTGCGAGCATGCGGCGTTGATCCAACGGTTTACAGCGGCTTTGCCTTCGGCTTTGGTTTGGAGCGCATGGCCGCGATGATGTTCAACATCGACGACATCCGCCATTTATTCGAGAACGACGTGCGGTTTTTGGAGCAGTTCAGATGAACATCAGCTATGACTGGCTAAAAGACCTGATCGAACTTGACCTGACTGCTGAACAAGCGGCGGCTGAACTGACGCGCGTTGGTCTGGCGGTCGAGGGCATCCATCCGCACGGCGACGATCTCGTTTTGGACATCGATCTAACCTCGAACAGGCCGGATTGCCTCTCGCATATCGGCGTGGCGCGGGAATTGGGCGTCAGCACGGGGAAACCGCTGAAATTGAGCGATTCGTCGCAGGATATTCCGGTACCAGCCGTTTTGGCAGAAAGCCTCGTAAAGATCGAGGATCCCGACCTGTGTAACCGGTTTACAGCACGAATCATCCGAAACGTAAAGGTTGGTCCGTCGCCGCAGTGGCTGGTTGACCGTTTAGAGGCTATCGGCGAACGGCCGATCAATAACATCGCGGATATTACGAATTACGTTATGCACGAGCTCGGCCAGCCGATGCATGCGTTCGATCTCGACAAATTAGCGGAGAATCGTATCGTCGTAAGGCGTGCCGGGACCGGCGAGACGATCACTACGCTCGACGAAGCGGACCGAACTCTCGACACAAGAATGCTCTGCATCTGTGACGCCGAAAAACCGGCGGCAATCGGCGGCATAATGGGCGGTTTGGCATCGTCGATAACGGAATCAACAGTTAATGTTATACTTGAGGTTGCATACTTTAACCGTGCGAATATAAGAAGTACGTCGCGACGACTAAACCTTGCCACTGAGGCAAGCTACAGATTCGAACGCGGCGTCGATATCAACAATCTGATCCGGGCATCGAATCGTGCGGCACAGTTGATCGTCGACCTCGCGGGTGGCGAATTAACCGAGTTTGTCGATGTTTTCCCGACGCAATGGACGGCAAATGAGGTCATTTCCACGGATATCTCGGCGGCGACGGCCCGTTTGACCGGCATGAATGTCGCGAAAGACGACTGTGACAGGATTCTCGCCGCCCTCGGCATTGAAGAGAAAGGAGATTCTACCTATAGTTCCCCGTCGTGGCGGCATGATATCGCTATTGAGGAAGACCTTGTCGAGGAGGTCGCCCGCCACGCCGGGTACGAGAATATCGCTGACGAGCTGCCGCCGACATACGGCGCCGGCGAATACCAGCCGACCGAGCACCGCGAGCGTGTTTTGCGGCAAACACTTGTAAACATTGGGTTTGACGAGGCTATCTCATATAGTTTTATCGATGCGGGGCACGACGAGGTGTTCGACCTTGCTCCCGGCATCATAGACACGGCGTCCGATGCAAGATTCGTGACATTGCAGGATTCCGTTATCGAGGGCGCCGTCAGGATGCGTCCAACGATACTTCCCGGCCTGCTGGACGCCGTGCGCGTAAACCTGAACCACCAACGCCGCGACCTGAAGCTCTTTGAGCTAGGAAAAGTTTTTGCTTCCGGCAACGGCGAGGACGGCCTTCCCGCTGAGCACGAGATACTGGCGATCGCACTAACGGGCGGAGAAATTCTTCAGGACCGCGCGATGGCGTCGAGGCCGCTCGATCTGTACGACACGACAGGGGCAATCCAAGCTGCTTTGGAGGCTTTAGGCCACTCCGACGTGCGGTTTGCGGAGGCAGAAAGCCGACATCTTCGGTCCGGCCAGGCAGCATCGATCAGCATAGGGGAAAAAGTTGTCGGCTCCGTTGGGCGTCTGAACGACGAGATCTCAGCCGCGTATAAGTTCAAACAGCCGGTATATCTCGGCGAAGTCAATCTTGATCTGGTCCTCGCACAGCCTACAATTACCGCCGTTTATCGACCGTTATCGCGATTTCCGGGGATCTCACGAGATGTGTCATTTGCCGTCCCAAGGAGCATTACATTCGCCGAGATCCGAAGCGCGGTCACCGAGCAGCGCGTCGAGCTCTGTCGAGGTGTTGATTTCGTGGATGTCTATGAGGGCAAAGGCTTGGCAGATACGGAGCGTTCGATAACGATCCGGCTCCAATACCGCAGCCCGGAGCGGACTCTGATCGAAGATGAGGTTGAAGCGTTACATCAGCAAATTGTCACGACAGTTGAACAGAATTTATCTATAAAACAGCGGGCCTGACGTTTTCTTCACGCTTTACTTGAACTTTTGCCCGAAACCACAGATAATCTTTTCCCTGAGCCTACGGAGACAAGAATGAACGCCTTGACGGGAATGGAAAAGTTCTCTCACCTCGAGGACAAGATATATCTTACGCTCGAATTCGTCAAGAAGCTTCGCGACGAAAAGGATCGCCTTGAACGAGAGGCCGACGGCCTAAAGAAGGAGGCAGCGGAAGCGGTGACGGCAAAGATCGCTGCCGAGGATAAGCTCAACGAAATGCTCGCCGAGCGCGACACCATACAACTGAAGGTCGAGGCAATGCTCGAGGCGATAGCAGCCATTGACGGCGAAGTTGCGGAGGCAGTCGGCCGATAACATTATGTCGGAACAGACAATACGAGTCGAGATCTACAACAATACCTACAGCATACGGTCCGACGGGGATAACGAGTACATACAGGACCTTGCTGAATACGTCGATTCAAAGATGCGCGAGATCTCGTCGGGGACGATGACCGTTGATTCCCTAAAGGTCGCGATCTTGGCCGCCCTGCACATCGCTGACGAGTATTACCAGTTGAAGAGCTCGCAGGCCCAAAGCGATGCGCAACTCGCCGCGCGCAGCAACGAATGCACCGAGATGCTCGACCGGCTTCTCAAAAATCGTGAGATGGCGCGCTTGTGCTTGAGACAGAACAATGACTTGTTCATCGGTCTCGCCAGTGTGCTAGAATCGCAATTGGCGAACGACATTGACTGCGTTTCTCGTCACGGGACGCTATTACAATTGAGCCAACACATGAATGACGGGAGGCTGACGCCGGCGGTCAGTGCAGGTCTCTAAGGAGCCTTGCCGGAGGCCATCGGCTCTGATGCGGACGAAAGCTCCAGAAGGCCACCCACCTGTTACCAACAGGTTCAATTCTTGTTGTTCCAACGGCCACGCGGTGGTCATTCGCCAATCTCAGTTTCTGCTTCGAGTTCCAGACGTATCTCATCAGAGAGCCTCGCAGACTCTAATGCAAGTGGCAGCTGCGCGGTTCGGGCTGACAACTTCTTCAGGGCCAGTTCGTTGTCTGCCAGCCGCCCGCCCCGCGTGGCGGCGGCTTCAATCATTTGAAGTCGAGCCTCGGCCTCAGCAAGCATCGCCGCGGCCTCATCTCTAATGCCCGAGACCTTTTCAATATCACGGCCTATCTCGGCAAGAAACTCATCTCGACGCTCAGATCTTAGCTGCCTGAGCTTGCCCTCGCGTTTTCGCGCCAGGCTCAGTTCTCGTTTTGATGACTTCAGAATTCTAGTGGCAGTCAGTCGTGATGCGAGCGTTTCGCGATACGCGTCGCCTAGCAGAAGATCGCGGGATTCAACCGCACGCAGGGCTCGTTTCTCCGCAGATCTCAGCTCGTGCGTAAACCATCCGATCTCTTCGGCACGGATGCCGTCCGCCGCTATTCGCTCGCGCATCTCAACCACCCAACGCCCGCGCTTATGTAAAAGCACGCCAGTTATGGACAGGCCGATCAGCAACCCGACAGCCGTTACGATCGCCCCGAAGAAGAACACAACGACGGCTGACGGAGGAGCAAGCGGTGCGAGGAGCAAGAGCAGCAATGTGATCGCTGCCGGCAAAGCCGTCAGGGCTGCCGGAGCGGCCACGGCAAAGGCCGCCAGTCGACGCCCTCGATCAAGTTCCGATCTCGTGATATCTGACATACCTGACTGGCTAAGAGTCTAGCGCATCGCGATCATTTTAGCGGAAACGCGAAGCCCGCGTATTGACATCCTATTTCAGTATTCGCTCGATGTTGTATTATGATTCTGATATTCCCATAGTTGATGATGATGCGAGCACCCAGGCTACATGCAGTCGCAACACTATTCATGGCCGTATTGGCTGCGCCCCTAATCGCCCAGCCGCGGCCGGACGGTGATGGTGTTCGCACCGTGACGGTCCCTATCTCGATATTCTCAAAAAAGGAACTGAAGGAGGGCCAGGCAGAAGAGTTTCTTCAGGCCGAGCGGATCATTGTCAAGGAAAACGGCGATGAACAGCAGATCTTGTCGATCCGGAGCGTAACGACATCACCTCTGTCGATCGCATTCGTGATACAGGACGATCTTGCGTCTACCTTTAACCTTCAGATCCGTGAGATACAAGAGTTTATCCGCAGTCTACCTAAAGGCACACGGGTGATGATCGTGTACACGCGTTCCGGCTCGCCCCAGATCAGGCAACGGTTTACCGAGGACCTTGAGGCCGCGGCGAATTCCCTGCGGATCGTGACCGGGAGTCCGGCGCTTGCTCCTCGAAGCCCGTTTGATGGCGTCGCCGCCATCATCGATCGCTTCGAAGGCGTTCCCGCCGGCCGGCGGGCTGTCGTACTGTTCTCGGACGGCCTGGACTCGTCAAGCGGCATGAATCTAGCGTCGATCGCGCAGAGTGCCGATCTGGATCGGGCCGTCCTCAAAGCCAATCGGAAGGGGATTGCTGTTTATCCGCTATATTCGCCGACTGCGGTCACCGAGAATAGAAACTCTGTCCTCGCGCTCGCGGCACAGGGTGCCTTGGCAAAGCTTGCCGATGAGACAGGCGGTCGGGCTTTTCTCGGGCCGCTTAGCGGCCCCGTCAGCTATCGTCCATTTCTCCGAGAGATGTCGCTGACGCTGAGTCGCCAGTTCGCCCTTACCTATCTTTCAACACACATGAAGAAGGGCTATCACAAGCTGAAGATCACAAGCACGAATCCCGAAGTTAAGATCGAGCACCCGCGCGGTTACTATTTTCGTTAGCCGACACGGCCTATACAGGTTGGGCAAATGCGGACATCTTCCTTGATCAGCAATCCGATCCAGAACAGCGGAAAAAAGAACACGAGCAGGGCGGCAAAGGTGATCCAGCCGGCGGTGGAGATACGCCTCTCGATCCGCGGCAGGAACTGAGACATACAGTGCGGGCATCGATATGACTGTGCCGGGTAGAGCGGAGGCTGTTGGACAAGCGGCTGTCCGGCCGATGGCATTGGGGCCGACAACGGCGCGGCGAAGGCGTTTGTGCGTCTGGCCTCCTGCTTTGTCTGAAACTCATCCGTCTTCCATGAGTACGGACGCGGCGGTGCGGCGTGGCCAAACGGTTCGGCCGTCGCCGGATAGGGCGGCGGCGCGGCGTGTGTGAATTTCGTTCCGCAGAACCGGCAGAAATGGCTCTCCGCCGTATTAATCTGTCCGCAGTTAGCACAAGTGTTCATAGCCTTTTGCCAAACTATACACTAACGCATCGCAGGCGGAAAAGTTCTAGAATCTGATGCTTTGCCCCGTCCGTATCGATTCGTAAACCGCCTCGACGAGTTCGACTGCTTTGTAACCATCATCGGCGGTAACGGCCGTCGGAGTTCCGTCCACGATAGAGCTAATGAACGCGGCGTCCTCGGCGGCGAAGCCTTTTCGCGCGTCGTCGTCGAGCATATGAAAGGAATGCGTCGCATAGTCGGCGCTCGTGCCTTGGCCGTCAAAGAGCCTGACCATTTCCTCGGCGACAATGGTCCGGTGGTGGCAGAAAACCTCGATGCGCTCGAAGGGAAACATCCAGCCGGCATCGGCGGAGGAGGCAAAGGTGCAGTGAAATCCGTTCCTGAACCTGAAAATGACGGAAAACTCATCGATCTCGGGATATTCGTGTTGTGAGCCGTAGGCGATCAGTTCCTCGATCTCGCCAAACTGGAAGCGAAGCTGGTCGAGAAAATGTATGGTCGTCTCGTAGAGAAAGCCGCCGGTGACATTTGTATCGCCGGTCCAGGCGGGCTGAAGGAGTTCGCCGCGGTTCATCTTGATATGGGCGGAATGGGGAACGTCGTCCGACAAAAGCTCCTTCAGCTTTACGTAAAGCGGAGCGAAACGGCGGCTGTGGCCGACCTGAAAGACCTTACCGGAAGACTTAGCGACGGCGAGCAGCCCGGCGGCCTCGTCGATGCCGATTGCAAATGGCTTTTCGCAGAAGACGTGCTTGCCGGCATCGACGGCGGCCGTGGCGATCTCGGGATGCGTCTTGTTTGGGGCACAGACAAGGACGGCGTCGCAATGGTCCAATAGTTCCTCGCGCGAGGCGCAGATGCGGCCGCCGATGTGTTTGGCGGTTTCGGCCATTCGTTCGGGAATGATGTCAAAGAGAGCGGCGATCTCGGCACGGGCGTCGCGGGCGTAGATACGGCCGTGGACGTTGCCGATATAGCCGGTGCCGACGATGCCGATCTTTACCTTGTCCATAGGTCGTTAAAGCGTGCCGCCCAGCCCAAAAACGTGTTCCGCGGCGGCCTTTGCGCGGCGGGCGACGTCGAACGGGTCCTGCTCCCAATACTCTGGCCTAAAGATCTCGATGCTTGCCATGCGGTCGTAACCGATCCTGGCGAGACGCTCTTTAATTTCGGCGAGCGGGAGAATGCCCTCGCCGGGATAGAGACGTTTGGCGTCGGTCAATTGTTCGCGCGGCACGTCTTCGGCATCGTTTATGTGAAAGATGAACAATTTTCGCGGGTCGAGAGCGTCGATGGCGTTAAAGCTCGAACCGCCGGCGTAGAAATGGAATGTATCGAGCACGAGCCCGACGTTGTAGCGGTCAACCTTCGCGATGATCTCGCGGGCGAGATCGAGCGTTTGGACGGAGCAATCGCTCTGGCCGAGGAACTCAAAAGCGAGCGAGACGCCGTGCTCGACGGCGATGTCGCCCATTTCATTGAGGACGCGGACGCTCTCGGTGATAATGGTCTCGCGCTCGACGCCGGCGGGCAGTTTGCCGGGGACAACGACGATGTAGGGGCAGCCGATGCGGCCCGCGATGGCGGCGAGCGTCTCGCATTCGGCGAGAACCTTGTCATAATCATCGATCCCGCGAAAGGTGACGTGCTCAATGGAGTTTATCGCATAGGGCTCGACGTGGGCGGCGATCAATTCGGCGGCGAGGACATCGATAGTGTTGGCTTCGAGATAGCGATAGAGCTTTGCCGACCAGATCTCGATGAGTTCGAAACCGGCGGCTGAGGCGGCGCGGATGTCGGTCGAGAGATCGGCGTGCATTGTGGTGGCGCCGTTGAGAGCAAGCTTCATTGCGGACAAGTTTACCACGACGCGCGGCAACCGAAAGCATTGCCCGGCCGTCTAAAACTCGGTATTCTGTCAAAGAAAGTCTCGCCTGACGCAATTATTATGAAAAAGCTGTCCGCCGTGCTGTTGGTAATGATCTTCGCCGCCGCGTTTGTGCCTGCGCAGTCTGACGCTGAGCTGCGCGCGGCCGTCGAAAAGGACAAAGCGGACCGCGACGCCGCGGGCAAACTTCCCACGCTGACGGCCGCTGAGCACGCGGAGCGTGCCGAGGCATACTTTGAGAATCGCCACTTTCCCGAGGCGCGTGAGCATTACGCAATTGTGCTCGACAAATTCGCCGACGACGCTCTCAAGGGCCGCGCGATGTTCGTCGTCGGCCGCTCTTACATGTGGGAGCGGCAGTATGCCGATGCCATTGTCTGGCTGGATCGCGTGTGGCGCGAGTTTCCGGCGACCAAGGACGGCCGCGAGGCTCTCGCGTTCAAGGGCGCGTGCCACGTTCGGCTCAGAAAGTATGCCGATGCCGCCAGGATATACGAGCAGTACACCGTGATGTATCCGACGGGCGAGCGGATCGATTCGGCGTATCTGAATACGATCGACGCCCATCGCGAGGCGGGCGATCACGCCGCCGCAAACAGTTGGGTCGATAAGGCGCGGCAGCGTTTTGCGGGCACTGCCATCGAGACAAACGCACTTCACGCACGCGTGCGGATGGAGATCTATCGCCGCCGCTGGAATCAGGCCGTTGCGGCGGCCGATGTGATGATCGAGCGGGCCATTTTTGGGGGCGCGATGGCCACAATGGACGAGGTCAAGTACCTAAAGGCCTTCGCGCTCGAAAAAAGCGGTCGCCGCGCCGACGCGATGACTGTTTACGCGTCAATTCCTGCGAATGCGGCATCGTATTACGCCGGTTTGGCGGCCGATAAGCTGGCCGCAGGTGACAATCGCGTCCGGCGCGTCGTGAAGGTCTCGCCGGGCGTGGTCTCAGCCTTTCCCGCCGCCTATCGCGACGACGTTTTGCGTTACGCAAAGAGAAAGCACATCGATCCGCGCTTTATTTTGGCGATAATGAAGCAGGAGAGCGCGTTCCGGCCCGGTGCCAAAAGCCCGTCTGCCGCACGCGGGCTGATGCAGTTCGTCTTTGACACGGCCGTAAAGTATAAGGCCGCGGCCGGTTTCCCTCATCTGCGGCCCGACGACCTTTATCTGCCGCAGGTAAGCATCGCGCTTGGCGTGGAATACATCGCCGCGCTCCGCGATCAGTTTGGCGGGCTTAACGAGGCCATCGCCGCGAGCTACAATGGCGGCGAAGATAACGCCGCCCGCTGGCTCGAACGCTCAAATCCCAAAGAGAGCGCCATTTTTACCTCCGAGATCGGCTTTGCCCAGACAAAGGATTACGTCCAAAAGGTAATGGCAAACTACCGGACCTACCGCGACCTCTACGACGAACACCTCGTGCGCAAATAAAAAACCGCCACCACCGCCGCCAAACGCCCTTTTGCCGACGCTGAATGACATTTGGCAGTGGTCCAGCGTGAAAAACGGCCTCTCCGCGAACTCTGCGTTTCATTCTCTGCGTTCTCTGCGTGGAAGAAACCTGAGCAAAGGTTCCACGCGGAGAACGCAGAGAGTTTCGCAGAGATCGCGGAGACGATCACAAGTTGAAACTGAACCATTACCTGACATTTTGCCAACGCCGAACGAGTTTTGCGTCCGCAAGAATGAGTTTTGCGTCCGCAAGAATGACTTTTGCGTCCGCAAGAATGAGTTTTGCGTCCGCAAGAATGAGTTTTGCGTCCGCAAATGTGAGTTATTGTGCCCAATGAACGAGTTATTGTGCCCAATGAACGAGTTATTGTGCCCAATAAATGAGTTATTGGACTAAATAAACGAGTCATTGGCGCCAATGAACGAGTTATTGGCGCCAATGAACGAGTTATTGGCGCCAATGAACGAGTTATTGGCGCCAATGAACGAGTTATTGGCCCAATAAATGAGTTATTGGCCCCAATAAATGAGTTATTGGGCCAAATGAGCGAGTTATTGGTTTGACGGGGCGGCATTTTTGGCAGAATGCGGGCAGTTTTACCGGCAAGACCGCCGACATTACCGTCTCGCCCATAAACGACGGCGACCCCGAACAGGTCGAGGTCCGCGTCCAATTGCGAAAAAATAACGAAAACTACGCCAATGTCTCGCAAACCGCGACCGTTACGGTAAATCCGTGACACCGGCGGCTTGCCGCTCTATTTGCGGAAAGGCTTGCCTTTCCGAACGAGTGCCAAATGCCTGCGGCTTGCCGCCGCCGGGGCGTGAGGCGGCGGCAAGCCGCAGATGATCTTGCCAACTGAACGGAAAAGTAAACTTTTCCGCAAATAAAGCGGCACAGCCGCCCTGAAACCGCCGCCAATATGAACGAAAAGTGAACTTTTCCGCAAGTAAAGCGGCTTGCCGCTCTATTTGCGGAAAGGCTTGCCTTTCCGGACGAGTCCCAAATGCCTGCGGCTTGCCGCCGCCGGGGCGTGAGGCGGCGGCAAGCCGCAGATGATCTTGCCAACAGAACGGAAAAGTGAACTTTTCCGCAAATAAAGCGGCACAGCCGCCCTGAAACCGCCGCCAATACGAACGAAAAGTAAACTTTTCCGCAAATAAAGCGGCACAGCCGCCCTGAAACCGCCGCCAATATGACACGCGCCGAGCCGGGCGGCGGTTTAATTTTCCCAATCGCCGTGGCCTTCGCGGGTGACGGCGTAGCCGGCGGCGGCGAGATGTTTGTGGATGGCGAGCGCGTGATCGTTATCGCGGACCTCGAGGAGCATTTCGATACCGACGTGGCCCAAAGGGGCCAGCCACATCGCCCGCCGGTGAAAAACCTCAATGACATTCGCACCGGCGGCCGCGACCGCGTCAAGCAGGCCCGCGAGATTGCCCGGCCTGTCAACGACAAGCACGCTGAACATTACATAACGGCCCTCGCGCACGAGTACATCCTCGAGAACGCGCGTGAGCAGATTGGCGTCGATATTGCCGCCGGCCAGCACGATACACACACTCTCGCCCGCGGCGATGTCGATCTTGCCCGCGAGCACCGCAGCTGAGCCCCGCCGCACCCGCACCCTCGACCACAAGACGGTTATTCTGCACGCTGTGAAAGATCGCACGGGCGATCTCTTCGTCAGCGACCTCGACGACCTCGTCAACGTATTCGCGAATGATCGGCAGCGTCAATTCGCCCGGCGTCTTTACCGCAATGCCGTCGGCAATCGTCGGTTTTGTTTCGGGAATGACCGCGCGGCCCTCGGCGAGCGAGGGCTTGACCCACGAAACGGCCGCCGATTGAACGCCGATGATGCGCACGCCGGGCTTTAGCGTCTTTGCCGCGATGGCAATGCCCGACATCACGCCGCCGCCGCCGATCGGCACAATGATAGTGGCGACATCGGGCAAAGCTTCCACGATCTCGACGCCGATAGTGCCCTGCCCGGCGATGATCCGCTCGTCATCGTAAGCGTGAACGTAGGTCAGGCCGTTCTCTTTTTGAAGCTCGCGCGAATAAGCGACCGCTTCGTCAAACGTCGTGCCCTTGAGGATCACCTCAGCGCCATAACCGCGCGTGGCATTTACCTTTGTCAGCGGTGCAAATTCGGGCAAAACGATCGTCGCCGCCGTGCCGACATAGCGCGCCGCAAGCGCCACGCCCTGAGCGTGGTTCCCGGCCGAGGCAGCGATCACGCCGCGCGCCTTCTCGTCCGCCGAAAGCTGCGAGATCTTGTTGTAGGCACCGCGCAGCTTGAAGGAACCGCTCTTTTGCAGGCTCTCGGCCTTGAGATTGATCTCAGCGCCCATCTCGCGCGACAGCCGCGCGTCCGCGATCACGGGCGTTTGATTGATAACGCCCGCAATGCGCGTGCGAGCGGCATATATTTCATCAAGCGTGACAGCCATATGTGTGACGCCGATTATAGCAAAGACGCCGCGAATGCGATATATTGACGTGTATCACACAACGGAGGTCTTATGCCTGAGCTTTTTGGTTTTGGTGCAATCTTTCTCATATTTCTCGGCATCGCGCTGCTCACCGTCGCTTGGAAAACGATCAAGATCGTCCCGCAATCGACTGTTTTGCTCATCGAGCGCCTCGGCCGCTTTAACCGCCTCGGCAACAGCGGGCTCAATATCATCGTGCCGTTCTTCGAAGCGCCGCGCGCCGTCTATTGGCTTAACGTCCGCCCCGGCACGACGTATATCGATCTTCGCGAGCAGTTCATCGACCTGCCGCCGCAGTCCGTTATCACCCGCGATAACGTAATGGTCAACGTCGATTCCGTCGTCTATTGGCAGATCACCGACCCGACAAAGGCCACTTACGAGGTAAATGACCTCGTCGGCTCGATCGTGCAGCTCACTTTTACCGGCATGCGCAGCGTGATCGGAAAACTCGACCTCGACCACACCCTTTCGAGCCGCGATCAGATCAATAATGAGCTCAGAATGATCCTCGATGAGGCCACAGACAAATGGGGCGTCAAGGTGACACGCGTCGATATCAAGAACATCAGCCCGCCCGAGGACGTGCGCATCACCATGGAAAAGCAAATGACCGCCGAACGCAACCGTCGCGCCCTCGTCCTGCAGGCCGAAGGCGACAAACAGGCCGCCATCATGCGCGCCGAAGGCGAAAAACAGGCCGCCGTCACCCGCGCCGAAGGCGAAAAGGCATCAGCCATCCTCGAGGCCGACGGCGCCGCTCAGGCCCGCCTGCTCGCGGCCTCGGCCGAAGCGACCGCCATCGCCCAGATCGCCGGCGCCATCGGCGACCGGGGCCAAACCGCACAATACCTCATCACAGCGCGATACGTTGATTCCATGCGCGACATGGCCCGCACCCAAAACAGCAAGGTTATCTTCATGCCGACAGAAACGTCCGCCGTTCTGTCGAGCGTCGGAGCATTTAAGGAAGTTTTCAGCGAGACCGGCAAGGACGCGGGTGAACTGCAAAAGCCCCGCAGCCCGCGTGAACTCGACAAATAAATGCTAAAGGCCATCATCGTCATCCTGATCGTCCTCGGCCTCGCCGTGGCGGCCCTCGCCTACCGCTACGGCTTCATTTTGAATCCGACGCCAACCGAGCCGCCGCCGCAAAGGTCCGTTTACGAATTCACGATGAAGGACATCGACGGCAATGACGTGCGATTGGACACCTATCGCGGCAAGGTCGTGATGATCGTCAACGTCGCGAGCAAATGCGGCTACACGCCGCAGTACGAGGGGCTGGAGAATATCTACAAGAAGTATAAGGATCGCGGCTTTGTGGTGCTCGGCTTCCCTGCTAACAATTTTCTCGGCCAGGAGCCCGGCTCCGACGCCGACATCAAGGACTTTTGCCGCCTCACCTACGGCGTGTCGTTCCCGATGTTCTCAAAGATATCCGTCACCGGAAGCGATCAGCATCCGCTCTACACCCTGCTAACCAGCAAGCGGTCAGATCCGGAGTTCGGCGGCGATATTACGTGGAACTTTAACAAGTTCCTCCTCGACAGGAACGGCAAGGTCGTCGCAAGATTCGCGACGAAAGAACTGCCCGAAAGTGAAACCGTTGCCGCCGCCATCGAGAAACAACTGTAATACGCTTCCGAAATGTCCCGAATCCTCACGTTCCTCTTCCTGCTCGCCGCTATTGTTGTGCTCGTAGTCTGCGCCGTCTCGTATTGGGCCTACTCGGCCGTCAATTCGCCGCACCAGCACGACAAAGCAAACATTTACGTAAAGATCGAGAAAGGCTCGACGCCGCCCCAGATCGTCTCAAAACTGTTTTCCGAAGGCATTATCGCCAGCGAGATGGCCGCGAGCCTTTATCTGCGCTTATTCGCCGACGGCAGCAAACTGCAGGCAGGCGAGTATCTTTTCCCGTCGCCGATCTCGGTCGTACAGGTGTTCAAACAACTCGAGAAAGGCCAGGATCTGACGATCAAGCTGACCATTCCCGAAGGATTTACCAGATTTGATATCGCCAAGAGGATCGCGGAGCGGTTTCCGCAGACGCCGCCTGTCGATGACAAGGCCATCCTCGTGATGATGGACGACGTGACCCCGATCAAGGACATCTCACCGACGGCGCCCAACCTCGAAGGCTATATGTATCCGACGACCTACAGCTTCGCGCGCGACGCAAAGCCGCAGGACATCATCAAGGCAATGGTCGAGCAGTTTCGTAAGTTTTGGAAACCTGAATGGACGCAGCAGGCAAGATCGCTCGGCCGCACGCCGCAAGAGATCGTGACAATCGCTTCCCTGATCGAGACTGAGACGGGAGTCGAAGCCGAACGGCCGATCGTCGCCGGCATAATCAACAACCGACTGGCTAAGAACATCCCGCTCGGGATCGACCAGACCAATGTGTATATCGCCAAAATGCGTGGCAAATGGGACGGCACGATCAATAAGAGCGATCTGGAGGTCGATTCGCCCTACAACACGCGAATAAAGACGGGCATTCCGCCGGGGCCGATATCGTCTGTTACCGAGAGCTCTATCCGCGCAGCGTTGAATCCACAGCCAAACGATTATATCTTCTACGTCCGGAACGTTGAAGCAAATGACGGCTCGCACTGGTTCTACTCATCGGCAGCCGAGTTTGAAAAAGGCAAGGCAAAATATCAGCAGTGGCTAGAGGTGCAGCGTCAGGAAAAGCGGGCAGCAAACGCAAACCAATGATAAAACTGCTCGCCCTCGACCTCGACGGGACAACACTTAGCTCGGGCGGAGATATCTCTGGTCGAAACCGTGACGCCATTCGGGCCGCCGAGGCGGCCGGCGTGCTCGTGACGATCGCGACGGGCCGCCGCTTTCGCGACGCTCGGCCCATCGGCCTCGATCTCGGCCTGAACGCCCCGCTGATCACGCACAACGGAGCTCTGCTCAAATACGCCGATTCTCTCGACACGATACACTATTCGCTGTTGACGTCAGAAGCCAGTCGAGAGATCGTACGCGCCGGGAAACAGTTCGGCGGCGATGCACTCGTCAGCACCGACCCGCACGGCCACGGTTTGCTGCTCTATGATCGTATCTCTGCCGACAACATTCCGCTTCAAAAATACGTTGCTTGGGCGACGCGACTTCATGGAGACGATGCCGAGGCATCCGTTTCCCACGTCGAGACGCTTGTGGATGTACTTGACGAGCATGACGTCGTGCACATCTCATTCTCAGGGAACTGCCGGGCTATGCTGAAGTTAGAGAATGAACTAAGGACACAGTTAGCTGATAGCGTTAATCTCCTTGCCACGATCTATCCAAAACTGGACTTTACCCTGATCGACATCCTGCCGTCCGATGCGTCAAAAGGGCATGGTGCGGCTAGGCTTGCTGAGATCGAAGGTCTTGCACCCGAAGAGGTGATGGCGATCGGAGATAATTTCAACGACCTCGAGATGCTCGAGTACGCGGGAACGCCCGTCGTCATGGGAAATGCCGACCCGAAGTTGCTCGAACGCGGTGAATTTTATACAACATTAAGTAACGATGAGTGCGGCGTTGCGGCCGCCATAGAACGATTTATCTTGAATCAGGAGAATAGTTAGTGGGAAATAGAGTAGCGGTCATTGAGACAAATCACGGCACGATCAAAGTCGAACTATTGGAGCAGGACGCCCCAAAGACTACCGAGAACTTTCGCCTTCTGGCGGATAAGAGCTATTACGACGGCGTTGTCTTTCATCGGATCATACCGAATTTTATGATACAGGGCGGCGATCCGCTCGGCGAAGGCTATGGAGGCGAATCTGCGTGGGGCGGTAAATTCGACGATGAGATCGACCGCGGCTCGATGCTCTATGCCGGAATGTATGAGAAAGGGACAGTGGCGATGGCAAATTCCGGCCCGAACACTAACGGTTCGCAGTTCTTCATCATGCACGTCGATTATCCGCTGCCGCCGAGCTATACCAAGTTTGGACGTGTCATAGAAGGACAGGATGTTGTTGATACGATTGCTCAAGTGACGACCAATCAGAATGACAAACCACTCGATCCCGTTGTCATGAACACTGTAAGGATCGAGGACGGGATGTGGTAGATGCGGGCCGTCGTCCAGCGTGTCTCAAGAGCGAAGGTGACCGTTGGAAACCGCGTGACCGGAGAGATCGGACGCGGCGTACTTGTCCTGTTGGGCGTTTCTACGAACGATGAAGAGTCTGACGCCGACTACCTCGTTGAAAAGATTGTCAACCTGCGCATATTCGAGGACGCGGACGGCAAGATGAACTTATCGCTTGCCGAGACGAAAGGCGGGATGCTCGTGGTATCGCAATTCACTTTATATGGCGATACGCGACGAGGCAGGCGGCCATCTTTTATTGCGGCGGCAAGCGGTGAGAAAGCAACTCGCCTTTATGAATACTTTGTCATTCGTTCACGAAGGGCCGTGGACAAGGTTGCTACAGGTGAGTTTGGCGCCATGATGGACGTAACCTTGGTCAATGAGGGGCCCGTCACGATCATTCTCGACAGCGAAAAGACCATCTAAGAGAATATGCATAGAAGAATTGCTATCACACTATTGACTGCCGCTCTCGCGGCGGCCTCATGCAGCACGCCTGCGAACAACGCTCGTCCGGCAACGGCATCGAAAGCCTCACCGGACGTAAAGAAAGGCATCGCTCCGGTGGCCGACGCTGAGGCGGCCTTGATCGAGATGGATAACCCCGCATATGGCACGATGAAGATGGAGCTATATTCAAATGTCGCGCCAAAGGCGGTGGAGCGCTTCAAGGAACTTGCGAAAGAGGGCTATTACGAGGGCATCATCTTTCACCGGGTCAACGACACGGTCATCCAGGCTGGCAACGCGGACACGAAGCCGGGAAAGTCAGCGAATCCCGCAAAAGAGGGTGATTCAGGCAAGCCGAACGTGCCCGCGGAGTTCTCTGATGTCCCGTACGAAACGGGAATTGTCGGTGCGGCACGCTTGGGGAACGACGTGAATTCGGCCAATGCTCAATTCTTTATCATGCTCAAGCGTGAGGCAGCCTTCGATAACAAATACACTGTCTTCGGTAAGATCATCGATGGAATGAACAACGTCCGGACGATCGCGGGAGCACCTCGGCAAGGCGAGCGGCCGACAGAGGCAATAAGGATCAAGAAGGTGACGATCGTTCCTCGTTAGCGGATCGATACTGGTATAATCAACTACTCATCCGCTCGCGTAGCTCAGTGGATAGAGCGCTTCCCTCCGGAGGAAGAAGTCGCAGGTTCGACTCCTGCCGCGAGTACCACATTAGAAAAGGCGTTCCAACCGTTGGAACGCCTCTTCTTCTTTAACCGAGGAATGTGGACTATCTAACCTTGAGAGCAGGATCACCCAAGAGGACCCACGAATATCCAACGTCGCTTCCCGCGATCGTACTCTTCGCAGCTTTGACCAGGTCACCCATGCGCTTGATGTTACTCTCGCTGACATCGTTGTAGAATTGGGCCCCCATCGTAAACTGGAAATCCGGCGTGGTTTCGGTGCTGGAAGCCCAAGTGACGGCACCGCCGCCGTTCTGGGCAAACAGGAGCCGCTCCGATACCGATTCGGCAACAGGACTGGGCCGGAAGAAAACGCCGTTGTAGCAGGTCAGCATCGTAAAGATCGACTGCCGGTGAGTGTTTGTAAGAAGCGGCGGGTCATTCGAATTAAAGAACGTCAGGTTGCCCCAGACCCCCGACGTGCCGTGGCCCGAGTAGTTGACGATGAACATGCCCGTGTTTAGCCCATTCATAAGGTTTGTGTGGGCTTGCGGGTCAGGCGTCATCTGATTTGGCGGCGGCAGCCCGCGCGGAACAAGCAGTGACGGCATTGTCGGCGGCATCTCGTTCCTAAGCCCCAAGCTCATGCCCTCGAAATCGAATCCTTGCGGAAGGTCATAAGCATACAAACCACCACGATCTAGACTCTGATTCTCAATCGTCTCAAAGCCCATACTCTTATCGAGCACGGTCGAGATAGAAAACCCGCTTCGTGCAGGAACTCGGCCTAAGGGGATCTCAGCAAGCCCGTCATTATTGAAATCCGCCAGTGCCTCGTCACTTCCGCTCTCCTCGAAGATCAGGTTGACGAATTTGGTCGGCACAAGGTCCCAGTTGCCAAATCCCTCGTAATTCCGTGGATCATATGAACCGTCACCCAGCAACAGCACATACTGAGGAGATCCGTCCCAATTCTTGTACGCGTATTCGAGGAAAGCCTTCAGGGCATCAGCGGACAATGACCCATAACTAAATTCGTCAAAAACATCTGCAACGTCGACAATACCCACCGAATAGTTGCCGCCCGCAGCCGACTGACGGTATGTCTTCCATTGCTGAGCCGCATTAAGGAAGTCAGGGGCCGAATGCGAGATGATCAAATATTGAACAGTGTGATTGGGAGTCGACCAACTGGATGGACTATTGAACGTTACCGAGAAGGGAGCGAGGAAGGCCCCATTCTCAGCCGCATACATTACCATCGACCGGTGTGACGGCAGTTTCGCCGTAAACGTACCACCATCCTGAACAACGTTGAGGCCTATCACCTCCTGCGGAACGCCGGGATACGTCGTATCGAATACACGAACATTTGCCGTGGAGAACCCCCCGACATCAACCTTCCTATAACCCGGCGTGAAGTAAGATAGCCGGTCACCCGCGGCCTTAAACTCTCGATTATATGTGATCTCGGCCTGGTCGAAATAACTGGCGCTCGACGAGTCGGCCTCGGTGAGATCGAGGAGGTTATCTCCCTCGACCAGGAAACTAGTGGGTATCGTCAGCGTCGCTTGATATGGATTGTTACCGGTGCCGAGCACAAATCCGGCTTCGCTGCCGTTGATCGCCACCCTTACGTTGTGTGTCGAGCCGACGATGCCCTGAAGCTTCACACGGATCGACGCTGACGGCGCTGTAGTATCGATACTGTTGAGAAAGATGCCTATGGGTGTCGGCATTGGGCTCGACGTTACGGCCCGACCCCAATAATTCTCAAGGTCGCCGTTCTTGATCAGCCCGTTATAGCTCGTCCGCTCCCGCTTCTGAGCCGAACTCCGATAGCTTCGTGCCTGCACCGCACCCCCGACATTTCGGATGACCTTGGTGTCAACACGCCTTCCGGGACTCGAGTCCGCCAACAGATAGTACACTCGCGTATCACTCTCACGGGTATCGAGCCCGGTGCCATAAAACTCGATGTATTGGTCACCCGCTCCGACGATGATCGCCTGCTCAACACCTTCCATGAAGAGTCGCCAATTGGCCGACGCCGAATTGACGTTGAAACCCGCAGCCTCAAGCTGTGATCTCGTTACGCGGTAGAATCCATCGGATTTGACCGATATCTTAGCTCCCGGCTGCGAAACAACCCACCGATGCGTATTAATGTCCGCCTCAGGCTGGGCACGTTCAATGATCTCGCTCAGTTCCTTGGTCAGTCCTAGGCCGCTGCGCAAGACAATGCCCGTCTTTGACCCGTTCACCCGTTCAATGTCGTAGCTCGAACGGCCGGTCTCTACCTCAAGGTCCTTTACGTAACGCACTCCGAACGGCTGTCCACTCGACAGCCGCCCACCGACAAACGTATTTTCGATCAAATAGACGGTGTCGAGACTGCCGTCGGCGTCATACAGTTCATACTCCGCGCCACTATGCCCGGGCAAACTCGGCTTGAAGGCAGAACCAGTGATAAGCGTCTGATTTACAATCTCTCGGCCATTCGGAGTGATCCGATAAACATTAAAACCAAAATTCCTGGTTTCGACCGATGTATTCCACCGGATCAGGACGCCCTTTCCATCGGACACAGCGTCCACATGGTCAAATTCGATGGTTCCTTCGGCTGCTGCAGGCTGAGCCGCCTTCCGAACCCCACGTTGGGCAACTATCGGAATTCCGGCCGACGCCAGCAGGGCAAACAACAAAATACTCGACGCTATTCTTTTCATTTCTTTACTCCGGTCATGCCGGGAAGGGGCGGCGTAAAACGGGCTGACTGTGCTCCTTAGAGATTCTGCAAATTTAACACTTAGCTTCAGATAATTCAACAATTATTCCGGAGGCCGGCATTATTTCTGCCTTAAGTCTCGCGGGCAATACTTTCGTACCTTTCCGCCGGGCTAGTCGCCGAGTAGTTGGCATAGAACGTAGGGCAGGATACCGCCGCTTTTGTAGTACTCGATCTCGATCGGCGTATCGATGCGCAATGTTAGCGGAACTTCGACCTTGTCGCCGCTTTCACGCATTATCGTTAGAGTCACGTCCTGTCGCGGCTTTACTTCGCCGGATTCGAGACCTGTGAGATCAAAAGTCTCCGAGCCATCAAGTTCTAATGCTTGTGCGGATTGCCCTTCTTTGAACTGCAACGGCAAAACGCCCATACCGACAAGGTTTGAGCGGTGAATACGCTCAAACGATTCGCTGACGACGGCTTTCACGCCCATCAAAGCCGTGCCCTTGGCCGCCCAATCGCGCGAGCTGCCCGTGCCGTATTCTTTTCCCGCGAAAATAACAAGCGGCGTACTTTCCGCCTTGTATTGCATCGCGGCGTCGTAAATTGTCGTCTCTGCGGCGTCGGGCTGGTGCTTTGTCATGCCGCCCTCGGTCGGCGCGACCATTAGGTTTTTTATGCGGACATTTGCGAAAGTTCCACGCAGCATCACGCGGTCGTTGCCGCGACGCGAGCCGTAGGAATTGAAGTCCGCGGGCGCCACGCCAAGCTCTTGCAGATATTTTCCGGCGGGCGACGTCGCTTTGATCGCTCCGGCAGGCGAGATGTGGTCGGTCGTCACCGAATCGCCAAATATCGCCAGCGCCCGCGCGCCTTTCACGTCAGAAAACGCGCCGGTCGTCATCGAAAACGCTTCAAAATACGGCGGCTCCTGAATGTAGGTCGAGTCGGCGTCCCACTCGTAAATTTGTCCGACGCTCGACTCGATGTCGTTCCACATCGGATTCTGCTCGGCAAACTCGGAATAGAGTTTTTTATAAACCGACGGGTCGAATGCAGCCGCAAGCATCTCTTCAACCTCATCGAGGGAAGCCCAAATGTCTTTCAAAAACACATCATTGCCGTCGCGATCTTTGCCGATCGGCTGCGTCTTAATGTCGTCGAGCACCGTTCCGGCGAGCGCGAAGGCGACTACGAGCGGCGGCGACATTAGGAAGTTTGCTTTCACGTTTTGGTGAACACGAGCCTCGAAGTTGCGATTGCCCGAGAGCACGGACGCCGCTACAAGATCGTTATCGACGATCGACTTTTCGATTCCCGCGTCGAGCGGCCCCGAATTGCCGATGCACGTCGTGCAGCCGTAGCCGACAAGGTTAAAACCGACGGCGTTGAGATGCTGCTGCAAGCCCGTCTTTTCGAGATATTCCGTGACGACGCGCGAGCCGGGAGCAAGCGACGTTTTGACGTAATCGGGCACGCGCATTCCGCGCTCAGCGGCTTTTTTTGCAACGATCCCGGCGGCGATCATCACCGAGGGATTCGACGTGTTTGTGCACGAGGTTATTGCCGCGATCACGACGTCGCCGTGACCGAGCGTCGCGGCCGTCGGCTCGCATTCGGCGGAAGTCTCAACGCGGTCGGGCGTCGGGCGATTATTAACCATCTCGAGTTCACCGATGGTTGCAGCTTTGGCAAGCGTCTTGCCATTCTGGTTGCCGCCTCCGGTAACTTCGCCCTCGTCGCCGCACAACTGAACCGAGTGACGTTTGCGAAGATCGTCCATCGATTTGCCGTAACCACCGTCGGCGAGCGGTTTTGTAAACAGCTCGGCGAATTTGTCGTCGAGGTTTTCAAGTTCGATCCGATCTTGCGGACGCTTGGGGCCGGCAACGGCAGCACCAACTGTGCCAAGATCGAGTTCGATGACGGTCGAGTAATCGACCTCGCCCGTGCGCGGAATGCCGAACATCCCCTGAGCCTGATAGTAGTTGCGAATCGTCGCGATCTGTTCGTCGCTGCGACCGGTGTTTGCAAAATAGTCGAGCGTTTTTTCGTCTGTTCCAAAAAAGCCCATTGTCGCGCCGTATTCGGGCGCCATGTTCGCGATCGTCGCGCGGTCGGTCGCGTTGAGCGCAGCCGCGCCGGCGCCGTAAAACTCGACAAACTTGCCGACGACCTTTGCTTCGCGGAGCATCTCGGTAATCCGCAGAACAAGGTCGGTGGCGGTCGCGCCTTGCGGCAGATCGCCTTGCAGATGGACGCCGACAACATCCGGCGTCAAAAAGTAAACAGGCTGGCCGAGCATGCCGGCCTCGGCCTCGATGCCTCCGACGCCCCAACCGACTATCCCGACGCCGTTGATCATCGTCGTGTGCGAATCGGTGCCGACGAGTGAATCCGGAAAGTAAACGCCATCGCGGTTCATCACTCCTTTCGCAAGATATTCGAGATTCACCTGATGCACGATGCCGATCCCGGGCGGAACGACAGAGAAACCGCTAAAGGCCTGAGTTCCCCACTTCAAGAAACGATAACGCTGCTCGTTCCGCTTGAACTCCATCTCCATGTTCCGCTGATAGGCCGCTTCGCTGCCAGCGTAATCGACCTGCACACTGTGATCGATGACGAGATCGACCGGCACGAGCGGCTCGATCACCGACGGGTCTTTGCCCATTCGTTTCACCGCCGAACGCATCGCGGCGAGATCGACAAGCAGCGGCACGCCCGTGAAATCCTGCAAAATCACACGCGCGACAACAAACGGGACCTCCTCGGTGCGCTCCGCGTTCGCCTGCCACGCGGCGAGCGCTCGCACATTCGCCTCGCTCACTCGTCGGCCGCCGTCAAAATTGCGCAGTACGCTCTCGAGCACCACGCGAATCGAAACCGGCAGCCGAGAGACCGCGCCAAGTCCCGCTTTCTCGAGTTGCGGCAGCGAATAGAACGAACCGGTCCCTAGACCTCCGAGTTCGAAGGTCTGCATCGAGTTAAATAGATCGTGTGTCATAGCGAAATGCCAATGGAACAGCCTAAACTAACAGTCTAAAAGCCACCTTGCGGTAGGTCAAGGTGATGGGTTTGACGCGAGGACGGGCCGAGCCTTAACTCTGTGGCGATTGCACGACCGCCATGATTGGTCTATACTCTCACTTCGACATTGCGGCGCCTTCGTCTATCGGTTAGGACGCAAGATTCTCATTCTTGAAAGAGGGGTTCGATTCCCCTAGGCGCTGCCACCATCACTCATGATCGTCACAACTGGTTTTGAGGTTGAGGCCCGTCCCGTCGCCGAGTATCTGGGCGTCGTTCGGGGAATAGTTGTAAGAGCCACAGGCATTGGCCGCGGCATCATAGGTGGCCTTAAATCGATCGCCGGCGGGAATATCGAGGAATGGACCGTTGTATGCGAAGCCGCCCGAATGGAAGCATTCAACCGAATGGTTCAACATGCGCATGAGATCGGCGCGGACGCTGTCATCGGCATGCGCTATGATGCTACGGAGTTTTCTCAAGGATCGACCGAGGTCCTCGCCTACGGCACTGCTGTCAGACTGCTCCCGTAGTTTGTAAACCTGTGTCCCCTTGACCGCTGGGCCGGTCGTCATTATTCGATGGATACGCTTCTGACGGCCCTCGCCGGCCAGTTCGTAAGGCTCGATACAAGGTCTCGACAACTTCTTGCCCTGCTCGATGACGATAATCTATATACACGTCCTGCGGGAGGTGCCGATTCGATCGAGCCGTTGTCGTGCGGCGAATTCATTGCCCGGTCCGCAGCCGAGGTCGAACGAACGTTTGGCGGCTTAACCACGCGGCTCTGGGATGACCCATACGAGTGGATCCTGCCTGAGAAGCTCACCAGCATAGCCTCGCTGCTTACTTATCTCGATGAGGTCGAAGCTACTCGCGTTAGAGGGTTTAGGTACTTCTCATCAGACGCCGATCTTATGCGTCATACTCCCGCGCCGGCAGTCCTCCGTCCGATCATCGACGTCCTCCTCGACACCCTCACACGCTCGGCCCATTTTCAGGGCCGTGCCTTCGAGATCTATCGCATCATCAGTTCGCACAAGCCTCCGCGGCTATGAGCTCATTGCAAACGCAACTTTTTCGTGCCAAAATTCGTTACAATTGAGACGTTAGAATCCGGAGAATAAGCATGCACTGCCCAAGCTGTGGACAACAACAGGTCTCTCAGGAGACAAAATTCTGCTCCCGATGCGGAATGCCGCTTAGCCTGGTTTCAGAGGTTGTCGCAAACGGTGGATTTTTACCGCAACTGGCTGAGCTACATAAAGGTAAACAACCCTTTCTTACGAGGAAGAACGGCGTGATTTTTAGTCTGATCTGGTTCGTGATCTGGGTAATGATGCTGCCCGCCTTTATCGGTCTCGCAGGCGGTGAAGACGCAGCCGCCGTACCGGCGATATTTGGCGTCTTTACAACAATGATCTTCCTTATTGCCTCGCTCGGATTCCTCAAGAAAACGCCCAAGGCCCCACTGCTATTCCCAACGACGTTTACAGGGGTCCCGGAGAGTTTTCCAGCGTCTCCTGATCGTTCGGCCCTGCCGCCGGTGCAATCGATCCCTGTGTCGCAGTATGGGCCGCCGCAGGCCGGACATTGGCGTGATACTAATGACCTGCAGCCGAGCGTCACCGAAGGCACTACAAAGCTACTTGAAAAGGACGACCGCCGGACTCAATAGCCGACAGCCGCACCGTCACTTCGTCGGTCGATCGCTCCTACGCGAGCACCGTCCTCGTCGATCATGATCGCCGTCGCCGAAGCGATGTATGTCGGTGAGCCAAAGCGGTGGCCATACGAATCGAGAACCGCTCGCGTGTCCGGCGACATCCCGAATGGCTCATAGGCGATCTGATCCGGCAGCCATTGGTGATGGATACGCGGAGCATCGATGGCGTCCTGCATATCCATCCCGAAGTCAATTACATTCATCACCGATTGCAGAACTGCCGAGATTATCCTCGGCCCGCCGCGTGCGCCCAGAGCAAACCACACCGAACCATCCTTCCGCAGCACGATCGTCGGTGTCATCGACGATAGGGGCCGTTTTCGCGGCTGAATAGCGTTGCGCTCACCCTGGACGAGGCCGTACATGTTTGGCTTGCCCGGTTGAGCTGCAAAATCGTCCATCTCGTCGTTTAGAAGGACGCCGGTCCCTTTTGCTGTTACGCGCGAGCCGAACAAGTCATTAATGGTATACGTGTTGGAGACCACCATCCCATCGCGGTCAACCACCGTAAAATGCGTCGTCTCGGTCGGTTCGGCCCCGATCGGTGTCCCGTGTCCCACATCACGGCTCGACGATGCCCGCCTCGGATTGATGGACTCGCGCCGACGGCTCGCATAGTTCTTATCAATAAGCTCTGTGGCCGGAACGCTCGTAAAGTCAGGGTCCCCCATGAACTCGGCCCTATCGGCAAACGCTCGCCGCATCGCTTCGGCAACCAGATGATATTTCGCGGCCGAATTGTGTTCCATACGTCCGATGTCGAAACCCTCCAGAATATTCAGGGCCTCAAGCATCACTATCCCTCCCGAACTTGGCGGCGGCATCGAAATGATCTGGAAACCCCGATATGTGCCACGCAACGGCATCCGTTCCTTGGCAACGTAGCTCCTCAGATCCTCAAGCGTGATCAGACCGTTGTTGCGTTTCATATCCGCAGCGATCAGCCGCGCAGTGTGCCCCGTATAGAATTCTCTTGCGCCGAGCCGCTCAACCCTTCCCAGCGTCGCGGCCAACTCGGGTTGTTTAAGAACGTCTCCCTCCTTAAAGAGGCTCCCGCTGTTCAGGAAGATTCGTCTGCTGTCCTCATATTTATCGAGAGTGTCTGCATAGTCTCGAAACCGCTCGGCGAGGCGGTGTGAGAGGACATAGCCCTCCTTTGCCAACAACCTCGCCGGACGGACCAGGTCAGCCCACGTGACCTTGCGCGACCCATATTTGCGGAATGCCAGTTCAAAGCCCGCCAGTGTGCCCGGAACTCCCGCAGCCCGATAACCGACGGTCGATGAAGCGTCGCCGGTTACCAGATCTCCGTCGCTACTAATATAGAGGTCTCGGCTCGCCGCCGCCGGTGCCATCTCTCGGTAATCGATGGCAATTATCTCGCCGCTCTTATTGCGAATGAGCATAAAGCCGCCACCGCCGATGTTGCCCGCCTCCGGATAGACTACGGCGAGAGCAAGCCCAACAGCGATCGCCGCATCGACGGCATTGCCTCCACGCTTTAGGATCGACACTCCGACCTTTGACGCCAGCTCATGCTGGGAAGCCACCATCGCATGTCTCCCGCGTGTGGGCTCCGCCGACGCAGCAGCCTGTCTTGGTAAGGCCGGACCAAGGAGTGCGATCACCAGGATGAGTACTCGCAGGCGGCCATTTTGTTTAGTTCTCATAGCGCACACTCTAGCAAACGCCCTTCCACCGTCCAAATTGGAGCAGGAGCCGGCCCGCTTTCCTTTTTTTCGGAAAAAGGTTTATAGTCATCTTTCGCACCACCCGGTGCGTCTGCTTTTGGGTAACTATGAACGACGACGGCAGTAGTAGAAATGCTCCAACGCCTGTCTCCAAGACCGTTTTTGCAGCGGGCACGACGATTACCGTCGCGTCTCCGTCGAAGTCTATCTGAATATCGCCTTTTTGCCTATCTGGCGGTGATCGGCCCCGGTATCATCGCCGCTAATGCCGGAAACGAAGCTAGCGGAATCGCAACCTATTCGAGCGTTGGAGCCGAATTCGGTTACGACCTCCTGTGGGTATTCGTGCCGATGATCGTCTCGCTCGTCGTTGTCCAGGAAATGTGCGTTCGAATGGGCGTCGTCACGGGGCAAGGATTGGCTGACCTGATCCGCGAGCAGTTCGGAGTTCGGTGGACCGCCCTCATCATGCTCGCGCTCCTGATCGCGAACACCGGTGTCATCATCTCTGAATTTGTCGGAATTGCGCAGGCATCCGAACTCTTTGGCATACCGAGACAGATCGTGATACCGCTGACGGCAGCGCTTATTTGGTGGCTTGTCGTTCGCGGTTCGCAGAAGCGAGTTGAACGCGTATTTCTCGCAATGTCGCTTGTCTTCTTCTGCTATGTGATCTCGGCTTTTATGGTTGGCCCGGACTGGAACTCGGTAGGCCGTGGATTGACACAGCCGAGCATGAGCAGTGAGACGAATGTCCTCTTCATGATCGTGGCGTTGATCGGAACTACTATTACGCCCTTCATGCAGGTTTACGTCCAATCGGCAGTTGTCGAAAAGCAGATGGACGATGAGGACCTGCCAATGGCACGTGCCGACGTGATCGTCGGGACCATATTCGCCTGTCTGATCGCAGCTTTCATTGTGATCTGCGCCGCTGCAACGCTGCATTTCGAAGGGATCACATCGGTCGACTCCGCGGCTACGGCCGCAGCTGCCCTGGAACCGATGGCGGGGACGTACGCAAAATATCTGTTCGCCGTTGGCCTCTTTGGCGCGGCGATGCTGGCTATGGGCGTGCTCCCGCTCGCTACTGCCTACAGTCTCAGCGAAGCACTCGGATTTGAAAAGGGCCTCTCTCGCTCATTCCGCGAGGCTCCCATTTTTCTCGGGACGTTTACATTATTGATCGTGATCGGCGCAATAGTCGCGATGATCCCGGGCATTCCTCAGATCCGCCTCTTGATCTTGACGCAGTGTGTCAACGGCCTCTTGCTCCCCGTGCTGCTGATCGCGATCGTAAAGCTATCTAACAATCGAGAGATAATGGGCGAGAGGGCCAACGGCCCTATGTTCAGGGTTGTGGTCTATTTGGTCACGGCGATTGTATCGGCGCTGTCGCTTTTATTGATTGCAAAGACGATTGCTGATATGTTTTAGCTCACAACGAATGGCGTCCGAACTGCAAAAACGAAGTGTCTACTTCCTGATCTGGGCCGGTGTTCTGACGCTCATTCTTGTCCTCTTTCCATTTCTTGAAGACTGGATCAGGATCATCCTGACAGACCTGCTCGGCGTCACGATCAATCCCGACGGCACGCTCACGGCGGTCGAAGGCCGCACGCCGGGCATGATGACGGAGACGGGCCTCAGCCTGGCAATAACCGTCATTCACATCCTAAAGATAATCATCGCGATGGCCCTGGTCGTTATGGTGGTCCGGTTCGTGGGCTACCTGGTCATCAAGACCGCTTCACGGAAAAGCTCTGACCGAGAGATATCGTCACTGTTGAAAACGGTGATCTCGGTCGTGATCTATATCGTCTCATTTTTTATTATCTTCCAATCCCAGTTCCCCAACGTCCAACTCGCGCCTCTGTTCACCGGATCGACGATCATTGGTATTGTCGTGGGCCTTGCATTGCAGGACACACTCGGTAACTTATTCTCAGGGTTAGCTTTACAGGCAGATCAACCATTTGTGGTGGGCGACGTTGTCATTATCCACAACCGCGGCGAGGGCGTCGTGGAATCGATCTCGTGGCGAGGCGTCAAGATTCGTACATTTCAGAATAAGCTGCTTGTCCTGAGCAATTCCGTACTCGGAAAGGAACTCATCGAGGTCGCCCCGAAGGATAATCTGAACGCAAAGGCGGTCTTTTTTAGTTCGCTTTACACGCACTCGCCGACACGGATCATACAGCTTGTTCGCGACGCTGTGCGTCAGGTGGAGAACGTCAGTCCAAAGATCAGGCCCAATGTGCGGATTCGAAATCTTGCTGCCGACGGGATCGACTGGGAAGTAAAATACTGGCTCGAGGACTACCGTCAGCAGCACGATACGGACGCGCTGATCCGACAGCGAATCTGGTATGTGTTTCAGCGCGAGAATTTGAACTTTGCCTTCCCAACACGGACGCTGCACATCGAGCCGAAACGGGAAGAGATACCGGCCGACGACGTTGTCAATACCTTTGCGGAGCGATTAGCCCGTGTCGAACTCTTTGGCCCGCTGTCTGATGAAGAGATCGAAAAGCTCGCAAGTTCGTCCACATCACGCATTTACGCTCCGGGCGAAGCGATAGTTCGTATGGGCCAGGAAGGCAATTCCATGTTCGTCGTCGCTCGCGGGACCGTAAAGGTCCAGGTTCCGGAAAAGACGTATCAAAAGACGATCAAAACGCTCAAAGAGAACGATTTCTTTGGTGAAATGAGCCTGCTCACCGGCGAGCCGCGAACCGCCAATGTTGTCGCCTTCGAAGAATCCGAGGTCCTCCGAATAGACAAGGCCGGCCTCAAACCGATCCTCGAAGGAAATCCCGTGCTTGTCCAAACTATCTCTGAACTCGTCGAAGAACGCCGCTCGGCCTTGCAGAAACTCGAAGAGGAAGCCGAGGAGCAGGCCGAGGCCGCAAAGCGCAAAGGCGTCATGACCTCGATCCGGAGCTTTTTTGGGATCAAATAACGCCTATTAGGATCTCGCGAGATGTATTTACAAAACCCGCATGTTCGGACGCATTGTATCGATACGAACCGGTTTTGTCGCGACGGATCAACGAAGGTTCAATACTCGTGATCTCGTTCATCGCCTACTATCGTTCCGATCGTTCAGGTGGACTTGATCGCAATCAGTCCTTTTACTTCGGTATTGACACTCTCACCAACCAGGAATAGAGTAAGTGGCATATTTGGTCTTTCAGAAATGATGGACGTTTCTGATTTTCCGACAGTAGGAGGTCACCATCGCACAACGGTTGACACAAGCATTCCCAATGCGAACAGGTGTTGCCGCATCTCTTCTGCTCGCAGCGATGTCCGCATATTGGCTAGCGTCGTCATCCGAAGCTACAGGCCCTGTATTTGGGCCCGACGGTGAGGGGCCGGGCTGCACGGTTTTCCCTACGCCGACTGTTTCGACAACGACGTATTCGAACAGCTTGCCGATCGTTCCTGCAGATCGCTCGAGCAACGATCCGGGGAGCGCGCCCGGATTGCCCTCCCTGTATCCGTCGATCATCCAACTCGGAAGCGATGCACCGGAATCGTGCGTGTTGGCCCACGTCGGCGTGAGCTTTGATCTCGAGTCCCAGCGGCCGGACGACCTTGATATCTTACTGGTCAACCCGCAAGGCAACCGGACAATAGCTATCTCAGATGCAGGTGGCGACAAAGCGGTCGGCGGCGTCAACTATACCTTTACGATCAACGGCGCTGTTTTTCCCGATGCCGCAGCACCGCCCTCGGGCACATATTTGCCGGGACAGTACCCAGGCCTGACGACGACTGAACCTAACGGCTTTGACAACTTCCCCGACGTCAGCGGTCTGGCGAGTTACGACGCGAATTTTGGGAACGTATATTCGTTTCCTTCGGGGGCATGGAAACTTTATGTCGTAGATGACGAGACCGGGAACGTCAGCAGCCTGCCAAACGGGTGGACGCTCAGGTTCACATTTCTCTGCAACGGACCTCCGATGATGTGTACGCCGACGCCGACGCCGTCACCGATATCAACACCTACACCATCCCCGTCGCCGGTCTGTCAGCCCGGCGTGCTCGATACGGCCTTTGGCGGGGACGGCGTGGTAACGACCGGGATCCAGGGCGGTGTCGATGTTGCGAACGCCATGGTCATACAGCCCGACGGACGTATCGTCTCGGCCGGTTTCACTTGCGCCGAACCGGACGGTAACTGCTCATTTTCCGGAGCTCGCCTGGACTTTGCACTTACGCGCCACTTGCAGGATGGCGGTCTTGACGGTTCGTTCGGGGCGGGCGGGGTTGTGACGACGGACCTCCGAACCGCCGACCGTGCGAATGCGCTGGCACTTCAGCCTGACGGCAAGATCGTCGCCGCGGGTTACGGCGCCGACTCCGACGGCAATCGCTTTGCTCTTGCCCGATATAATTCTGACGGCACACTCGATAACTCCTTCGGCACCGGCGGAAAGGTGCTTACCGCTTTCCCCGGCAGCACGGGCAGCATAGCATACTCGGTCGCCATCCAGCCGGACGGACGGATCGTGGCCGGCGGCACCACGAATGGTGCGGAAAGAGCCTTCGCCCTCGCCAGATACAACGGCGACGGCACGCTCGACACGTCATTCGGGAACGGCGGACTCGTCACGACGCGCATTGAGAACCGTGACAGTTATGGGCTAGGAATGGCACTGCAGCTTGACGGTCGCATCGTTGCGGTCGGATCCGTGCTCCGCTCCGTCGGGTCGGAGGACGTTGCTTTTGCGGCGGCCAGATACAATGCCGACGGAACCCTGGACGCTTCGTTTGGGAACGGAGGCACAGTAATTACCCCCATCGGTCCTGTTGCCGATGCGGCCGAGTCGGTCGCTCTGCAGGCCGATGGTCGGATCGTGGCAGGCGGTGTGTCGTTCGTCGGAACCACCAACATTGACTTCGCACTCGTCAGGTATCATCAGGATGGCACCCTCGACACTTCGTTCGGTAACGGCGGCAAAGTGACAACGGCGATCGCGGCGGGCAACGGCCAAGACCTACTACACGAGATCGCCATTCAGCCCGACGGCCGGATCGTTGCCGTGGGTGATTCAGCGTCAGAGATATCGCTGGCCCGCTACGACCCGAACGGCACGCTCGACACGACGCTCAATGGTACCGGATTGATCACCACTGACCTCGAACCTAATTTTTCAGGCGCTAACGCCGTCGCGTTCCAGTCGGATGGAAAGATAGTCGCGGCCGGATATGGCTTTGGAGAAACCACTTACGATTTTGCGCTCGTGCGCTATGGAGCGCCGTGCGCAACGCCGACTCCGACACCCAGTCCCTCGCCGAGTCCGGCTACTGCGTTCGACTATGATGGGGACCACAAGGCGGATATCTCCGTCCGTCGGCCTAGTGGGCGATGGTACATTCTTCGGTCAACGGGTGGCTTTTCTCAAACGGGCCCGCTTTGGATGATTGGCAACCGAATCGTGCCTGCCGACTATGACGGCGACCGGCGTACCGACTTGGGCGAGTATCGCCAGTCGGACGGATCATGGTTGTGGATCAGCAGCCAGACCACTTTCGATCAGTTTCACCGATTGGGCTCGGTCGCGGACGTACCTGTCCCGGCGGACTATGACGGCGATGGGCGGGCGGACGTGGGTGTGTTCACTCCGTCAACCGGCGTTTGGTCCCGTATCAATAGTTCTAATGGTGCTTACGCAGGCATTTCATTCGGCACGGACGGTGACTGGCCGACGCTGGGCGACTTTGACGGTGACCGCCGCGCCGATATCGCTGTGTTCCGGCCGTCAAACGGTATTTGGTACCGGCTTAACAGTTCTAACGGCTCCTTCGCGGCGGTGCAGTTCGGGATGAACGGCGACAAGGTCGTTCCCGCGGACTACGATGGCGACGGACTGGCCGACATCGCGATATGGCGGCCGAGCGACGGCGTCTGGCATATCTGGCGATCGATGCTTGGCTATTACGGCTTGCAATTCGGCCTGCCCGACGACATTCCCGCCCCGGCAGACTACGACGGCGACGGCCGCGCTGACCTTACGGTTTTCCGGCCATCCTCAGGCATCTGGTACCGCCTCAATAGCTCAAATGGCTCGCTCGTTGCTCATCAATGGGGCCAGAACGGCGACATCCCAACGGCGGCGGCGTATGCAAATTGATGCGTTATCTCGCTTGTTCGTCGTAGATATCGCGAAGGACCTCGGAGATGGTCTTGCGTTCAGCGGCGGTTGACGAACGGCGGCGCGCGGTCGTTGAGCGCTCTTCCTCGGACTTGAACGAGACGACTCTCGACGGAATCCGGTCGCTGCCGCTCCCGGTTCTGAGTTGAGTCTCGTCATCGGTGGTCTCCTCAACGGCAGAAACGGCCTTTTTGACGGCGTGATCCGTTGATGCGTCGATCTGTGGCCCCTTTGCACCAGCGGCGACCGAGCGGCTGAGATCGAGCATCCGGGCTCCGCGGTTTTTGCGGAGGCGTTCGAGAGATCGAATGGCGGACGATGTTTGCGGCGATTCTGCAGGAGATCGTTCTATCTTGCGAAGCAGCCGGACGTAATCGCGAAGCTCGGGTGTTGGAAAGACTATCGCTGTCTCGTCAGACGTGCCTCCCTCAAGGGCCTCGGCCAGGTGCTTGATGGCGAGGGTGTGATCGTCGATCCGCTGATAAAGTGCGCCGAGAGCGAACTGCACGAGCGGCGGCACGGTCGGCATCGAACGCACGATCGATTCGCCGCGTTCGATCGTCTCCTTTATCTCAAACCCGAACCAGCGGCGCCCGTCGTCGCGTAGGATCTCGTTTGCCAGCAGGTAGAACTCAAATATCGGCCGCGATTCAAGCCGGAGGCCGCCTGTGATCGCCTTCCATACAAAATAGGCAAGGGCACCAAAGAATGCGAGGATGAAAACCGGAAATCCTACCACATACAGCATCAGGGCAATGACGCCAAATGCCAACACGTACTGAGCTCTATCTCTTAATACCGTCGATCCTCGTTTTTCGAGACTCGTCTTTTTCACATTCTTCTCAGCGCTTTTCTCTTGGCTTTTCTGCGTTCTCTGCTTTGAACGATAGCGCCCGGTAGAGGCTGAGATCTAGCAGAGGCCGCAGGTGCTAGCTCGGTTTCTTTTTCCCGCGTGGCGGCGAACGCTTGGCAGTGCCGGCCGGCTTTCGTGCCTCCGTCTTTGCTCCGCTGCCGTTCTTCTTACAGTCAGCAGACGCTTTCTTTACTTCCGCTTCGATCTTCGCGCTCAGGTCCTGGATCGCCTCGCCGGCTTTCTCAACGGCCTTCATCGAAGAATCGGCCACGAATTTCAAAGCCTCGCCGATCGTTGTAGCTTCCATGCGAAAGAGATTCGCAAACTTATCTTCAAGCGGCAACGCATTAAACTCGTCCTGCAGGCGACTCTTGGTCTTGCTCTCGCTCATAGTAACTGCTCCCGCGGCCTCTTTCAGGCCTCACTTGGACTACGCAGGCAACTCGGGAAATGTTCCTCAATGGATCGCGGTTCGCACTCGGACGCGCGGCTGTGCCCCCGGCGGCGCGGCCGGCATCTCGTCGGCACGCTCATGGCAGTCCGAGCACAAACCCCACATACGCAAGCTGTGATGTGTAGGCCGAAAGCCAAACTTGTCCGCCATCTCGTCCTGCAACGATTCGATATCGGGCGAAAAGAACTCGATAACGCGCCCGCATGCCGTGCAGATCATGTGGTCGTGATGCTCATGGTCGTAGAGGTGTTCGTAGTATGTCTTCCCATCGCCAAACCGAACCTCGCTCGCCAGGCCCGCCTCCGTCAGCACCTTCAGCGTGCGGTAAATAGTGGTCAGCCCAATAGAATCGTCCTGCTTGTGAACGAGCCCGTAAAGGTCCTCGCTGGTGAGATGGCCTTCGGTACTCAGAAAGGTCTCCAGTATCAGATCACGCTGGTTCGTACGCCTCAGCCCCTCCGACTGAATATGCTGATAAAAAATGGCCTTTTCGGCCGCAAACTTTTCCTTTCTTGTGCCCAATTGTCGCTCCCAGCCCGATATTACCACTTCAATTTCGATTTAGCTACGGCCACTTTCGTGCGGAGCGAATCGATGCGAGCAGGGCTGACACCCTGTTTTGTAGCCAGTTCGAGCGACCGTTCCCCAAGCAAGAGATATATCTCGAGCAATTCATCGTCACCGACTGCGTTGAGTGCACTTAGGTGATGCGTAAACGTCTCTATATCGGCGCGTGCAAAGGTCCCGGTCAATGCAGCGGCGGTCGATTGCTCGCCAACATTCTGAACCGTGCTCAGGAGCAATGGATAGAGGATCTTCTTGGAGTCTTCGGCCGAGAGCCCGCATTTGGTCATCATCTCGACCGCGGCGTCAAAAAGCGCAACAAAATGGCCGCATGCAGTAACGGCAGCGGCGTGATACAGCGTCTTAAACTGCGTGTCGATGGTAAACGGCCGGCCGCCGAGGTCGTTGACGATCTTTCGGGCCATCTCAACGGCTCTTTTGTCACCCTCGACGCAAAAATAGGCGCCGCGGAATCGTTCGGGACCGAGTTCGGGGCTGCTTATCGAGACGAGCGGATGCATCGATCCGACGGGACAGCCTCGCTCCGCCAATGGGCCAAGGATCGACGAAGGATACGCGCCGCTGGTGTGCAAGACGACGGGGGCACCCACAACGAGCGGAGCGATTGATTTGGCTGCATTTGCGATCTCGCTGTCCTGAGTAGTGACAAGGATAACATCGGAATCGATCCGCTCGATAAGGTCGATGGTGCTAACCCGTCCGGCCCCGGCCTTCCCGATGAGGTGCCGGACGTCATACTTGGCGGTGCGAAGCGAGAGATCCAGAGCTCCGCCGACGCGGCCGATGCCTACGATCGATACTGTCACCATATCGATACAATATAGTGCAAAGTGGTCCGCCCTTGAAACCGCTAATTGATGGTTAGAATGTTTTCTTCGATCAATTCGTCAGTTTCCGACGCAGACGTACCACCGAGCAAGTCTGCGGCTCGTCGGAGTAGCAGGATGTCCGAGTGCGAGAGTTCCGCGGAGCCGAGCGATGAGGTCTCGACGCTGATGCGGTCAACGAGATATCCGGCATCAGAAACCGCCTCCGCGACGTCGGCTCTGGCATCCATAAGACGGCCTACAAAATCCGACAGCGACGAAAACAAAGCGGTTTCCACAGTCTCCTGTGAAGCGGCATCTTCAGTTTCGGCCCTAAATCCGCAATGACACACAGGACTCACTTCCAGCACGGCCGCCACATCCTCCTCGCAGGGTGGGCGACGCAGTTGCCGTAGCGTTTCCTTGATCTCATTAGCGCGGCGGGCATCGAACCACGGCAGGCAGGCGACTGACTCAAACATTCCAAATGCGTCCGAGGCCAACACAGACCGAGCGGCATCCGATCGCGCGGCAGAGTTCGCGTTACTATGTTTAAGTATGTAATGGTCTGCGTAAGCTGATCTAAAGGCTCGCCACCGCTCATCTTCATCAATACCCGGCTCTTGCTTTAGGACAAGAGAGCGAGCCTCTTCAACTACCGGATCGTCGGTCATATCGGCGAGGGCAAGATACGCCAGCCTGGCCCGTGCCTCGCGCCTCTGGGCGATCAGAGCTGCAAGATCCCGCATCTCAGCCTTTCGGGCCTCGAAATTACTCTCCGAATCAGAAAAGAGGTCTGCTATTCGCTTCAGGCAGTCTTCCACGTGGCGTTCGTCACGAGCAGGGTCGGCGATAACCTCCGCCATCGGGCTCAGCGAGCGTCGGAGATTCGTGCCAAGACGCCAGAGCCGTGTATTCAGACTCTGATCGTCCAACGCACCGAGATCCTGCAGGATGCTGGACGCTCGCCAGCCCTCGAGCCATGCCGTGAGTGAATCATTGATCAGTTCCCTGTCAACCGCTCGATCGACGGATTTCAATGCAGTATTGCCAGTGATCAGTCGTGCCCAGGCTAAAAGCCGCTCTGGCGAGTAGCGACACTCGTCCGGCAACGCGATCCCGGCTATGTCATCCCATACGATCTGCAGATCTAGCGAGCGATGATTGATGCGATCGCCTGTCGTGGTCACAAATTCGAATTGACCCTGCGCCACCAATGCCGCAAGGACAAGCTGCTGCGTGTCTCGCGAAAGCCCGTAGGGGCCGCTGCGAAGGCTGCTGCCCGCGGCATCAACCGGAATCACATCCCGCCCTTTCGCAGCCGCGACCTCAAGCAGCGGCTGCAACATCTCGAGGCCCATTAGAACCCCCGCTGACGCAGCGACAACCATCGTCTCTGCCTGGACGGCAAGGCCGAGCGGTACCGCAAAGGCCGCGGCCGCACGCTGGACTGACTCGCCGGTCGTATCGATCCCACTAAAGAAGCTGCCGATCAAAAGGGACGATGCCGTCGGAGTGAGCGGCGAGGTGAACATCGGATGGGCCGGAAACGCGGCTTCTAACGAAGGAGCCAGTACCATGGTCAGAAGATGCGAGATGGTATAGGCCGTTCTTGTTTCCTCCGACAGGGTCGTCGCACCCATCGGTGTCAGCACCTGAGCGTCATCGAGGAACAGTCGCTGCCAGACCTTTTCGACCATGATCGAATGCAAGTGTGCGGCCGTTGACCACGTCGCAGGGTTCGATTCCCGCAAGCTGGCATCTGTCTGGAGCAAATGATGTCGGCGTAGGACTGCAGTCTCTTCCGGCGTAGGTAAAGCTGTTAGCCAAACGTAGCTGTCCGAGCCCGGGTCACCGTCGGACGGCTCCTCGCCACCTTCTTGCACGATCAATAGTCGAAAGTCCGAGCCCCGATGCGGCTGGGTCTCGTTCGCCATGCCCCAAAATATCTCGCCGCGCCGAACTGCTCCTCGCCATTCAACATTGCAGGGCGTCGGACTCGTCCCAAACTGGTCTGAGATCTCGAGGTCCGAAAATTTCTCCGCAGTCTGCCTAAGCAGTACCTGCCAGATCGCGCGCTCATCGACTGTACTCTCCAACTCCGATAATCTGGAGTGCAGCAGGTCCTTTTCATCAAGCCTAAAACTGAACTTGAGCGCGGTCGCCGCCCCTGCGACACAACTTACGGCCTCCGGCAACGCCTCAGCGAATCGCTGAAGAATTGCCTCAACATCCCCTTTCGACGATTCATCGTCGGGCAGGATCATCATTGACGCCGAGATATCCGCAGCCGTTGCTCCTTGTCCATTAAGCGACAAGATGAACAGGCCCTTTAGGGCGAGTTTGGCAACGTGACGCTGCTTGACCGGTAGGGTCGCAATAGCCTCTCTCTCGATCCTGTCGTAGGCAGCAAAAACCGATTCTAGTTCCGATGATCTCCTCAGCTTTGACTCTACGCTGTCAAATAGCTCGTCCAGGCCGATCAGCGAATTCGCTGGGCGGCCGAGGACCTTTGCACCGCTTTCTGAAGCGAACCCGAGCAAGGCGAAATCATGGACGAACAATCGGATCAACGGAGCGATCTCGAGCGCCTCAGGATGCAGCGGATACAACGCCGTAAAGCGTTGCTCGCTCCATCTGAAGCCGGGCACACGGCTACGATAGTCCTCATAGATCTCGTGAAGGACCGGCAGCTTCTGCGTGCGTTTCGCGAAAATATGATTGTCAACGATCTTGTATAAATGCTCCAGATCGAGATAGTCGATCGTAAAGTTCGCAACGATCGAGGCATTCGCACCGTCTGCACCTGAAATGTCATCATCGAGAGCGACGCCGACAAACAGGCCCATTGCTCTCGCCCCCATTGCGATCTCGCTCAGCACGGGGCCATCGTCCCGGCTCACCCTTGCCTCTCGGTCGAGGGCAGTGTCAAACAACAGAAGCGGAGCCTCGCCACCACGCTCAAAGATGGTAAGCAGCAGGTCGTTGACCGAGTCGCTGAGTTCCGATAGCGGCCGCTCGAGGACATCCGCCGTCGCCTGCTTCAACTCGGCAACGAGCGTCGGTGCTGAACCCCGCCGAACCACAAAGACCTTACTCGGTCTTCGGGCCAGGTGCTCTGCGGCCGTCTTCACGTGCGGGTCCGAGATCTCATTGCGCAGTGCGGGGTCACCGACGACCGCAGCGATGACTGCGAGAAAATGACTCTTACCGACGCCGCGCAGGCCCGCGATCGCGAGGGTCTGCCCATCTCCGGGCCTAACGCCGGCAATCCCGTCGAGCCATTTGGCCATCAGGCCCGCCGTGATCTCCGTGAATCGATAGGCCTCGACTGTTCTGCGCGGTTCGGCCCCAAAGTCGCTTATCTGGGCAAAAGAACGGACCTCGACTATATCTTTGACCTTTTCTGAAACGCGTTTCATTGAGTAGTTGACTGTTGTCAGGACGAGGCGTGGTGCTAACGCACACCGGCTATATTTTAACAAGTTTTGGCACTCGTGTGAATACCAAATGATGCGTGCCCGACGCCTTCCGACATTCTCGCAACTATTTGGCCCGCTAGCGCATCAAATCCTGCGTTGAAACACAGTCCGGACACGGGATACAATCCTCACGGCGGCAAGCACGTGTTTACGGAGGCAAGCTAATGTTCAAGAATCTAATTACCTCGGCAGCCATCATCAGTCTTTGGCTTTGCTCGATCGCGGTCGTCCCGGTTAAGGCTCAGGATGACAAGAAGGCGGCGAAGAAGGCGGCGAAGAATATGGAAAAAAGCGTTCCGAAACCGGAACCGACGCCAACCGGCCCGGCTCCGCTCAGCGTAAAGGAGGATCCGGCCCAGATCGGCAAACGCAACATAAACGGCGGCTCTGGCGATAAGTTCTTCGGCTGGCTGGGCGGCTCAAAGGAGAAGGAGATGCAGATCGGGCGTCAACTCGCAATGGAGGTCGAGCAGCAGGCCAAGATCGTCACCGACCCGATGATCACGGAGTATGTTAATCGCGTAGGTCAGAATGTCGTCCTTCACTCTGACGCTAAGATCCCGTTCACGATCAAGGTGATCGACAGCGACGAGGTGAACGCGTTCGCACTGCCCGGTGGTTTCTTTTTTGTCAACAAGGGTCTCCTCCTGGCAGCGGACAATGAGGCCGAACTCGCAGGCGTCATGGCCCATGAGATCGCACACGTCGCAGCCCGCCATGCGATGGAAAATCAGGGCAAAGGGGCCCTGATCCAGTACGGCATGCTCGCTGGAATACTCTTCGGCGGGGGGATCGCGAGCACTGTCCTCCAGAATGCTGGCGGCCTCACGCAGGCGCTCGCCTTCTTCAAGTTCAGCCGACAGTCAGAAGGTGAGGCTGATCGCTTGGGCGTCCAGTACCTCTATTCCGCGGGCTATGATCCAAACGGAATGTCCACAATGTTTGAAAAACTCGCCTCGCTGAATCGAAAGAAACCCGGCAAACTGGCCAGGATGTTCTCCTCTCATCCGCAATCCGTCGATCGCCGCGACGAAAGTGTGGCGCTCGTCGCTCGGTTCCCCGAAAAAGAGGAGTATCTCATCAGCACATCGGAGTTTAATCGCGTTAAGAACTACCTAATGAAGATCACGAACGCCAAGGCGGGGATAACGTCCGATTATGATGAGACCGACGACAGCCGGCCGACACTAAAGAAACGTCAACCCGATTCACCCGATGCATCGGACAGCAGCAGCTCAAGCTCATCGTCAAACGACGGCCCACCAAAGCTAAAGAAGCGTGACGCTGAGCCACAACCCTCGCCATCACCAGAGAACTGACCAATTAACAGCAGTAACGATCGAAAAAGGCGGCCTCAGAAGCCGCCTTTTCGACCTCGATCACGCCATTCGCGGTCATACCGGCAAGCTGGCCGCCTCGCAACCCTCTGCTTCGCCGCTCCGTACCGACGACGATTGGGGCCCGCCATCTGAACAGCCGAATGGGCCGCAATGTGTCAGCGCTGCTCTGGCTCCGACGGTGTCGGTTTGGGCTGCGTCGGCGACTGACGCTGGGATATTACTGTAGTCAAGGCCTGTGGTATCTGGTTAACGAGAATGTCGCCCTGGTTCTCGATGACCTGGTCAATGAGTTCGAATTTCTCCGGATCAAAATCCTTGGTCATGAGCACGCCGTCCTTGTCTATCGTCATCGGATAGATACCAAAGAACTGGTTTTTTAGGTTCCCAAGGAACGACACGTTCTCCACCGGAATAACACTCGTTCGAGTTGGGTCCGGTTCCGGAATTGACGCACCTATCAGTTCAAGTTGCTCCTTTGATCGGGCAACGTAATCGCTATTTGGATACTCGCTAACGACTCGTTGAAAGTATCTCGCGGCCTGGTCGGTCTCCTCTTCTATCAGGTAAGTCACCCCGAGCTTATACAGGACCTCGTCCATATGGCTGAAATTGGGATACTTGTCGATGATCTCCCGGAAACGCGACTGTGAACCCTTTAGGCCGCCCTTTTTCTGATCAACCGACAGAGTGTAGTAGTAATTTGCAACAAGCAGATTGTGCATCCCGAGATTGTCCTGAACTTCGCGCAGGCGCTGTGCCGCGTCATTCTTGATCACCGAGTCAGGATACTGCTGCAACAATGCCTTAAGCTTCGTCTCGGCCCGCTTTGCGCGGGTTGCGTCGCGATCGGGCAGGCCCATCTGCCGCATCTCCGATTCGGCGATCTTGAGCACTACTCTGTCTGAAAGTGGATGTGTCGGAAAGAATGTCAGCCAGTCCTGATACGCCCCGGCCGCCTGGATCAGGGCACTCGTCGATCCCTCAAGATAAAAGGAATCTCCTACGGCCAGCTTGGACATAGGCAGGTAAGGCGAGTCCGGATAGGTTGTGATGATGGTCTGGAAAAGCAGCCGGCCGACATCGTAGTTACCTTTGCGTATCTCTCGTGTTGCGACCACGAAGAGCTCTCGGTCACGTCCCGGAGCAACCGTGCCCAGCAGTTCGTCGTATTCGTCATCACCGCCTCGCCCAAATATGCCCAAGAATTTCTTTTTCTTTTTCTTCTCTCGTGGACGGCCCTCCGTCGAGACCGGCGTCGCACGGGCAGAAGCTGTCTCAAGCTGGGCCTTTTCGACACGCGCCTGTAGGTCGGTCACTGCTTGTTCGAGATCATTGACATCGCTGCGCTCATACTTGTCGCCCCTGTCAACTTTGCCCTTCAGGCTATTCACGTCGGACTGTAGCCGCGAGGCCTCCCGCTCAAGCGACGTTAAGCGGCCAAGCGGCGTATCGGCCTTTTTTGCGTCATCCTTCTTCGACTTATCGCCCTTGTTGTCCGCTTCAAGGGCAGATGCCGCGCCAGACAACGATCGACGCATAGTGCTCAGTTTGTCGTGCATGACGTCCAATCGCTGCGAGTCGCTTGCTTGCGCCGCTACGACGCCTGCGAGGCCAAAGATCACAACAAAAGACACCAACGCTATTCGAAACAAAGAAAATGACATACCAATACTTAGGTTCAAACCCAAACTGTTCCTTTCTCGATCAGATCGCCAACCGCATGTCGCGCATCTTCGCCACCAAAAACCGCCGATCCGGCAACGATTATCTCGGCCCCGGCGGCCACAATGCCTCTTATATTCGAGTCGTCAATGCCGCCGTCGATCTCGATCCTTGCATTCAGGCTGCGTTCGTCGATCATTCCCCGGAGACGCCTGAGCTTGTCAAGCATCGTCGGGATGAACTTCTGCCCGCCAAATCCTGGATTGACAGACATCAGCAACACAAAATCCGCGTAAGGCAGGGCCTCGGTCAACATCTCATTCGGCGTCGCCGGATTGATGGCGATACCTGCTTGCCCACCGGCGTCCCGGATAGCCGTGAGTGTCCTCTGCAGGTGCGGATCCGCCTCGACGTGGACCGACACCATGTTCGCCCCTACCTTCACAAACTCCACCGCATATCGGCCGGGTTCCGAGATCATCAAGTGAGTGTCGATGATCATATCCGTAACCTTTCGGATCGACTGGACCACGGGCAGGCCTATCGTAATATTCGGCACGAAATGGCCGTCCATTACGTCGACGTGGAGTATTGTCGCCCCGCCATCGCGAACGGCCTCGATCTCGTCCGCCAGCCGCGTAAAATCCGAGGAAAGGATGGACGGAGCTATTTCAAACATTCCTATGATCGTCTATTTGGTTGCAGATCCAACAAGTTACGTTGCACGGCCCTGTCGCTATTGGCCGGGACGTTTATCGCTCCTTGTCGGCGGATTTGGTGCCCGAGGCGACGATGGCTGAGCATTCCGGTTCGGCTTCTCCGGCGTATTAGCTCCGGGCTCCTTCGGCTTTGAGTTGGACGGAGGCGAGTCCGAGTTTGTGTCCGAATCTGTCTCGCCCGCCCCGTTCACATCGCGAGCCGTATCCGCCTTTTTCTTATTCGAATTCGAGTTTGTCTTTGACTTCTTTGGCTTCTCCGTGATCATCTCCTCGATCTTTTCCGAATCGTCCTCTTCGCTCGAGTCCTTCAGACTTGGCGGCAGGCCACCCTCGCCTGGCCCTTTGCTAGTAACCACGAGGATAAGCTGACCCGTCTTTACGGTCTCGCCCGGCTTAGGAAGCTGCTCGATCACAGTGCCCGGCGTTTCCTGGCTAAATCGGTCCGCACGTTTCTTGATCTTTAGGCCGAGAGCCGCAAGTTCCGTTTCGCCTGCCTTGAGGTCCTTGCCGGTTATCTCGGGCACCTGAACCTCTTTGCCCTGAAGCGACATATAGACCACGCCTGACATACCGAACAGGAAGGCCCCTGCCAGGATGACTACCGTCGCTAATCTACCTAATGCGGATCCGCGTGATGCCATTCGAAACGAACCTCAAACTAAATCGAAAGTCTACCATTTTCACCGTCGGCAAGGAACTTCACTATCGCTATTGAGCGATACGCTGAAACGCGGCAATAAAGAATCCATCCATGCCGTCACGATGCGGCCACGTTCGGGCATAGCCCTCGGCTGTAATGAATCGTGACGGAACATCTGGGCCGATCCGGGCAAAGTGTCCCTCGGCGTCGCCAAAGCTCCCCGCAACACTCTCATTCTCGTCCCGTTCGAGCGAACAGGTCGAGTAAACGAGAAGACCGCCTGAACTCACTAGTTTTGATGCATTCACGAGGATCCGAAGTTGTTTCGCGGACAGTTCGGCAAGGTCCGTTTGTGTGGCGGCATAACGTATTTCCGGGTTTCGCCTGATCGTGCCCGTTCCAGAACATGGTGCGTCGACGAGCACTGTACCGAATGAACCGTCGCTGAACGGAAGGCCCGACTCCGCGTTATATTGGACGACGGACACACGATCGCATCCCTGGCGGGCCAGATTCGCCTTAAGAAACTCAACACGGGATCGATGCAGATCGCCCGCGGTGATCATGACGTTCGTAGCGTTCGCAGCGATGAGGCCGGTCTTACCTCCGGGGGCCGCACAGACGTCAAGAAAGCGGCCCCGAGGCGGCACCTCAACAGAATGAGCTACCATCTGCGACGCTTCATCCTGGAAATAGACCGAGCCCTGCAAAGACATCTCACGAAGTTCCGGCGAGATCTTATCCGCAAGCAGGCACCCGTTCACATACTCTGAGGGACGCGTGGCTCCGGCTATCGAATTCACATCGAAGTCTCTACCGATATGGCGGAATGCAACCGTCTGCGGATAATTATTCGCTGCCGCGATCGCCGCAGCCTCGATCTCTCCAAACTGATCGACCCAGCGCTGAACAAGCCAGCGTGGATGGGACGTTTCGACGACTATGCGGTCGATCTCGTCTCTCGGCTGCACCGACGGTGACTCGGTCACGGCACGGCGAAGTACGGCATTTACCAGCCCTTTGGCTGACATCTTTTTCGCACGCCCGACAAGGTCGACGCTTTCGCTGACCGCAGCGTGCGGCGGGACCTTATCCAGGAAACGGAGTTGATACAGCCCAAGCCTCAAGGCGAGCCGCACAGCTAAGTCGAGTTTCTTATTCCCCGTGAGCAGGTCGATCGCCCTATCCAGCCAAATCTGTCGCCGCAGGACCCCCAACACGAGTTCATGGCAGAGACCTCGGTCCGAGGGTGACAGCTTGGCCTCGTATTCCGGCAGCAGGACCGATGAATAGGCTGCCTCAGTCTCGATCCGTTTAAGGATATCGAAAGCCGAATAGCGTGCAGGCGAGATACTCATCTAGCCGCCTTTCGCCGCTGCGAATGATCCGGTTGACGGCCCTTCTGAAGAGAGCCGTCCACCGAGATGCGTTCGTCAAAGACAAAGCATTCGCCGCGCCAAAGCGATTCTTCGGGCGAAACTATTTCGAGATACTTGAGAATGCCCCCTTCGAGTTGATAGACCTCATCGAAACCGAGCTGCTTCATATACGGTGCGAACTTCTCACACCTGATACCGCCGGTGCAGAACATCGCGATGCGTTTGTGCCGTTCGGGATCGAGATTGTCCGCGACATACTGCGGAAGTTCGCTAAACTTTGCGGTGTCGGGATTTACAGCCCCTTCAAACGTACCTGTGGCGTATTCATACCGGTTTCGCGCGTCGAGAACCACCGTGTCAGGGGCTGAGATGAGGGCGTTCCAGTCCTCAGGCGAGATGTGCGTCCCAATGCCCAGAGAAATATCGACAGGCCGCTTGAGCGTCACGATCTCCGGCTTGATCTTGATGTCGATCCTCCGGAACGGAGCCGAATCGTAAAATGAGGATTTGAATGTGATGTCCGTCTTTAGGGCATCTCCGGCACGTCGGACAAAGGCCTTGATATCCTCCGGTCGGCCACAGACCATGCCGTTATAGCCCTCGTCCGCCAGTATTACTGTGCCGCGAACGTCGAGTTCAAGGAACAACTTGCGCAATTCGTCCCTAAGGTCGGCCAAAAGCCCAACAGACGCCATGGGCTTGAACTCGTAGAAGGCTATTATTTCGACCTGTTCCATCAATGCTATCCAAAAATCTCGCCAACCTCAGCCTTGGCCCCATTCAAAAAGTCCCGAGCTGACATCCGACGCTTGCCTTCGGGCTGGATTTCGACCAACCGCAGTGAGGAGCCATGGCCGCAGGAGACGGTCAACTTATCGCCCGCCGCCTCGATCACCTCTCCCGGCCTGCCTGACTGCTCGCCAGCGTGTCTTGCTTTCCAGACAGTCAGGCGGCCTCCACGATGTGTCGTGTAGGCGGTCGGAAAAGGCTGAAAGCCGCGAACGCGGTTTGCGATCTGCACCGCGGTCATCGACCAGTCGATCAAGCCGTCGCTTTTCTTCATGAGCGGGGCGAGCGATGCGGCGGCATCGTCCTGAGTGACCTGTTCGAGATCATCGATCCGTTCGAGCGTTTCTGACAGGAGATCTGCCCCGAGATGTGCAAGGCGTTCCATCAGTTCCACGCCGGTTTCGTCGTCACCGATCGCCGCCGATCGCTGCAGCAATATCGGCCCTGTGTCGAGTCCCGTATCCATCTTCATGGTAGTGACGCCGGTCTCCTTCTCGCCATTGACAATAGCCCAATTTACGGGTGCCGCACCGCGATATTTTGGCAGAAGCGAGAAGTGGAGGTTCACGGCGCCATACCTGAACGCTTTCAGGAAAGCTTCGGGCAAGATCCGGCCATAAGCAACCACGACAACCACATCAGCCGCATGCGAGCAAAATCTCTCGGAAACTTCGTCCGTTTTGATCTGCAGCGGCTGATAGACATCAATACCGTGCTCGAGCGAAAACATCTTGACGGGCGACTGTGCGACCTTGTTGCCACGCCCCGCGGGTTTGTCAGGCTGTGTATAGGCGGCAACAATCTCGTGGCCGTCTGCCAATAGACGCTGCAGCGACACTACCGCCGGGGCCGGCGTCCCCATAAAAACAACTTTCATCCGGCTTCAGACCGCCTCATATTCATCTCCGTCGTGCCAACCGAAGAGCGTCAGCCATCACATAGAATATCCAATTCTGCTCCATGGAACCGCGGATAAGATGAGCGTTGACGCCCGCCGCAAAGATCGTGACATCCTCACCACTATGCGACTCGCTGACCTTTGGGATCATCGCCTCCTGAAGATAATCTGGGGCGTAAACATCGACATTTGAAAGGTCCCAGCGGCCGTCCAGATATGGCTTGAACGTCTTCGGCTCACTGCAACATCGTTTTGGCCCTTCCGGCTGGTCGTTGGAGGCACCCGCATAGCCGCGTCCATTTACGTAACCGAGCGTCGTAAATGGCAGCCCGAGCAAGTCCTTTGCGTAGCCTGGTCGTAGATTGCCCTTGCCGTCATTCTCGCGAACAAGGCCGAGAATATTATTGCCGCGAACCGGATATCCCTGGATAAAAAGTGTATGACTGTGGTCGGCCGTCACGATAATGAGCGTTTCGTCGAGATCGACCATCTCCTTAGCTGCCCGGATAGCGTTTGAGAACTCTACCGTCTCGCTGAGGGCCCGATAGGCGTTGCCGTTGTGGTTCGAGTGGTCAATACGGCCCCCCTCGACCATCAGGACGTAGCCCTTCTTGTTTCGCGAGAGGATCTCTATCGATTTACGGGTCATTTCGGTAAGAGACGGTTCTCCGGCCCTGTCATTGCCTCGATCGTGCTCAAACTGCATATGCGAACGCTCAAACAGGCCGAGGAGGTGCTTCGTCCGTTTCGTGTCGATCCGGTCGAATTCCTGCTTGTTCCACACGTATGCTGAATCGCCGTATCTACTCAGCCATTCTTTTGTGAGATCGCGCTTATCGAGTCGCTCGCCTCGCCGCACATCGTATTCAGGGTCGGCGGCCTCGGCAGGCAAGAATTTCGTCCTGCCACCGCCCATTGCTACCTCGAGGCCATCGCCGTATGGGAATTCGATCAATTGCCTTGCAATGTCCGGGAATCCGGCGGCGTGGGCGTCCTTATTCCGCTTGAGGATGTCCTCGTCAGATTCCCAGTTGCGCTCGGCCGTGTGGGCGTAGCATGCCGCCGGAGTCGCGTGGGTCAGCCTTGCTGTCGTAACGACACCCGTCGAGCGTCCCGATTCCTCGGCGTACTCGAGCAGTGTCTTGGCCTCGTTGCCCTTTACCGTCCGATAGTCGCCCTGAACGACGTTCTGATCGACGGAGATAACGCTCTCATCGGTTTTAACGCCCGTGATGATCGCGCTCATCGTCGAGGCAGAGTCAGATACCTGCTGATTCACGCTATAGGTCCGCGAAAGGGCCGCAAACGGGAACTCTTCAAAGCTCAGGCGGTTCTCCTCTCCGCTTTCACCGCGTCGTTGCCCTTCGAAGATCCTTGACGCCGCAATGGTTGAGTTGCTCATCCCATCCCCGAGAAACAGGATCACGTTCTTTGCCTTACCCGAACGGACCTTCTGTCTTTTCGCCAGCTCGACGGCATTCCAGCCGTCGGTTCGCCACATGTCCGGATTCTCAATGCGGGTCACGGGGAAAGGCGGATGGACGACTTGGGAAAAGACTGAAAGTACAAGAGTTAAGGATAATATGACAGCAACTGCCCTTCTAAGAAAACTTCTCCTGGTCATAGAAAAAAGTGCTAGGTCCTGAGTAAGAACTTAGCACTTCGAGTTAGCAAATCGAAATTACGACGACTACGGCCGCCTCAGTAGCCGCAATGATAGTTTGATGTCGTGTAGGATTGCTCCCATTTGCCGCCGGACTTGCGATAGGCGTTGAAACCGGCACCCTCGAACGATTGAATATAAGTGAACACCTCGCTGGTTCCGTCACCGTCATAGTCAAACGCATCCAAGAGCAACTCGTGATAGACGCCTTCGTCAACACTCTTGATATCACCACTCATCACGTTCGCTTGATCGATCGAACGGTACTCCTTGTAGCCGAGCGCATACTTACTGTTACTGCCTTTTGAGGCGATAAAGAAGAGCAGCCCTCGGGTCAGTCGGTCGATCTCGACCCAGTACGAACCGACGATCTCGGCCTTTCCGTCGCGGTCAAGGTCGAGCGCCGTGAGATTCTGATAGCGCAGCGTCCCCGGCGTCAGTTTCTGTCTCATGAACTCAGCCTTTACAAGGGCGTCGATCTCGTCCTTTTCGGCGGCGGTGGGTCGGCGACGGTAGCTCGCAGATGCGGTCTTGATCGGAGCATTGGTGGCTATTCCCATAACGAGTCCCTGCAGGGGTGTCTTGCTTGCCCTAGTCGTGACCGTCGCCATGTTTCGCGAACATTCGGCCTTTGCATCGGACGACTTGACCGTCACGTTACCCGCATTCGCTCCGCCAAATATCAGCTTATAGATCGTCCCGGGCTTGTAGTAAGCTCTGTTAAACGCCGTAATGAGCGTCTGGTCGTCGCTCCCGTTGACCGTCTCGGCAAGCTTGCCCTTATTGATGTAAGCGATCGGCTCGAGCGTTTTACCGTCATTGAGTACCGCGAAAATGATCGGCTTCGGCGGCTTTGAGACCGCCCGCTGGGCCGCGACCGCCACCGAAAACCCAAGCACGAACATTGTGACGATGGTAACCCTGACGAATAGATGTTTTGTCATTTTCTCCTCAGATCTTCTGCGATATCGATTTGCCCTGCATAAACTGGAGCAAGTACTCGCGGCCTCCCGCCTTTGAATCCGTTCCGCTCATATTGAATCCGCCGAACGGATGTACGCCTACAAGAGCGCCTGTACATTTTCGGTTGAGATAGAGGTTGCCAACGTGAAATTCGCGTCGCGCCCTTGTCAATCTCTCCTCTGATGCTGAATATACCGCCCCGGTGAGGCCGAACTCAGTACCATTCGCGATCTCAAGCGCGTGATCGTAATCGCGCGCCTTTATCACTGCGAGAACGGGGGCGAATATCTCTTCTTGCTCTATAGTTGCACCGGGCTGGACATTGTCGATGATCGTCGGTTCGATAAAGAAACCGGTCGAATCCTCACCGCTACCGCCCGCGACGATCTCGCCGCCCTCGTCAACGCCCTTCTTAATGTAGCTCAACGTAGTGTCATACGAACGCCGGTTGATGACCGCCGCAACGTTTGTCCCAGCGTCGGTCGGTTGACCAATGTTCAGTGACTTGGTGAGGGCAACGATCTTCGCCATCAATTGATCGTGGACCTTTTCGTCAACAATAAGCCGCGAACATGCCGAACATTTCTGCCCCTGAAATCCAAACGCAGCCTGGACCACGCCGGTCGCCACTGCATCGAGGTCCGTCGCGTCATCGGCGACAACGATCGCGTCCTTGCCGCCCATCTCCGCGACGACCCGCTTTATCCATATCTGGCCATGCCGCGCCTTTGCGGCCTCTTCGTTAATGTGCAGGCCGACGCCTTTAGATCCGGTGAACGAGATGAACCGCGTCTTTGGGTGCGTCACCATCGCTTCGCCGGTCTTTGCGCTGCCGGAGATGAAGTTAACGACCCCTGCCGGAAGGCCAGCCTCCTCGACTATCTCCATGAACTTCGCGGCGATGGTCGGCGAGTCCGACGACGGTTTAAGAACCACCGTATTGCCGGCAGCCACGGCGGCCATCGTCATGCCGCACATGATAGCAAGCGGAAAATTCCATGGCGGAATGATCGCTCCCACGCCGAGCGGGATATACTCAAAACTGTTCGCTTCGCCCGGATATGGCGTAACCGGCTGTTCCTCCGCCCAGCGGACCATCTCGCGCCCGTAGAATTCGCAAAAGTCGATCGCCTCCGCCGTATCGCCGTCGGCCTCGGCCCAGGTCTTTGAAACCTCAAAGATCATCCAGGCGGACAACTCGTGCTTCCGCTCGCGCATAATTGCGGCTATCTTGAAGAGATACTCGGCACGTTCTGCGGCCGGCACGTTTCGCCAGGACTTGAAGGCCTCACTTGCCGTTGCAATCGCTTTCTCGACCAGCGATGTATCGGTGTCACCCTCAGAAAAGACACCTACAGCCTCGGCCTTGTTTGATGGGTTGTTGCTCGTGAACTTTGAATCTAGCGAGAGCTTTTCACCACCGATGATGATCGGATATTCACGGCCGAGCTCGCCACCGACCTTGTCAATCGCCGCCCGCATCGCTTCAGCATTGTCAGGTCGCGAAAAATCGGTAAATGGTTCGTTTCTGAATTCATCCAATGTCTGTTGTGTTTGCATAAGATCAAAAGGTGACGCCGTAGTAGGCCGCGAACGAATTGTTTCCACGGCCCGAATTGCCAAAACTCCAGCCCGTCGTCAGATACTGGCGCTTGGTGATACCAAAGTTGAGACCCGCGGAAGCATAGCCCAAACGGTTCTTACCCGAAAACCAGTCGCCGACAAAACTCACGCGTTTTATGATCGGCTGACTAATCCCGACGAGGGAGCCTGACCTATCACCAAAATCCCGACCGCCGCCAAATACGTGATACACACCGCCGATCAGCGTCATTCCGTTGAGAGCGTTAATGGTCTTGTTCGCAACGCCGTAGACCAAGACTGCGGTCTCGTTGCCGTTTCGGGCACGCAGCGGGACAAATGCGACCGTGCCGCCGGACACCGTCAGACCCAGCTTTTCATTGCGGTAGACATTCTGCTTCCAACTGAACTCGGCTTGGGCGGCCGATTCTTCGCCGTCCCAGGTGTAGTAAAAATTCGAACCCAGCTCAGTGCGGTTGCCGAGACCATATGCTACGCGATAGCCATAGGTTTGATAGCCGCCGTCACTGTATCTTGCAGGCTTGGTAATAAAGTCGCCCTCCAACCCCCAAGACCCCTTCTGCAGCGTGTCGGCGACCGGAATATTGAACAACGTCGTCTGTGCACTGGTGCTGACTGCGGCCAACCAAACTAAGGCTCCGATAAAGAAGGAAGCGCCTCTTAGCATAGCTCTGCTCCTATTGGCACTCTATTTTTCACCATGGCTGCCACCGGGGCTAATGGCGACACTCCGCGAAAGCTACCGATATCGTTGCCGGGCCATCTCGCGTTGTTCCCATTCGTCGAGTATCTCAGGGAAAATAGCCGGGCCGTCTTCCTGCCATGCCACCACAAAGCGCGGCTGCTGCGAATCGCTCAAGTGCTTTACATAACCAAGTATCAGCACCCAGCCTTCGCTCAGATATTTGTTAAGTTCGCCACTCGACGAGAGTTCGGCGGTGAGTTTGGTGTCCTCTAGCTTCAAGTCAATTCCACTTCCCCGTGCTTTGCAGATGTTTGATCTTACGCTTGGCAAACTGCCGTTTGAGGGGCGTCATCCGGTCGAGAAACACAATGCCGTCGCAATGATCCGTTTCATGCAGTATACACCTTGCGGCCAGGTCTTGAACATCTATTTCGACCTGATCGCCATTAATATTCTGGGCCCGCGCGATCACACGCATCTCCCTTTTCACGGTCTGGAACAGGCCCGGGAACGACAAACACCCTTCGTCGCCGGTCTGTTCACCCTCGACGCTGATGATCTCGGGATTTATCAATACATGCCGCTCGCGTGCCCACTCGTCTGTCTCCGGCGTGTCCATCACAAATAGCCGCCGCGAAACCCCAACCTGCGGAGCTGCCAACCCAACGCCGCCCGCATCCGCCATTGTCTCGAACATATCCTCGATCAATGTTGCGAGATCGCCGTCAAAATTACCGTCGTCGACAGGCCTTGCGACCGACAACAAAACGGGCTCGGGATAGTGGACTATCGGGAGCAAAGGCATCTGATTATTTTACTTCTCTTCCCTCTGTTTCCGAAGTCTGGTGGTGCCGCCGAAGGCAAAGGCACTCGACGATTAATTCTCGGAAGCTAACCTAGTACGCTCGACATTCGTCCAATCGCAGAGCGTGTTCTTATCATTCTCGCTAAGCACGGCATCACCATGAGTCCAGAGATATGAAGGCAGCGGCATGTTGGCCGCACGAACCTCTTCGCATATCTCTTCCAGCTTCTTCGCTTTCTTCTTTGCCGAATAGGTATTGAACTGGCTGAAATTGAGTTCATCCCGTCCCTCATTGATATGGTCTTTTAGCCACCATGCGACAGGCTGGATGTTGGAATACCAGGGGTAGACAGTCTTGTGGGAATGACAATCGTTGCATGACCGGCCCATTATCAATGCAACGTCCGGAGGCACCGAAAGGGCAGCCTCGATCGTCTCGTCCTCAACGATTGGCGGGTTTGCCTTATCGATTCGGAAAAATTGAATGATCACGAAGGCTGCGATCAAAACAAGCGCGAGTATCTTAAGTATTTTCTTTATCATCGCATATCCCTTGCAAACACGGTCTTGAGCACGATGCTACTATAACCGGCTTCGGGCATAAAATGAGACCGTCGAAAATGCCGGTTCGCTTGAACACCGCGGCAGAATTCGCTTAATGTAACGCTATGCTCAAGCCGACGGTGCTTGCTATCCCTATATTCGCATTGCTCATCGCGGCCGAGGCCCTGTTGGCGCATGTTAGACGAACGGATGAATACCGCGACGGCAGGGACGCATGGACGAATATCATCCTCGGCTTTGGCAGCACCGTGTTTGGGGCTCTGTTCGGCCTCGCGACCGGCATTATCTACGTCGTTGCGTATGAGGCCGCTCCGTTCAAGTTCCCTGCTGACGCCTGGTGGGCGTGGATCGTGCTCTTCTTCGTTGACGACCTCGCATATTACATCTTTCACCGCGTAAGCCATGAGTCACGGCTGTTCTGGAACTTTCACGTCGTGCATCATTCGAGCGAAGAGTACAACCTCAGCGTCGCCGTTCGGCAGAGTTGGTTCTCCGGGGTTCTGCATTGGATATTCTATGCCCCGATAATGCTCCTCGGATTTGCCCCATGGATGTTTGCCCTGATGCATGGCTTGAATCTCATCTACCAATTCTGGATCCATACGAAGCTTATCGATAAGCTCGGCCCGCTCGAATGGTTTCTCAATACACCTTCGCACCACCGCGTGCATCATGGCGTGAATAGCCCTTACCTTGACAGGAACTACGCTGGCGTCCTGATCATCTGGGACCGTCTATTCGGCTCGTTTGTGCCTGAGACAGAAGCACCGCGTTACGGCATCATCACGCCGCTCAAAAGCTATAATCCATTGTGGATAAACACACACGGCTGGGTCGAGACGTGGAGAGCGATAAAGCGCCAGCCGACGATTCGCGGTAAACTCAAATGCATATTCGGTTCTCCAAATATGGACATCACACACGTCTATGAAAGTTAAATATATTCTGTTGCTGGTCGTGGCGCTCAGTTTTGTATCGACGGTAACGGCCCAGTCTGTCGTCGTAACACGAAAGAAGGTCACATACACGCGGCCAAAACCGATCACCGACTTCAAGAAGACCTTCGTTGTCAATTATCCGAAGGTCAAGGCGGCGTCGCCGGCCATCTCTCGAAAGATCGAGGCAGCTCTGAGCTATGAGAAGGCATTTGCGATCGACCTAAAGGAAGACATCAACGAGACGCAGTGGCTCGAAGAGGCCGACTACAAGGTTATCTACAACACGAACGGGCTGCTTTGCGTCGAGCTATCGGTGCAGGGCACAGCAGCCTACCCTGGCGGTTCGACGAAGTTTATCGTCGTCGATACACGTAAAGGCACGCGGGTCCTGCCCGGCGAGGTATTCGCCTACATCGACGGCCTTGTCGACATGGTCAAGAAAGCCCAAAAGAAGGAGATCGCTGACGCCATCACAGAGATCAAGAACAACAAGGACTGGGAAGAGCCGGAACCTGAGCACCTGTTTGAGACGGCAGATTTCACGATGGACAACCTCAAGGGCTTCTCCATCGCTGATCGTGGTGTGACCTTTCACTACGACTACGGCTTTCCACACGTTATTGAGGGCATGCAGCCTGACGGCGAGTTCACGTTCACATGGGCGCAGATGAAGCCTTTCGTTCGTGTAAATAGCGTCCTCGGGCGGCTTGTGCGATGATTATCTGAGTAAGATATGAGTGATAGAAAGATCAGGGTCCTAGTTGCAAAACCAGGCCTCGACGGCCATGACCGCGGAGCTAAAGTGATAGCCCGCGCACTGCGCGACGCCGGAATGGAAGTGATCTATACGGGCCTAAGGCAAACGCCTGAAATGATCGCGTCCGCCGCGCTCCAGGAAGACGTCGATGCCGTCGGCATCTCGATCCTCAGCGGAGCGCACAATACGCTTTGCCCGCGCATCGTGGGGCTTCTCAAAGAGAACGGCATGGACGATACGCTCGTGCTGGTCGGTGGCATCGTCCCGCAGGAAGACATTCCCGAGCTGAAAAAGATCGGCGTGTCCGAGGTTTTCCTGCCCGGCACTTCGACTGAGGATATCGTCACGTTCATCAATTCACACGTCCGCGCCGCCTAGTTCCCAATGAAAGATAAAGTCAGAGTTGCCGGAGGCCAGGGTTTTTGGGGCGATCTGCTCACCGCACCGATCGATCAGGTCCGCAAAGGGCCGATCGATTATCTGATGCTCGATTACCTCGCCGAGGTGACGATGTCGATCCTGCAAAAGCAGCGTGCGCGTGATTCCGCCGCCGGATTCGCTCGCGACTTTGTCTCGCTGATGCATGAGATCCTGCCCGACTGTGTCGAAAAGAACATCAAGGTCCTCTCGAATGCCGGCGGCGTCAACGTTGCAGCCTGTGCCGAGGGCATCCGGGCAGCAGCCGTCGAACGCGGCCTGCAAGGCAAGGTAAAGATCGGCGTCGTCACGGGCGATGACGTGCTCGACAAGCTCGATACGTGGCTGGCCGACGGCGTTGAGATCAACTCGATGGACGACGGCACGCCGCTGTCGGCGATCCGCGACAAGGTCCAGTCCGCCAACGTCTACCTCGGTGCCGAAGCCCTCGTCGAAGCTCTTGACCGCGGCGCGAACATCATCGTCGGCGGACGCTTGACGGACACGGGCCTGACGCTCGCGCCGTTGATGCATGAGTTCGGCTGGTCATTTGAAGATTGGGACAAGGTCTCGGCCGGGACGATCGCAGGCCACATAATCGAATGCGGCGCCCAATCGAGCGGCGGCAACTGCCAGTACGATTGGCAGAACATCCCCGACATGGCGAACATCGGCTTCCCCATCATCGAAGCCTCACCAGACGGCACATTCATCGTCACGAAACATTCTGGCACCGGCGGCCGCGTCAATGTCCCGAGCGTCACCGAGCAGCTTCTCTACGAGATGGGCGACCCCAAAGCCTACATCACGCCCGACGTCGTGGCGGATTTCTCGTCGATCAACCTCGAAGCTGCGGGCGAGGATCGCGTCCGCGTCTTCGGCATCAAGGGCAACCCAAAGACCGATTTCTACAAAGTCTCCATCGCCTACTCCGACGGCTTCAAAAGCGTCGGCACCCTAGTCTACGCCTGGCCCGACGCCCTCGAAAAAGCCCAAGCCGCCGACCGCATCCTCCGCGAACGCCTCGAAAACCTCGGCCTCACCTTTGACCTGATCCTAACCGAATTCGTCGGTGTCAACGCAACGCACGGCTCGCTTGGAGCGCGGACACTCCTGTCCGCAACGTCCGACGCTTCGTCGGACGTAAATGGCAGCGAAACCAACCTCGCCGGAGGAACCAGGGATGCGGACAAGAGTGTCCGCACTCCATCCGAGATCCCCGAAGTCCAGCTCCGCATCGCCGTCCGGGGCCAAAACCGTGCCGACGTCGAACGCTTTACCAAAGAGATCGCCCCGCTCATCCTCACCGGCCCGCCCGCCGTAACAGGCTTCGCCGGCGGCCGCCCAAAGGTCGAAGAGATAATGGCCTACTTCCCGGCTTTGATACCAAAAGAACTAATTGCAACGGAGGTTTCCGTAGTTGAAGCCTGATCCCTCATCCCACGGCGTAAGCACTGGCCACGTGTTGCCAGGCCAGAACTCGCTCATCGAAACAAAGGTCGATATTGTCGCGGCATGAAACTATTGTAATTCTGTAGCCAGAGGGATACACTATTGATGATCGAAGTTCGCCAAACCGAAACGTTTTCAAAATGGCTGATGAAACTTCGTGACCTTCGTGCTCGTGCAAGGATTCAGGCTCGCATCGACCGGCTCGAACTAGGAAATGCAGGCGATGTTAAACCCGTTGGCGAAGGCGTTTCGGAAATGAGGATCGACTACGGTCCCGGCTACCGGGTCTATTTCATTCAAAAAGGCTCTGAATCGATCATACTTCTCGCTGGCGGCGATAAGCGTTCGCAATCACGCGATATTCAGAACGCGATCGAGATCGCAAACGAACTATAAAAATGGCTAAGGTAAAGACAACTAAATACGATGTCGCGGAGTATCTAAACACGCCTGAAGAGATGGCCGCGTATCTGGAAGCCTGCATCGAAGAAGCAAACGGCGACGCCGCATTCGTCGCCAAAGCACTCGGCAACATCGCCCGCGCCAAAGGCATGTCCGAGATCGCCCGCGAAACCGGCCTCTCTCGTGAAAGCCTTTATAAATCATTGTCAGGCGAACGCAGCCCGAGCTTCGAAACCGTTTTGAAAGTAGTTAATGCTCTTGGGTTAAAGATCCATGCTGAACCTGCATAAAAGCCGCGTAGCCGCCACAGCCGACACGTCCGCGAAGATCCGCGAAGGCATGATCAAGGTACGCATCCTCGACGGCATCGTCCGCAACGTTTACGCCAACGATCCGGGCAAGCTGGCTGCATGGATTTCAGCAAGCCACGTCGAGAAGGCGCCAAAGAAGCAGACACCAACGCCCTAGGAAACATGATCGATGACGGCCAGAGCAGCTATGTATTACCTTCTCCGCAGCTATTGATACCAGCGGACCCTCAGCCCGTAGGTTTTGAGGACAACCTGCGTAGTCAGGCGGCGAGGATTATTGAGGTTCTGGCGGCATTTGAACTTTATGGTCAGGTTGTCCACATTTCGCCGGGACCAGTGTTCTCGGTGTTCGACTTCAAACCTGAACCGGGCACAACTGCGGCGAGGTTAGCGAAACGTGCGGAGGATATTTCCCTGGCTTTTCACGGTCGATCAGTCCGCGTCACGACAGCAGCGGGCAAGTCGCAAATTTCAATAGAAGTTCAAAACGAGCAACCGGAAATTGTTCGGCTTCGAGAATTGCTTGAATCACGCAGATTCTGCGAGTCGGCGTCACTCTTGACGCTCGCAACGGGACGGACAATAGACGGAAGCAGCTATGTGGTCGATCTGAGTGCTTTGCCACACCTCTTAGTCGGTGGCTCAACAGGCTCCGGCAAATCGAGCAGTCTACACTCGATTATCCTTTCTATCCTTTTCAAGGCACGTCCCGACGAAGTAAAGCTTATCCTAATTGATCCGCGTAGGGTTGAATTGGGTCTATATTCCGACATCCCTCACTTGGCTACTCCAGTGATTGCCGATGCCGCTCGCGCGGCTGTTGCACTCGAATGGGCAGTGGCAGAGGTCAATCGTCGATATAAAGATCTCGCGGGTTATGGGGCCGCAAACATCGCGAATTTCAATCAAGAAGTAGTGCGACGGAACTCCCTGGAACAGTGGGACGACGATGGGAAGCCGCACTTACTCTTGCCGTATCTAGTTATTGTCATCGATGAAATCGGTGAACTTCTAGCTCGCCAAGCTAGTATCAGCGACACACTATCGAATGTGGCTGCTGCAGGGCGGGCCGTCGGTATTCATCTTATAGCGACAACTGGTAGACCATCTTCAGAAGTGATCACCCCAGAAATTAAGGCCAACTTTCCCGCCCGGCTCGCGTTCAGCACCGTCTCACGTTCGGACTCCCGAACAATTATTGACTCTCACGGTGCGGAAGAATTGCTTGGAAATGGCGATGCACTTTTTCTGCCGCCGAAAGCTAAAGAGCTGATTCGTCTACAGGGAACGTACTCGGAGCTAGAAGAAGTAAAACGCGTGGTGGAGTTCGTCAAAGTGCAAGGACGGCCTGATTACGCAAAGTTCAGTACTGACGACGAGGACTCGGACTTGCCTGGGCGTCGAGATCCGCTTTTTGTTGATGCTCTCCGGTGTGCCGTTCAGGCAAAACGTGCCTCAACATCGTTATTCCAGCGCCACCTTCGTATCGGCTACGGTCGGGCGGCCGCAATTCTCGACGCGATGGTGCGCGAAGGCTATGTCGGCGATATGGATGGGACGACGCGAGCGAGGCCGATCCTCCCAAAAGCGTACGAAAACCTGCCGAATCTTGACGAAGACGCGACTAACGAATTTGCGGCGGATCATTCGATAGAACAACCAAATTCAACTCCCGATTCAACGAGTTTTGGAATTGCCGGCGCGATTTCTGTTTTTTTCTTCGTCGTTACGCTGCTATTAGGGGTTATGTCGTGTTCGGGTAAGGACATGTCACCGCTGTTGTGTCTAACACCGGTAACCCTCCTAATCGCGCTGGTTGCAGGTGCAATTGAGGTCGCAGGTGAGACGGGCGGCGGTACAGCGTATCATTACACGCCTCCGACCGGTACGGGTCGTGGTCGGGGTCGTCCCCGAAAGTTATTTGGCAGGTCTCGAAAATCGTCAATTATCAAAATGATCAAAAGAGATATAAGGAAATACGGGGACTGAGGAGGACCGAAGAAGGCCGAATTTCCATTAATTTAACCTGAATGCAACAAAGCCTGATCACAATCGCATACATCGCGATTGAGAGTTTTTTTTAATTGCCACTAGCTTTAGCTACTGGATAGGATGCAAAACAGAAAGCGGCTTTAGCCGAACGAACAAAAAAATATTTCCTTATAGCTTTAGCTGAATATGCCTTGGGTCAAAGTTTGGTTACATTTTGTTTGGACGACGAAGAACAGACATCCATTTCTGACGGATGAGATTCGCCAGAAAGTCTTTGAGCACATTCGCGAGAATGCGTGGGAGAAGGGCATTTTTATTGATTTCAGAAATGGCTGGCTCGAACATGTTCATTGTTTGATCTCGCTTGGAACCGATCAGACGCTTGAGAAAATAATGCAGTTGATCAAAGGCGAGTCGTCTTTTTGGATCAATAAACAGAAGCTGACGAAAACCAAATTTGCATGGCAAGATGAGTATTTTGTCGTCTCTGTAAATGAAGAGACTTTGCCGAGTGTTAGAAGATATATCGCGAAGCAGGAAGAACATCACAAGAAGGTTCCGTTTGATGACGAGTTTGATAGCTTCTTGAAGCGTGCCGGGTTTCAGAAGTTTAAAGATGCTCCGGAATAGTTTGGGCTAAAGCCCGTTTTCTTTTTTAACATTTACCTCCAGCTAAAGCTGGAGGCAATTTAATTAAAGCTCGAGGCAAATTTACTAAAGCTGCAAGCAATCTGAATGCAACAAAGCCTGATCACAATCGCCTACATCGCCGCGAGTGCGTTGTTTATTTTGAGCCCTGGGGGGGGCTGAGCCAGCAGGAGACGGCGCGGCGGGGGAATGTTTATGGGATCGTCGGGATGCTGATCGCGCTGGTGGCGACGGCGGCGGCGATGAATGTGGGTGGCCTACCGGTGCTCGCGGCGGCGCGGTGACTGATCGCTACTTCTCCAAAAACTTAGCGATTCCTCTCTGACAATCTTCGGTCATACGAGCTTCAGCATTTACGTTCGCGCCTTGTTCAATTGCCGAAGCGAAATCTAACCCATCAATATCGTAGAGCAAGCCTTTCGTCATCTGGACGGCGGAGGCACTAAGGGCGGTGTAGCGGTCGGTGACGGTAGCGAGCGTGGATTCGAACCGGGCTTCGTCGGCGACAGCATGCACGATGCCGGAGTCTGATAAGGCTTGGGCAGACATCTCTTCGCCAAGAGTGAGCGTCGCAAAGGCACGGCGTTCGGACATGCTGCGATGCACGATCGCCGCCACCATCGCCGGCACGAACCCGATCTTGACCTCAGGAAACCCGAACTTGGCGTTAGTCTCCGCCACAATAAGATCGCAAGCCATCGCCAGCCCGCAGCCGCCCGCCAACGCCCTTCCTTTCACCGCCGCGATCACAGGCTGCCTCACCTCGCGAATCAGCTTGTACAATTCGCCAAGCGACCGCGCATCCTCAAGATTCTCCTCGAGTGACGCATTAGCGATCTTCTGCAATGCAGAAAGATCCGCCCCCGAACAAAAATCCTTCCCCGCACCGCGAATGACGATGCACTTTATCGAATCATCAGCATCAGCTTCACGCAAAGCCGTCTTCAACGCCGCGATCAACTCGTCATTCAGCGCATTACGTTTCTCAGGCCGGTTGAGTGTAATGATCGCAATCGATCCAGCGGTTTCGGTTAAGATCTCATCCATCAGTCGTGTCACTTCCTTCTAATTAATAATTAGATAATTAGTAATTACTAATTAGTAGGTCGAGATGAGGAGTGTATCGAGGAGATTATTTTGACCAGTTCCAGTCGATCTGCCTCAATAGAATTGTATTCCTGCTCAGTCAATCTCTCGCCATGGAATAGAACCAATAACCAATACTCGGTTTCCAAGGCTCGACGGCGAGCAATGCCAAATTCTGAAACGAATGTGTCTCGGTTCTCGGCACCAATTGCCGCCCGAACGTGCCTGCCGATGTTTGTCCCGGAGATTAGCAACTCCTTCGACAAAACAAACTCACGCTTTTCCTCGTTCAGATAGTGGCACGGCTTCACAATCCGCAATGCGAAGTCGAGGGATTTGTCGAGAACAATATTCTCACTCATAACCTACTTACTAATTAGTAATTGAGTAATTATTAATTAAACCTCATCTAGCTCGATAAACATCCTCAACAGTGCCGTCGAGAAGGTCTTCCCTTGGGCGTCCGTCATCAGGCTCAGCGTGCCGCCGCCGCCGAGGCTGCCGTGGAGGAGGAAGTTGAGCGCGTTGAGGTTTGGCAGTTCGAAACGCTCGACATCGCCTTTGACCATCTCGCCGAAATGCTGTTTGACGGCTTCGGCGGTTACCTTTTCCACGAGCAGTGGATAGTATTCGGGCTTCAGGGCGATCAGGCCGACGTTGGCGGTGTCGCCTTTGTCGCCGCTACGGGCGTGGGCGATGTTTACGAGTTGAACCTTCATAGCACCAAGTTTACCGCAGTTGCCACTACATCTTCACTTATATCGTCGATCAAACCTATCGCCAGCGCTCGGTGGGCGTCCATCGGCGAGGCCGTGAAGAACATCTCCAACGCACTCGACGTGCCTATCAATCGCGGCAAACGCTGTGTACCGCCCCAGCCGGTGATGATGCCGAGCCCGGCTCCGGGATGGGCGAACTGTGCATTCGGCGATGCGATCCGCCGATCGCAGGCAAGGGCGAGATCGAGCGCGCCGCCGAAGCAATAGCCGTTGATCGCAGCGATGGTAGTTTGCGGCAGATCGGCAATCGACTGCATCAGTCTCTGGCCTCGTCGGGAAAATCTGGGTGCTTCGTCGGCTGTCACGGCAGCGATCTCTCGTAGGTCTGCACCTGATGCAAACACGTCGCCCGTTCCGGCGAATACAACCGCTCGAATGTCTTTGCATTCTGCGATCTCTGAGACCAAGACATCTAATTCGCCGAGAACCGCCACAGAAAGCGGGCTCCGGATCTCAGGGCGGTTGAAGCGGATCATCAAAGAACTGTTATGCCGCTCAGATACGATGGTCAACATTGGGTTCGTTCAACCACCCGCTACCGCAGGTGGTCCTGACTTCGTTAGAATAACAGTGTCATGTTCCGAACCAACAAAGCCCATCCGTGGCACGGGATCGAGATCGGCCCGGACGCGCCTGCTGAGGTCACTGTCTTTGTCGAGATAGTGCCCGGTGATACGGTCAAGTACGAGGTCGATAAACCGAGCGGCTATCTCAAGATCGACCGCCCGCAGCAGTATTCAAACGTCGTCCCGGCCAACTACGGCTTTATCCCGAAAACTTACTGCGGTGACAGTATTGCTGCGTTGGCCGCCAGCGGTTCCGGCAAAGCTGTTGCCAAAGGCGACGGCGATCCGCTCGACATCCTTGTTCTTAGCGAACACCATATCCCTCGCGGCGACATCATCCTGAAAGCTCGTCCGATCGGCGGCTTTTGCCTGCTCGATGGCGGTGAAGCTGACGACAAGATAATAGCGGTGCTCAAGGGCGATAAGGTTTACGGCCAATATGCCGAAATGACGGAGCTGCCCGACGGCATCATGAGCCGCATCGAGCATTACTTCTTGACCTACAAATCCCTGCCCGACGAACCGAACCGCTGCGAGATCGCATATTTTTATGGGCGAGAGCGTGCTTACGGCATCATCAAGACGGCGATAGACGATTACCATAGTTTGACGGCCAAATAAGGGTTCCGTCAAAGCAGAGCTAGCTTAAGCGCCCAGGGCAAAGCGTGCTTGGCGACCACAGGTGCATTCTTAAGAGTAAAGATCAGCACCTTTGGCGCGGCTTTTAGCAATACCGCTTTCAGGACCGGTTTGGCGACGTTCTTTGCGACAAACTTCGTCGTCACCCAAGTGGCCTTCGCAGCCGATTTGACGATGATGACTACGGCGTTCTGACCCGTGTTGCGCTCAGCCTTCTTTGACCGAGAACCCTTGTCCTGAGCGTGGAGCGAAACGGCCAACAACAACACCGCGCACAACGGCAGCAACAACCTGAATATTCTGTTCATTTTTTCGAGTGACCGGCAGGTAAGATGTGAGGAACATCGCTGTGGGAAGCGACTCTTATCATTATAACCGCTTGAGATTGCGTTTGAGAAGCACTTTTTCAGCGTCCCGTGATCAACCGGCCGTTGAGGAGCAGGGCCGGACAAAGCCGAGGAAACATGAAATAACTCCAGCTTTGCACTACGCGTAGTAGGTTAGGCCCTGCTTGACGTGAAAATAGGTCGAATCGAAGGTAAAATCCGTAAAAGCGGCGTCAAGACGCCGGAACGCGGGTCTGCGACATACGCGGTCAGTATCTAGCTGATGGGCGGCAAGACAAAGGCACCGATATGCGGCGACGATGTATTTTGGCACGTTTCGAGAGCGAGGATGAGTGCATCGCGGACGTTTTCGGGAATGAGAATGGCATCGACGAGGCCGCGGGCGGCGGCGTGTTTCGCGTCGAGTTCGCGGTCGTAAGTATCACGGACCTTTTGCATCTCGGCCTTGAGGGCATCGTCGGGTTCCTGGCCCGAGGCTTTTAGTTTATCGAGCTGCGTGCCAAAAATCGCCTGCACTGCGCTGTCGCCTTCCATCACGCCCATGCGGCCGGTCGGCAGCGAGAAGATGAAGTCGGGATCGAATCCCTGCCCCGCCATTGCGTAGTAGCCCGCACCGCTGGCGTGGTTGATGGTAAGGACGAGTTTTGGGACCTTGGCAGTTGCCATCGCTTCGACAAACCTCGCTCCCGCGCGGATGATGCCGCTATGCTCGGCGTCGGCCCCGACCATGAAGCCGGAGACGTCCTGAACAAAGAGCAGCGGCGTGTCGTGACGGTCGCAGTTTTCGATGAAATAGGCGGTCTTCTCGGCGGATTCGGTGTAAACGATCCCGCCAAAACGCGGTCCGTTCTTGCCCTTTGACATCGCACGCGAGTTTGCGATCACCCCGACCAGATGCCCGCCGATTCGCGCCGTGCCGCAGATCATTTCCTTGGCAAAGTCCGTCTGGAATTCGTCGATTGGACCGTCGAGGAATGTATTCAATACCGCGTGCATGTCATACGGTGCTCGATGGTCGGAGGGAAGGAGATCGTAGAGTGCCGAAGGAGCGCGGACACTCTTTTCCGCGCGAGCGTCGCTTTTACGCTCGGTTGCTTTCTCGGCGGAGGAACCGCCGATGCGGACAGGAGTGTCTGCACTCCGAACTGGCAGTTCTGTGACAAGTTGCCGTATCTTCTCGATGCACTCTTTGTCGTCTTTCGTGCGATAGTGCGCGACGCCGGAGATCGAGTTGTGCGTCATTGCGCCACCCAGTGTTTCGTTGTCGATGGTCTGGCCCGTGGCGCCTTTGACGAGGTTTGCCCCGCCGAGGCCCATAAAGCTCGTGCCCTCGACCATCAGGATCACGTCGCTGAGCGCGGGCAGGTACGCGCCGCCGGCGACGCACATTCCCATAACGGCGGCGATCTGCGGGACTTTAAGGTAATGCCGCATGATCGAGTTGTAATAAAAGATTCGAGCGGCACCGTATTGCCCCGGGAACACGCCGCCCTGATATGGCAGGTTAACGCCTGCAGAATCAACGAGATACACGATGGGCACGCGATTACGCATCGCGATCTCCTGTGCCCTGAGGATCTTCTTGATCGTCTCGGGATACCACGCGCCTGCCTTAATGGTGGCGTCGTTGGCGACGATGACACATTCGCGGCCTTCGACCTTGCCAACGACGGTGACCACCGCGGCGGCCGGAGCCTGGCCGTCGTATTCGTCATAAGCGACGAGCAGGCCGATCTCCTGGCTATAAGTATCGGTATCGAGCAGCAGGGCTATCCGCTCGCGGGCGCTTAGCTTGCCCTGCTTGTGAATCTTCGCGACCTTGTCCGGCCCGCCGCCAAGTTTTAAGGTTTTCTCGAGGCGGAGGTAATCGTCTGTAAGTGAGCGCAAACGCGGGGCGTCAGATTTTGTCATCTAATAGAAATATTCGCCGAGCTCGTATCGCCAACGTTCGGATTATCATGGCTCGTGATGCGGAGGCGGGCCTGTTTTGTAACACGCGGCCCAAATGAGAAATACTCCTGATTGTCGTTGGGCGTCCGATTGAAGAGAGTTCGCCATGTCGTGCCGCCGTCGTGTGACAGTTCGATGCGAACGTCGCCAGAGACATTATTGCTCGTCCATATCATGCTCAGGTGGATGTTGCGCGGCACGATCTCGTTACCGTTGTAGTTCCCTAACGTGATGCTCTGGCCACTGTAACGATAGTTCGCGATCCAGTCAGCAGTGTTGTTTAGCGAACGTGCATTATCGCGGGCGTTCTCAACACCGGTCGGAGCGCTGTTATAGATCACGTCCGGATTCGAGAAGTGCGGCGCGCGCGGACAGCCCGCCGTGCAGGGATCTGTATAGGACATTACGGTACGAAAACTGCCATTCAGATAATGGCCGAAGCTGTAAGGATAAGTCGCCGTGCCCCCGTTTTCAGGATTATGGTGGCTACCCATGTTGTGACCGAGTTCGTGAGCGAGGGTCAAGTTGCCGACCGCGCAGGTTCGCGCAGTCACAGTGAAGCCGTTGTTCGGGTTGCCTCCGGGCGGGCCCATTAGATATCCGATGCCGCACGCCGCGGTCGAATTGGTCAGCATCGCCACGAGGTCTGCCCTCAGTTCGTCGCGGCGCATGTTCGCTGCGGTGTCAGCCCTGAGGTTTGACAGCTCCGTGTTGAAGCTCCCTGTCTCGACCATCGCCGTGAACTCTGCCCGGACCAGCCGCACGCGCTGGCGGATCTTACTATTAATGTACGCGGTATTCGTCGCATCGACCGCCTGCTGAGCGATCGTTTGGGCCTGCGTATCGCCGCCAGCAGATGTCCGGACAGCGGCCGTATATAGGACCAGCACGTCTATGCGATCGCCTGAATCGACCTCGGCGCCGGCCGTTCGCTGTTCAACGCCAACATCACCCTTTACCTCACCGCCGCACGGCGGAAAGAGCGTCTGATCAAGCTCGACGAGATAATGTTTGTCGCCTCGCGGCACGATCTCATACACAGCGTAGGGCGAGTAAATAATCCCCGAGAAGCTTTCCGATTTCTGCGTGATCACAACATCGCCAGAGAAGCTGCCGTCGGTAATCTTGCCGCGCCACGTCAGGTCACGAGCGGACCGGATCTCGAGGCCCTCAGCCGCAATGCGACGTGCCGTGAACGACCTGCTATCAAACAAGTCGAGCGTAATGCTCTCGCTGCCCCGCAGCAGATCACCATCGATCCGAATGGCGCTCTCGCGGATCGAGGCAATAGATGATCGTTCCGCCGCCGCACGCGTCGAGGGCGTATCGAGCAATGTGAACAGTCGTCCATCGCGAGCCTCGGCACCTGACGGCATGAGTAGTGCCGCAGTAAGTAACATAAGAAACGCAAAATATCTCATATCACTTTTCATTGATTATAAATGTCGGCACCATGCCGCCACCGGATGAAACGTTGGCGAGTTCGGTCGATGACAGCCGCGTAAATGCCGAGCCGACCTTGCCGAGGAACAACAACGGATCGAGATCCACGAGCTGCTCGACCATCTGCCAGCCACCATCGTCGGTGAGCATCGGGAACATCTCCTTAGCGGTCTTAACCCTCTCTTGCACCAAGTAATCACCATCGCTGAGGGCTACCGCGATCGCGTCGTCCCATTCGGACTGGCTTGAGTTCCAGCCGATATAAATGCCATGGCCTCCGTAGTCGTCGTTCGGTTTAAGGACTAGTTTTTGTGAATTTGCTCGCGTCCACTCAACAAGATCGATCGTGTCGCCGCGATTAACGGTCTTTTCGCCGCGAAACACCCGTGTCCACGGAACATGTGCCTTAATGGCATCCAATTCGGCAGCGGTGAACAGATGCGAATAACGTTCGTTCGTCAGCACCGCAAAGATCGCTTTCTTATGCACCAGTTTGCTGCGAAAGCTATTGACCATGCAGACGTGACCCGCTCGGTAAGCGTTCAACAAATCGGGATTCCCGTCCATTATCGGCAGATATTCATTGACGAGCAGACGCTTGTAAACGATATCGATCACCCGGCCATCGTTGGTCAGCCAAGTGTCGTCATATTCGAGTTCATCGGGCGAACAAATGACCGACGGATAGCCTTGCGATTCGAAATACTCAGCAAACAGCTCAAATTCCTTCTGCGTCGGCAGATCCTTGAGGTCGACGATAGCTATCGTCGGCGCCCGCTCAGGGGTACGGCCAAGAAACTCCTCGTAGCACGCCAGGAGCACGTCCAGCATTTTTGCCCGTCCATCATGCCCCGAAAATGCGAAGCGCTCGCCGAATCGCTTCATTATCGGCAGCGACCTGAATATCTCCGAGGCCGAGTCGGCGTAGGCAATACCCGCGGGTGATTCACCGTTCAATTCGACATAGCTGTAAGCCTCATCTGTCAGGAACGAGTCGAGTCGTGAAGTCGGAGAGACGTGCGCGTACCCCGGATCGATCTTCACCAGATCGCGTTCGGTTGCGGTAACGCCCAATTCGTCAAGTAAAGCGTCATCCTCAACGGCGGCGTCCTTAACCTTTTGGAGAGCATCAAATACGGTTTCGCACGTCCGGCTTACACGTTCCCAATCGTCCCGAGAAACAAAATGAGGCCTGAGGTATGGCGTGAGGCGGCGGCCGCCGAAGATCAGCTTCGTCCTGTCAAGTTCCGCGTCGAGCAACTGAAGAGACGACTCGGCGAGGTCGGCGTCATCTAAAAGTTCGTGGTAGTGATCGACGGCGGCTTTTAACATAGAAAGACGCAGGCGAGATAACCGCATCCCGGCTACTTCGACATGCTCAGGATCTCTTCAAACTCGTCCCTGGTCAGCGGCATCACCGAGAATCGTGGCTGACGGACGAGGTAGATGTTTGCGAGGGCTTTGTTGCCCTTGATAGCTTCGAGCGTGACCGGCTTCTTTAGTGGCTTCTCGGGCGTCAATTCGACGGCGTGCCACGCAGTGTCGGTCGGGTCGGGAAAGGCCTCTTTCGTCACCTTCGCAATGCCCACGACCTCTTTGCCGACGACCGAGTGATAAAAATATACCTTGTCGCCGTTCTTCATATCACGCAAGAAATTTCGAGCCTTAAAGTTCCTGACGCCGGTCCAGTCGGTCTTGCCTTCTTTAACAAAGTCGTCCCACGAATACGCGGTAGGCTCCTGTTTCACCATCCAGTAGTTCATAAGATTCGGTTGGCCTCGAAAGGGCGCAAAATGCACAAAAGAGTTCTATGTTTTGTGTCTCTTACGCATTTTTGCGGCAATTTTTCTATTTCTTCGCTGCCGCTGCCTTTTTGTTCAGCCACTTCGCCCAGCGTTCTAATATCGGCCTAAAAGGTTTGAACAACTTCGCCCGCCAGCTTCCCTCAGCCTGTTTCTCGCTCCATAGCTTCAGGTTCTTTTCGGCATATTGGCGTATCTGCGGTTCGAGGCTGCCTTTCTTGACTGAGTGGCGAAGCGTCAGATAGTAATGCTGGCCGGCAAGCGAAAATATCAGGCCGGCGAGGTTGCCTTTGAAGGAGCTTTTCGCCATGAACCGCTTAAAGAAGCCTTCAGTTGGCTGCAGAAGCGCTCCCATCGACATCTCAAACCACGGGGCGCTGTTCTGCATTCGCGGGTGATACAGTCCGGGCAGGTCGCCCTTGATCGGAACATCGAGGTTCTTTAGCCTCGGGTCGTTTATGTAATCGACAAGCTTGATGCGCTCGACGCCACGGATCTGCTCGATCGGCAAAAAGTCGAGTGCCTTCTCGATACTCGCCTCATGATCTTTTGGCAACGCAAACGACGCAGTGTTCTCGATGCGAATTTTGCTAACTTTCGCGGCCTTTTGGCCGGCGGTCTCTATGGGCATAACTTGGTGTAGATTGTAATTGGTTAGCCGGTAATAGTAAATCGCGCCACAGCGCGTGGCGGCCACGCCACAAAACGATAGGAGATTCATGTCACCTAGAACCGTTTTGTCGCCTTTTCACGATGGCACGCCGATTGATTAGGGTATACTCGAATGGCAAACCAAACGACTCTCTCAAGATCGATCAGTGTCTCAGGCGTCGGGCTCCACACAGGTGTCGATGTGAATATGACGCTGCGGGGAGCGCCGGAGAATACGGGCTACATCTTTGTCCGCACGGATCTCGATAATTTTGAGATACCGGCGTCGGTCGAATACATATCACACTGTGCGTATGCGACCACGCTAATGCGACGAGGCGTGGTGCTTTCGACGTGCGAGCACCTCCTGTCTGCCCTCCGTGGCACCGGTATTGACAATTGCTTTATTGAGATCGACAACATCGAGATCCCGATCCTCGACGGTTCGAGCGAGGCCTTCGTCGATCTCATCGAGAGCGCGGGTACGCTCGAACAGGATTCGCCCAGACACACGCTGAAGATAATGGAGCGAGTCGAGATCGATCAGGGTGGCCGCCGAATGTCGGTCGAACCGGCAGAGCGATTTGAGATCGAATGTTTGATCGATTTTCCTCATCCGTTCATTAACAGACAGTCTCTCACTTTCACGTTGGACAACGGCTCGTTTGGCCGCGAGATCGCCTCCGCACGCACATTCGGCTTTACCCATGAGATCGAGACGTTGCGCAAGGCTAATCTCGCTCAAGGCGGCTCACTCGACAACGCCATTGTGCTCACGGAACAGGGTATGCTCAACGAAACACCGCTCCGTTTCACCGACGAGTTCGTCCGCCACAAGATACTCGACATCATCGGCGACCTCGCGCTGCTCGGAATGCCCGTCCAAGGCAAATTCACCGCCGAAAAGAGCGGGCATTCGATACATGCACAGCTTATGAGCAAACTGCTGAGAACCAATGGTGCTTGGTCGGTTATCTAGCTCGTCTCCCAATCCGGCGTGTGAAACGTGCCCTCGCGATCGGTGCGTTGGTAGGTGTGAGCGCCAAAGTAGTCGCGTTGTGCCTGGATGAGGTTAGCGGGCAGGCGTCCGGCACGGAATGCGTCGAAATAGCCGAGAGCGGATGAAAAGCCCATACCTGGAATGCCGTGGCCATTCAATGCCGACACGACCTTTCGCAACGACATCATTCGTTGTACCAGGTATGGCGCCAAGGCCGCGTCGAGCAAGAGATTAGGGAGATCCTGCGTCGCCGAGTAGGCCTCGCGGATCTGTTCGAGCAGGGCGGACCGAATGATGCAGCCGCCGCGCCAGATCTTTGCGATCTCCGCTACGTCGAGGCCATAGCCTTTTTCGGTTGAGGCCGCCCGCAGCAGCGATAGGCCTTGGGCATAGGCGATCACAAACCCACAGAACAAGGCGTTCTTCAGATCGTCTGCCTCGACCGACGTGTGGTGCTCCGTGAGATCGTTGGAATATCTGTGTGCCATCTTTCCCCTTAGCTCTTTCTGGGCCGAGATCTGCCGCATGGTGACGGCGGCGTCGATCGTCGGAACCGGCACACCGAAGTCCATCGCGGCCTGCGATGTCCATTTGCCGGTTCCCTTCTGGCCGGCAGTATCTAGGATCAGTTCCACGAGCGGTTTGCCTGTATCAGCATCCTTTTTCGCAAGCACCGTCGCCGTGATCTCGATAAGAAAAGAGTTGAGTTCGCCGCTGCCCCATGCGGCAAAGGTCTCGCTCAGCACATCTGAGTCCATTTCGAGAACTCGTTTCATCAGGTCATACGACTCGGCGATCAACTGCATCATTCCGTACTCGATGCCGTTGTGGACCATCTTGACAAAATGGCCGGCCGAGCCGCTACCGATATAGGCAACACATGGATCTCCATTCACCTTTGCAGCAACAGCTTGAAGGATCTTCTCGATACGGCCGTAATACTCGCGGCGGCCGCCGGGCATGATAGACGGGCCGTGGCGGGCACCTTCTTCGCCGCCGCTGACGCCCATCCCGATGAAACCGATACCCCTTGCCGTCAGTTCGGATTCGCGGCGCTCGGTGTCGGTGAAGTGCGAGTTGCCGCCGTCAATAATCAAATCGTCCTCGTCAAGATGCGGCACGAGGTCGCCGATAACCTTGTCAACGATCGGCCCGGCGGGCACAAGGAGCATGATGTTGCGTGGAGATTCGAGCTTTGAGATGAAATCCGGCAGATCATTGCCAACTGCGACCGGTATTCCTGCTCCCTCTTCGAGCAGCAGGGCACGCTTCGCCGCATCGAGATCGTAACCGACGCCGCTGATGCCGTGCTCCGCGACGTTGAGCAGAAAGTTTCGCCCCATCGTGCCGAGGCCGATCATCCCAAAATGCGATTTTGACATGGCCTTAGTGTCCCAAATGCTTGATGAACGCCGCTTTAAGATTCCTTTCGATCTCGGCGTGAAGTGGCGTCTCGCTGGTCGCTCCAATGACCTTCTTCCCACATTTGCCGCAGAGAAAATAGGCGATCAGAACGCCATGTTCGCGGAAGATAAAAGCATTGAGCGACAGCGCATCTTTCTTCTTGTATTTCATCACGTTGATCTCGCCGCCGCAGCCGGGGCAGCCGTCGCCGTCGTGAAACCAGCGTGACTTAATAGCGCTGCCAAACTGCATCTGCGCCTGGCGAAAGATCATATCGAGCGTTTCGGCGACCTCTTTATCGTAGTTCTTTGGCATACGGCATGACTCCGGATCTAACTTGCCCGGCAAAATGACTCGCTCTAAACTTGTGGCTAGTCATTATGTTATCACTCCGCGACGCCATTCGACCTACGACATTCATTAAATCCGCAAAACTCCGCGATTACCTTGGACTGGATGTGACCATCGCCAGCGAGACGTTTCAGCACACGGGGAGCTTTAAGTTCCGCGCTGCATACAACGTCGTGCTGAATTCGCCGAATGACGAGTTTGTCGGCGTCTCATCGGGAAACTTCGGACAGGCCCTTGCCTATGCGTGCAAACTGCTGGGGCGAAAATGCACCGTCATAATGCCGCATAACTCAGCAAAGGTTAAGGTCGATGCCGTACTTGCGTACGGTGCGGAAGCCGATCTGATAGACGTTAAGGTCATCAGCCGGACCGACCGACTCGAACAGTTTGCCAACGAACGACCTGATGCATATCTCGCCAGCGCGTTTGATGATCAACTCGTGATCGACGGCAACTCGATGCTGGGCGACGAGATAGCGACACACGATTTCGACGCGGTCGTGCTGCCGATCGGCGGCGGCGGCCTGATCTCGGGCACGATCCAGAGTTTTGCACGAAACGGCAAGGCCACCGAGATCATCGGTGCCGAACCGCTGCTCGCAAACGACGCCGCCCGCAGTTTGCGAGCGGGCGAACTTATCGCCAACGCTACCGAACCACAAACCATCGCCGACGGCACGCGCACACTCTCGCTCGGTAACCTAACGTGGCCGATCATCAGAGACGGAGTGACAGAGATCGCTGAGGTACCTGAAGAGAAGATCGTTGAGGCTGTCAGGCTCTATTATGATCTAGCAAATCTCAAGTGCGAGGCCACAGGAGCCCTTAGCCTCGGTGCAGTCCTACAAGATCAGGCGAGGTTTATCGGTAAAACGATCTGTCTCGTCGTCAGCGGTGGCAATGTAGATCCGTCCGTTTACTCTAGGTTGATCAGTCGCGGATGACGCCGACTATACAGCGCTTGCGGCGAGCATGAACCACCGCTGGCCAGCTATTGTCGAATTTCTTCCACAAACGTCACGCGGTTAATTTCATGCAGCGTCGTTTGGCCCGAAAAGACCTTCTTGACGGCAGATTCGCGCAAGGATGAGAGGCCTTCTTTCTCGGCCTGTCGGCGGATCTCCGAGCCCGGCCGGCGCTCGATGATCATTTCGCGGATGAGATCCGACATGTCAAGTAATTCATGGATCGCGGAGCGGCCTCGGTAGCCGGTGTGATTACAGGCGTCACACCCGACGCTCCGAAATAATGACCGGCCTTGTGCGTCGGATGGACGGATACCGGACGACAGCAGTTCTTCGTCAGTCGCCTCGTAAGGACGTCTGCAAGTCGGGCAAAGCAAGCGAACGAGCCTCTGGGCGAGCACGCAGTTGAGCGATGAGACAAAGTTATACGGCTCAACGCCCATGTTTAGAAAGCGGCCGATAACGTCGATCACGTTGTTGGCGTGAACAGTCGTAAACACGAGGTGGCCGGTCAGCGCGGATTGGATGGCGATCTGTGCCGTTTCTTCGTCACGAATTTCGCCGACCATTATCTTGTCCGGGTCGTGACGCAGGATGGAACGAAGTCCGCGAGCGAACGTCAGCCCCTTTTTCTCATTCACCGGTATCTGCACGATCCCGTGAAGCTGATACTCGACCGGATCCTCGATCGTTATGATCTTATCCTCGTCGTTACGGATCTCGTTCAGAGCGGCGTAGAGCGTCGTCGTCTTACCGGAACCCGTCGGCCCGGTAACGAGCACCATGCCGTATGGTTCCTTAATATAAAGACGAAAACGCTGGAGATCGTCATCGTCAAATCCGACGACATCAAGATTCAGATTCTTGAACGACTCGTTAATTTGCTCTTTGTCGAGGATACGAATAACCGCGTCCTCACCAAAGATCGTTGGCATTATTGAGACACGAAAATCGACCGTGCGGCCCTTGTACCGCACCCGAAAACGCCCGTCCTGCGGGATGCGGCGTTCGGCAATATCGAGCTCAGACATAACCTTGATGCGCGAGATCAGCGTCTGGTGAAAGGCTATGTCGATCGGATCGACCTTAGAGTAGAGAGCCCCGTCGATGCGAAATTTGACCTGAACATCACGCTCGCGCGTTTCGATATGAATATCTGACGATCGCGATTCCATCGCGTTGTAAAGTATTGTGTCGACGAGCTTTATGATCGGCGACATTTCAGTGTCAGACGCCAGCTTGTCGAGATCGAGCACCTCTTCGCCCTGCTCGGTCTCCTTGACGAGCGATATCTTGAAGGTCGATGCGGCCTCAGCCAAGACACGCGAGGTCGAGTCGCCTTTTCTGAGAACAACATCGATTGCACCGGCAGTCGCGACGTAGGGCACGATGCGGACATTCAGAACGTTCTCCAACTCATCGAGCCTTTCGAGATTCGTCGGATCGGCCATCGCCGCATGGAGGTTGTTGCCGTCACGCCGGAGCGGCACGAACTGATTCCGTAGCATTAGATCGACCGGAATGACCGCCAATTCCTCAATATCCACCGGCGATTCCTGCTCAGGCGGCAACAGGTCAATAAACGGCATTCGGTAGCGTTTTGCCAGCGACTTTGCCTCGGTCACCTCGGGTGGTTCCTTATCGAGGAAGTCATTCATCTGGATATTTGGCGACGATGTGTACGTCTGATCGCCGTTCGTAGTAGTGCTCATTTCAATCTATTTTCGTCCGCCTACCGGCCCGGCCGAGATCATCTGTATGATCGGCAGGTAGATAGCGAGCAATATGGTAACGACGATGCCGGCCATGAACAACAGTATCAACGGTTCGAGCAGTGTCGTAAATTGCTCGAGCCTCACCTCGGCCTCCGCGTCGTAGAACGTGGCCACCTCATCGAGCATCTCACGCAAGGAACCTGAGCCCTCACCGATGCCGATCATGTCGAGTGCTAATTCGGGCAGCCAGTTGGCCTTCTCAAGAGCATCCGTGAATCCGCGCCCCTCTCGGATCATCGGCAGCACGCCTTGGCTGCGGCGACGCAATTCGAGATTGTTGATCGCCTGCGCCGATATCTCCCACGCCTCGGGCACCGTAATGCCGCCTGACAACAGCGTCGAAAGCGACCGCGAAAGCTGGGCAGTGGTCATATTGCGTATCAGTTGCCCGCCGATCGGCACTCTCAGCAAAGCCTTGTGCAGCATCAGCTTACCGGCCTGAGTGCGGAGCCACGCAAATATCGCCAGCCCGACTATCAGTAGCAGCGGGGCAAGCCAATAAATATTGTTGATGATCGCGTTCGATATCCACAGCACGATCAGCGTGACCGTCGGCAGCGTACGATTTCGCTGCAAGGCTCTTGAACAGATCCGACATTCGGGGAACGATATAGAGCGTCAAAAACGCCACCATCATCGTCGATGCAAGAAGCAGGAACGCCGGATACGCCAGAGCCCCGCGCAGTTTGCGCGAGACACCGACACTGCGTTTGAGATACGTTACAAACCTGGCCAGAACGTCATCCAGGGCGCCGCTCCGCTCTCCCGCGAGGATCGACGCCGTGTATATGCGGGGAAACATTCCCTGAGACTCAAACGCCTCAGATAGCGGTATGCCGTTCTTGATCTTGTCTTCGACATCGACGAGCACTGCACGCAGATTCGCCGTGGCCGAGCGTGTTTTGAGCAGTCCGATAGCCTGCAGGATGGGGATACCGGCACGGAGCAATGCCGATAGTTGCTGATTGAAGAGAAGAAAATCTGCCTGCTTGACGCGGCCTTTGCGGCTGGCAGACGAAAGGACAGCAGAGAGCCCTTCGCTGGCGTTTGACACCGCAAACACCTTAAAGCCCTCATTCTCGAGCCGAGCGCGAGCGTCCGAGGCGGCAGCCGCCTCAACGATCCGCGTAACGATTTCCCCCGACGGCGTACCTAGCCGGCAGATAAATTCGGTCATAGATATATCGAACCAATTTGTGCCCTGACACCCTTTGATCGATCTGCACGATTATATCACGCCGAAACTATTGAATTGTTTCACCACCAAATGGATTTTATCCAAAGCAAAACAACCGAGAATCGGACGCGGGCATCAAAGAAACATCTTGCTAACGGCCAACCAAGTTCCATAGAATATGGCTGACCTTACAGAAGTCTAGATGGGCGATTTTCAAGTAGTTTCTCGCCGACTTTCGGCATCGGTTTGTCGATTCGTGGCAACGTGCGGAGTATTTCTATGCTGTGCGTTAGCGTCGTTCGCGCAGCTGCCGTCTGAGACCCCACCCGACGATCCTGATGCGCCCGTTCGCATAAAGACAGACCTTGTCACACTAACCCTGACGGTCACCGACCAATTTAACCGTTATGTCTCGGGCCTCTCGAAGAAGCACTTTTCCGTCACTGATGACGGCCTTCCACAGGACATCACTTTCTTTAGCGACAGCGACGCTCCGGTGTCGCTTGGCATCCTCTTCGACGTCTCGGGGTCGATGAGCGGCGAAAAGATCGGCAAGGCACGCAACGCCCTCGAACGGTTTATCAACACCAGTCATCCTTCTGACGAATACTTCCTGATCGCATTCAATTCGCGTGCCCAATTGCTTCTCGACCGAACGCGCGACGGCGAAGCGGTGTTGAGAAAGCTGACTCTTATTCAACCTCGAGACGACACTGCGCTATATGACGCCGTCTATCTGGGCGTCGAACGTGTCACACGAGGAAGCCATCAAAAGCGAGCAATGCTGATCATAAGCGACGGCCAGGACAATGCGTCGCGATATAATTTTGGCGAGGTGCGCCGCTTGCTGAAAGAGTCAGATGTCGTCACCTATGCCGTTGGCATTATGGACAGAGGCGACGCAAGTTCGACTCTCGGAATGCAGGGTCAGGCATTTCTGGACGAGATCAGTTCGGTAACCGGCGGCAAGTCGTTCTACCCGCAGTCGGACGTTGAGATGGATGAGATATTCGAGAGGATCGCGCTCGAACTCCGGCATCAGTACACGATCGGCTACATACCAAAAGACTTCCAACCAAACGGAAAATGGCGTAAAGTAAAAGTTAAGGTCAAACCTCCCAGGGGTTTGCCGCGTCTAACCGTCCGCAGTCGCGAGGGCTACTATGCGACGCCAAATACCAAATATCGCTAGGTTTGCCACGATGAACAAAAGCATATTGCCGATGCTGGGCACGACGTTGCTCGCATGCCTGCTTCTGACCGACTCACCGGTCTCGAATGCCGCCGAAGGCCTTCCGAGCCCGACTCCGACACCGGTAGGCTCACCGACGGTCAAGCCGACACCTCGTATCGACGATCCGGACGAGATCATCAAGATCGACACAGAATTGGTCAACCTCAACGTCCGCGTCGTCGACAGGAATAACCGGCCAGTCAACGATTTGCAGGAGAACGCATTTCGGATCTACGAAGACGGCAAGCTACAGCAGATCGATTTTTTCTCAAAATCCGAAGTGCCGACAAACTACGGCATCGTCGTCGATAATTCCGGCTCTCTTCGTTCGCAGTTGGAAAAGGTAATCGAGGCAGGAAAGGTGCTCGTTAATATGAACCGCCAGAATGACGAGACACTCATCATTCGGTTTGTCGACAGCAAGAAGATCGAGATCCTCCAGGAGTTTACTTCCAACAAGACCGACCTTAATGATGCTCTCGAGAATATGTACATCGAGGGCGGCCAGACCGCGATCACTGATGCCGTCTACCTCGCTGTCGAGAGCATCGACGAATACCAGACCTCGCAGCGAAACGAAGACCGCAAGCGTCGCGCCCTGATCCTCGTCACGGACGGCGAGGACCGAAGCAGCTTCTATAATGAGAAACAGTTGTTCGACCTACTGCGTGAATCTGAGGTCCAGATCTACGTTGTCGGGTTTGTCGATGAACTAAGCAAGGACGGTGGCTTTATCAGCAAGAGCCCGCAAGCAAAAGCTCGTGCATTTCTTGAACGGATGGCTACCGAGAGCGGCGGCAAGGCATACTTCCCGTCAAGCCCCGCGGAACTTCCGAATCTCGCCCGCGAGATATCGAACGAGCTTCGCACGCAGTATTCCATCGGCTACATTCCGTCAAACGACCGCCGCGACGGCACCTACCGGACTATCAAGGTCCAAGTCAATGACGGCCCCAACGCCCAGAAACGGATCGCCATCACCCGAGCCGGCCGCACCGCCGACGCCGACGGATCAACTTCACCGGCGCCAAAATCATCGCCGGCACCGGCGAAGAATCCGTAGGATGTATCTCGTATCAGGCCGAACGCCTCGCCGAAGGGCGGGGCTTTTTTCTGCTTTATTTCTGTGAAAACCGTGATACTATCGCGAGATAACAACGAATCAAGAGTGGATCTCGGACTTTGAGGATCCGGGGATCCCGGCGTCAACCGCGAAGGTTATCTCACGCTCAACCGGCTAACGCCGCCCATACGGGCCGTTCGTATCGGAGGGTTACAGCATGAGAGCACGCAGGATATTATTTCTACTGGCCGCATCGACGATGTTGGTGGCCGCGTTTGCCGTAAAGGCAGACGCACAAAAGACTTTTATCGTCCCCCATTTTATTGAAAAGACCGGATTGGTAGGGAGCACGCAGTTCACCTTCGACACGACGTTCTTCGTCACTTACCTCGGCGGGATCGGCAACACCGACCTCACTCCCGGTGCGTCGATCAATCTGTTCATCTATGACGATCTTACGGGCCAGCCGCTCAAATCATTGACCAACATAGATGTTTGTAATCCGTGCAGCTTTTCGGTGAGCACGGCAAACCGCAAAGCTATCGGCAACATCGAGGGAATTGCGAATTCTGTCGGCGGCTTGCCGCGCGATAACGTGACCGGCTCGATGATTTTTAACGTCACCGGCGATTTCGATAACATCGATACCAGTGCGTTTGTGATAAATTCGCACACCACGGCCTTTGATGTATCCATACAGTCTGTAGCTGTTGAAGATCTTACAATAGATCTCAGGGAGACCACAGATGGTACTACGCCATTCGATTACCGCGAGGACTCGATGATGCCGGGCCAGCCATTCTCATTCTCGACCGATCTTAATGCGTTTTATGCGGGCGGCTTGCCGGGAACATCGCCCGGAAACGGGGCAACGGTCGATCTGCGGCTCTATGACGACCTGACCGACCAACCGCTCCTCTCAATGACAGGCCAGCCTGTGTGCAATCCGTGCTCCGCCGATCTCACCAACATCAATAGAAAACGCCTATTCTCGTTCGACGAGCTGATCCGCGCAGCGGGCGGTTTCCCGCGCGCGGATGTTAGGGGCTTCGCGACGGTGGACATAACCGGCGACCGAAAAAATGTCTCTCTGCAGGGTATTGGCACGAATACCCATACCGGCCCAAACGATGTCGAATTGTATCCATTAGATCCGCACGCCTTGCGACATTATGATGATAATGAAGTTAGGGTTCTCCATCATATCTTTGAAAAAGGAGGCACGATCTTTAACACGCAATTCACTTTCGACACAAACATATCCATGACTTATACGGGCGGGTTGCCCGGCTTTCCGACAGGAACGGGGGCGACAGTTGACCTTACTATCTTTGATGAAGCCACGGGCTTGCCCATGAAAACCGCGACAAACCAAGACGTGTGCAATCCATGCACGACGGTCCTGGACACAACGACGCGAAAAAGAACGCTCGTCGTAGATGACGAGATCGTCGCAAAAGGCGGTTTCGGAACGGAAAACTTAAAGCTGGGCTTTGGAGTTCTTGTGATCGGCGGAACCGACCCGCAAGGCGTGAATATTCAGGGATTTGTTATCAACGCACATACAAGTCCGTTCGATCTGTCGGTCTTCGGTTTTGAGGCCCAGCCGATCCTCGGCGAACCGGGGGCCTTGCTCGAGAAAGCGATAGACGAATCTGCGGAAAGGCCCGGCGGCAGGAGCGAGGGCAGTCGCCGGATCTTGTCGACTGAATACAACTACCCGCACTTCCGCGACCGAACGGGAAAGGCGAGCAACACGACCTTCACCTACGACAGTGAGTTTCACGCCGTTTACAACGGAAGAAACTCCGCGAATCTCGAATTGTATCTATACGACCAGATGAATAGCCAGCCGCTGATGTCGCTGACCAATCAGCCCGTCTGCAACCCGTGTCATCTGCCGTTGAACACGACGACAAGGAAACGTCGCATCATAGTCGACGACCTCATAACGGCCGCCGGTGGATTTCCGCGTTTGGATGTTGCCGGATTCGCAAGGATAAAGGTAACCGGCGACGCCGGACGCGTCGCGATCCTCGGTATGCTGGTAAATGCGCATTCCGGCCCGAATGACCTCTCAACGTCCGAACTCCGAAGCCGGACGAACGTGCGACGCACGACCGATTACGACTTCAACGGCGACGGCCGGGCCGACATCGGCCTGTTCCGTCCGAGCGATCTGCTTGGAGCGATGTTCTATATCCTGCACACAGGCAGCAACCTCTTCAACGCATTCCGATGGGGGCTGCCTACGGACAAGCCGGTGCCCGGCGATTATGACGGTGACGGAAAGGCCGATTACGCCGTATGGCGTTCGGTCACGACGAACGCCGACAATCTGTTCATTTTCTTGAGCGAGACCTCGACCGTTCGAAGCGAGCATTTTGGTGTTACGGGCGATGATCCGTCGATTACGGGCGATTTTGACGGCGACGGCAAGGCCGATCCGGCGGTTTACCGTGAGGGTACGACTCCGGGAGCACAAAGTAACTTCTACTATCGGCCTTCCTCGATCCCTGGAATCGATTTTCGAGCCATGCCCTGGGGCATAAACGGCGACCGGCCGCTTCGGGGTGACTACGACGGTGACGGAAAAGCGGACGTTACGGTCTTTCGACCGTCCAACGGGATCTGGTACATCCTGCAGAGTTCGACAAGTTCGCTCCGCGCTGAGCCCTGGGGCCTGGCGACTGATAGATTTGTCCCCGGTGATTACGACGGTGACGGCCGCACGGACCTTGCGGTATTTCGCGGCGGCGTCTGGCACATAAAACGCAGTCGCGAAGACCTCTATGAAGCACTGTTTTGGGGCGCAGTGAATGACCTGCCTGTTCCGGGCGACTTTGACGGCGACGGGCGTATTGACATCGCCGTGTTCCGCCAGGGGATCTGGTATATCCTTCAATCCAACGGCCAAACGCGGATCGCTGCCTTTGGGCTCGACGGTGACCTACCTCTGCCGTTGTTTCAATAATGGTGGTGGTTCAACTCTTCTCTGGGACGGAGCCTGAGATCTTCTTGCGCGTCGTTTCGCCGGTCTTGAGGACTGGAATGCCCTGATCGACTTCGTTGTGCGGGCTCGGGATAACGTGGACGGCGGTGACGGTGCCGATCTTGCGGGCAGCAGAGGCTCCGGCGTCGACGGCGGCTTTGACGGCGCCGACCTCGCCGCGGACTATTGCGGTTACAAGACCGGCGTCGATGCGTTCGTAGCCGACGAGCTCGACATTTGCAGCCTTTACCATTGCGTCGGCGGCCTCGATCATAGCCACAAGGCCAAAACATTCCACCATTCCGAGAGCTTGCATAATACCTCTACCAGACCATCAACAGAACGACAACAAGGGCAAAAACAGCGATCAGGACCGCCAGGATCAGCGTCAGCAGGGCGTTCTCGCCGGTCGTCGGTACCCAGAAGTATTCGGCCATCTTACGGTGAGCGACGCGGGCGCGTTTTCTTTCGTTCGCGGCGGTGGCTAACTTGTCGGTATCGCCCGGCAAATGCCCGTTGTTCGCTGCAGTGATAGCATCTTCGAGTGCGGCTTCCGGTTCTTGGCCCGCAACGCGTGCGCCACAGTTGTAGCAAAATAGCGTGCCTTCGCGAACATCGACGCCGCAGCCATCACATTTTTCCTTTTCCAGAACGGCCTCAGTCATCGCTAAACGCTCGCAAACACTTCCTTTTCCTCGCCGAGGTCTCGTGCCGACGGCGTTAGGATCGTCTTCTTAGAAATATATATCTTCTCGCCGCTTGCGACCGCACGCCGGACGTCGTCCTCGCTGACGAAATCCGCAGGCGTGATCGGAACAGGTTTTTGCACGGCATTCTCCGGCGTTATCTCGTGAACGACCGTTTTCGGTTCTGGCTTGGGTTCGGGTGTCGGTTCCGGAGCAGGCGGCGGCATCGCTGCCATCTTCTTGCTTAAAAAACTATCCACTATCGCCGCAATATCTTCCCGCTTCGGCGTCTTCGGCGGCGAAAAGGTCGCTGCTGACGGCTGACGGCTGACGGCTGCCGGCTCGTTGATCGGCTTCGTTTCAAACGCGACCCGCTTGATATCCATCAGGTGCATAGGCGAGATGTTGTCCGACGTGACGTTGCCGCCCCACGAACCGCAACCGAGGGTCATCGACGGGGGCAGATCCGTCGTAAGGCCGATCGCACCGTGCGTTGTAGGCGAATTAATAACGACCCGTGCCGCGGGCATCTGTTTCCCGTATCGGATCGCCGCGTCGCGAGCCTGTGTGTGCATTCCGGCAGTGTGGCCCATACCGCCAAATTCCAGTATCTCCTGACACCGATTGGCCCCATCCTCAACGCCGTCAACGACAAAGAACGCCAGTGTTGGTGACAGTTTTTCGACCGACCACGGGAAATCACGTCCGACGCCGCCGCAATCGGCGAGCAGACAGCGGGTGCCTTCCGGAATCGAGATGCCGGCGAGGTCGGCGATGTACTTCGCCGATCTGCCAACGATCCCGGCGTTTAGCGTTCGCTGTGGCGTCAGTAGGATCTTTGCAACGGCCTCGGCTTCGGCTGGATTCAGGAAATGTCCACCCTGCCGCTTAAACTGTTCTCTCGCCTCAACCTCGACTGGGGCATCACAAACCACGGACTGCTCAGATGCGCAGATCGTGCCGTTGTCAAAGCACGTTCCAGTCAGGATGTCAGCGACGGCCTTTTCAACATTCGCCGTTCTCTCGACAAAAACCGGTACGTTTCCCGGCCCGACACCGAACGCAGGCTTGCCCGACGAGTATGCCGCTCGGACGAGTCCCGTGCCACCGGTAGCGAGGATAACCGCCGTCTTCTTGTGCTTCATCAGCGTCTCGGTGCCCTCGATCGTCGAGGTTGTGAGGCATGTGACCGCTTCGGCGGGTAGTCCCATTTTGACACCCGCATCGCGCATCACACGGGTCGTCTCGGCGATGCATTGAGCGGCTGATGGGTGCGGTGAGAGCACGATCGTGTTGCGCGACTTGATCGCAATGATGATCTTGTAAATGGCTGTGGATGTTGGGTTTGTGGACGGGATGATCGCGGCAACGACACCTCGCGGGCTGGCGATCTCGACCACGTTACCGTCGTCGCTGACTACGCCGACCGTCTTCAGTGGCTTGAAAGCATTCCACACATCCTCAGCGGCAAAGCGGTTCTTCTCCCGTTTGTCCTCGGCCTTGCCAAAGCCAGTTTCCTCATTCGCGAGTTTCCCCAGACGTGCGGATTCCGCCAAAGCAACGCTCGCCATCGCATCGCAGATCGCGTCGATCTTTGCCTGATCGAACTGAGCTACGGTCTGAAAGGCAAACGACGCGGCCTCAACCGCGTCGCGTGCTTCCTGTTGAGCTATCAGGTCCTTGTCGCCCATAGCAAGCGAAGAAAGGCCGTGTGGTCAGGCCCTATGCTTTGGTTTTGCCTTTGTTACCGGCTGCCGAGCCCGTGCCGGAAGCCGCACCCGCACCGAGCTGGCGTCCGCCCCCGCCCTGAAGGGCCTTCTCGTCCGGGCTGTAACCGACCGCGCCGCCCTTGGGCAGGACGCGTTCGACCTCGTTGTGCGGTCGCGGAATGACGTGAACGCTGATGAGCTCGCCCACGCGTCTTGCCGCTGCCGCACCGGCGTCGGTCGCGGCCTTTACCGCACCGACATCGCCGCGCACGAAGATGGTCACGTAACCGGCGCCGATATATTCCTTACCGATAAGTCTAACATTTGCAGCCTTTACCATCGCATCGGCCGCCTCGACCGCTCCGACAAAGCCCTTTGTTTCGACCATACCGAGAGCTTCTAAACTCATTGATGATTCCTCACTTTTTGGTTTGCTCTACCGATAATAATATAAGTTGCCCTGAAGCCAAAACGCAATCTGCCAACTCCTCCGGAATCACGCAAAACAGGGCGTACCTAGAGTGAATCAATTGACATTCTGACGATAGGAACGATATATTTCAAGTCAAAGAGCGTAGTCGTTTCCGGCACTCACAGTTCGTTGGGATCTAACATGTCCATGACCTTGGGAGAAAAATTGCGGCAGGCCCGTGAAGCGCGCGGCCTTACCCTCAGCGAGGTCTCTGAACAAACACGGATCTCGGCCCTTTACCTCGAATCGATCGAGAACGATGATTATCGGGGACTTCCGGGAGGTATCTTTAACAAGGGCTTCGTTAAATCCTACGCAAAATTCGTCGGGATTAAAGAGGAGGAGGCCCTGTCTGACTACTCGCAGTTGATGGCTCAGGCGAACATCGCTGAGGAGTCCGAGTTAAAGCTATACAAGCCTGAGGTCCTTACGGACGACCGATCGGGCCCGTCGATGACGCCAACGATCATTGTAGCCCTCGTGATCCTGACGCTGATGACCGGCGGTATCCTACTTCTCCTCAACTATTTACAGCAGCCGACAGATCTCGTCGCAGAAAACGCGACGCCGCGCCCGACCGCGAGTGCTTCCGTCGAAGGTGCGTCAAATTCGGCCCCCACGACATCGGATGTGCCTGACATGGCAGCGCTGAATGTCGAGTTCAAGGCCATGAATCCCGTCTCCGTGATCGCAACGGTTGACAGCGAACCGCAGAAGAAATCCGATGTCTCGGCAGGTTCATCTCTCAGCTTTTCGCCTAGAGAGAGCCTAACTCTTAACTACAATCGGTGGAACGCCCCCAACGTCCAGCTATCGATAAACGGAAAAGTCATAACGCTCCCAGCCGAGCCGCTCGATCCGAAAGATCGCGACAGGATCATCTTCACGATATCACGCGAGAACCTCGCCCAGATATGGACGACCGCGACCATCTCGACCGCGGTTCCGTCGGTTGAGGCTGAAGCTCACCCCAACAACACGGAGATACCGACGACGACCGCTCCGTCGAGCCCGCCCGCGCCTCAGGTCCGTCCCACACCCGCACCACGTCCGAGCAATGCTGCAAACGCAGCGAATACTCCTGCAAGAACGCCCTCGCCAAAGCCCGCAAGCAATGCTCGGCCGGCGTCTACACCCGCCAAGCCGCCCGCGAACAGCTAAACAACTACGCGATCAATGATAGGTCTCTCGTCGGCATTTAGCGACGCGGATATTTTTGTTTATAATTAGCTATGGAGATCACCCAGATAGCCGAAGGCCTGACATTTGACGACGTTCTGCTCGTTCCTGCCTATTCCGAGATCCTGCCGAGCGACGCCGATACCCGCACACGTTTTTCCAGAAATATCGAGTTGAATATCCCGCTGTGTTCATCAGCAATGGACACCGTTACCGAGGCGGCCCTGGCAATCGCCCTCGCACAACAAGGCGGCATCGGCGTTATTCACAAGAACTTTTCGATCGAGCAGCAGGCCGAGGAGGTCGATAAGGTCAAGCGGTCGGAATCAGGCATGATCGTCGATCCGGTAACGATCAATGAAAAGGCTATTGTCTCCGAGGCCCTCGCCATCATGGGCCGCTATAAGATCAGCGGCGTTCCGGTGACAGATGCGGACGGGTTGCTCGTCGGCATCATTACCAATCGCGACCTGCGGTTCGAAACGCGAACGGATATTCCTGTTTCTGAGATAATGACACCGCAGCCGCTCGTGACCGTCCCCGTTGGCACGACTCTCGATGAGGCCAAGGTGAAGCTGCAGAAGCATCGCATCGAGAAGCTCCTCGTCGTGGATGACGACGGCCATCTCAAGGGCCTTATCACGGTCAAGGATATCCAGAAAGCCATCAACTTTCCGACTGCGGCGAAAGACGAACTCGGCCGTTTGCGGTGTGCCGCCGCGGTCGGTGCTACCGGCGACTTTCTCGAACGTGCCAGGGCCTTGGTCGATGCACGGGCCGACGCTATCGTGATCGACACGGCTCACGGGCACAGTTCACGCGTGATCGACGCTGTAAGTGCCGTCAAAAACGAGTTTCCAGAGATCGAAGTCGTCGCCGGCAATGTCGCGACGGCTGAGGCAACCACAGCTCTCGTCAAAGCCGGCGTTGACGCCGTAAAGATCGGGATCGGACCGGGATCGATCTGCACGACGCGCGTCGTCACCGGTGCAGGCGTGCCACAGATCAGTGCGATCGTCGAGTGCGTGGCGGCTGCGAAAGGCTCGGGCGTGCCAGTTATCGCAGACGGCGGTGTCAAATTCTCGGGTGATGTCGCGAAGGCGATCGCGGCCGGAGCCGACAGTGTGATGATCGGATCGCTCTTTGCGGGGACCGAAGAAGCGCCGGGTGAGGTCATCCTCTTTCAGGGCCGAAACTTCAAGTCCTATCGCGGGATGGGATCGCTCGGAGCGATGAAACAGGGCTCCAGCGACCGTTATGCGCAGGAAGCGACATCTGCTGACTCAAAGTATATTCCCGAGGGCATCGAGGGACGCGTCGCCTACAAAGGGACATTGGCTGAGATGGTCACCCAACTCGTCGGCGGGCTTCGCTCCGGCATGGGCTATACCGGCTGCCGCACGATCAGCGACCTGCAAGCCAATGCCCGTTTTGTTCGCATTACATCGGCCGGGCTTCGCGAATCACACGTCCACGACGTCATCATCACAAAAGAGGCCCCGAACTATCGTTTGGAAAGCTGATCTTGCGGGTGCGAAAAACTAGATTTTGGAGTATGATTATCGGTTGGGGAACATAGCTTAAATTTGAGGAGTACTATAATGTCGCGTTACGCAAAAGCATTCCTACTATCGGTAGTCCTGGCTTGTTTTTCGGGATTAGTGATCTTTCAGACCGGCGGCACAAGCGCTAAGGCGGCTGAGCATTGGATCTCGATCGATGCATCCGAGCTGCAGACCATTCAGGCCGAGCGTGGGACTAAAGACCCTGCCGGGCTGGCAAGTCTTCGTGTCCAGCAAGTGGTAAACAACATCGCCATCCTTCGCCTGAACGACCAGCAAATGGAGAGTCTGTCAGGCGCGATGCATCACAGCTTTCACAAATGTGCCGGCTTTGTCACGCACGAGAGCGAGGGTGAGGCCGTGGAATGGATCCGAAATTTCGCGACCGCGGAGACCGGGGCCCCGTTGATAAACTATACGATCGATAATCCGGAGTCCGTCAACACGATGCTCAATACCGTGAGCGAGCCGTACACGAGACAGGTCATAATCGATCTTTCCGCGTTCCCAAATCGCCGTTACAACCAGCCGAGCGGAATAGACTCTGCGAACTGGATCTATAACAGGTGGGCGTCACTTGTCGCTGGTTACGACCGCGACTCGGTGTCGCTCGCATATTTCAACCATCCGACCTCTACGTCACCGCAGCCGTCGATAATCCTGACATTTAAGGGCAAGCGCTTCCCTGATGAGATAGTCGTGCTCGGAGCTCATCAGGACTCGATCAATCAGTCGGGTTCGACCGCTCCGGCCCCCGGAGCAGATGACGATGCGTCGGGCATTGCTTGTCTTACCGAGACGATACGGGTAATGGCCCAAACGGGCTTCAGGCCGGACCGCACCGTGCAGTTTATGGCGTATGCTGCAGAAGAGGTCGGTCTTCGCGGCTCTAATGCGATTGCGACGTCATATCGGACGGCTAACAAGAACGTCGTGGGCGTGATGCAGCTCGATATGACCAACTATAAGGGCACACTCGGCTATGACATCGTGATCTTCACTGATTATACAAATGCCGCCCAGAATCAGTTCGTCACGAACCTGATCACGACATACCAGCCCGGCCTGAACCTAACGACATCGGCCTGCGGCTATGCATGCTCAGACCATGCGTCCTGGCATAACAAGAGCTATCCCGCATCGATGCCCTTCGAGGCGACGATGAACGACGATAACTCCGCGATCCACACGGCAAATGACACGATCGCACGCAGCAACAATAACGCGAACCATGCGACACGGTTCACAAAACTCGCTTTGTCGTTTGTCGGCGAACTGGCGAAAGGTTGCGTCTCTGTCGGCTCGCGAGCATGTAGTGCGGGCTCTCTTTAGTGTGGAATCGGCCGGCTGAGTATCGATATCAGCATCCTTAGGCCAGTTGGCCGGCCAGGGCCTCCCATTCTTCGTAAAGCTCCTTGATCCGTGACTGAGCGGCGGTATGCTGCTCGGTCACTTTTGTTAGATGGGCATAGTCAGCAGCCACTGTTGGGGCCGACATAGCTGAGGTCAGACGCTCGGCTTCGGCCTCCAACTCCGGGATCGTTTGCTCGATCTCGACTATCCGCTTTTCGATCTGCCGGCGTTGATTTTTTGATAGGTTCGAAACATCCGCTTGGACCACACTCATCTCAACATGAGGTTTTGGCAGTCCGGCGTCTTGTTCAGCCGCTAAGGTCACGTGTCGGCTATCGCGCCAGTCGTGAAAATCTGTATAGTTGCCGTTGTAATCGAGGACGGCACCATCCGCCTCGAACGAGAGCATCTGAGTCGCAAGCTTGTCGAGGAAGAAACGGTCATGACTCACCGTAACGATCGTGCCGGGATACTCATCAAGCGCCGCCTCAAGCGCTTCGCGCGCCGGTATGTCAAGGTGGTTTGTCGGTTCGTCGAGAACAAGCACATTCTTTTGTGAGTATATTAGCTTTGCCAGGGCGAGACGGCCTTTCTCACCGCCCGAAAGGTCACGCACTTTCTTCTCGACGTCTTCGCCAAAAAACAAAAAGCGCGCAAGAAATGAACGGATCTCGACATTCTCGACATTCGGTGCAACGCGACGCATCTCGGCATGGACCGCATTACCGTCGTGCAAGTCGTCGAGCGTCTGTGAATAATAGCCGACGTTGGTCTTTGTGCCCCAAACGACCCGGCCATCGATCTCTCGGATCTCGCCAAGCAGTGTCTTTAGCAGTGTCGTCTTGCCCGTTCCATTACCGCCAATAATGCCGAGCACGCCGCCGCGATGCAGCGAAATGTTGATACCGCTCGCCAGCACCGTTCCGCCGTAACCGACAGCCAGGTTCTCTGTCGTCAAAACGTTATTGCCTGCACGTTCGACTTTCTTCAGATCGAACTTGCCACCGTGTTTCTCGCCTTTTACAGCATCGAGTCGTTCCATGCGTTCGAGCATGTTGCGGCGCGATTTTGCCTGTTTGGTCTTTTGCCCCTCTAGATTACGGCGGATAAACTCCTCCGTCTTGGCTATCATCGACTGCTGGTTGTCATACTCACGCTGTTGCTGTTCGCGACGCAGTTCGCGTTCGACAAGGAACTTTGAGTAGTTTCCTTTGTAGGTCACGGCCTTTCCATTCTCGATCTCGATGATCCTTGACGCGGTGCGATCCAGGAAATACCGATCGTGACTGATGATCACATATGCCCGGTCGTATGTTTGCAGATGCTCTTCCAGCCATTCCACGGCATTCACATCGAGGTGATTGGTCGGCTCGTCGAGCAGCAGAACGTCCGCATTCGAGAGTAGAAGCCGCGCCATGCCAAGCCGGTTCTTTTGTCCACCCGACAATGTGTTGGTTTCCATCGACCATTGTTCACGGTCGAATCCAACACCCAGCAGCACGGCCTCGGCCCTGGCGGCATAAGAGAATCCGTCCGCCTGCTCAAATGCTGTCTGCAGCGAAGCATATCTGTCTAAGACCGCTTCGGAATGGTCCGTCTCCATGACCTTCTCGATCCGCCTCATGTCGGCCTCGATGTCATGGATATGGCTAAATGCCGACAGGGCCGCTGTGTGAACGGTTTCGGTCGACTCGAAATCTACATGCTGTTCCAGAAGCCCGAGTTTGAGGCCGTTGATCGCTGCGATCTCGCCCGCATCCGGCGATTCCTCTCCTGTCAACACGCGAAAGATCGTTGTCTTTCCGGCGCCATTGCGGCCGACGAGCCCAACCTTCTCACCCGGATTGATCTGAAAAGAAACCCCTCGCAGCACCTCGGTGCCGCCGTAGGACTTGGTGATATTGGATAAACGAAAAAGCACGTAGTTACGAACAGAGGGGATCGATCCGTTGAAAAGGAAGAAAGGAGAGTCGGAAGGACTCCCCTTTTCTAACCAGATTACGTTTTCACATCAGACCTATTTGGTTGGAGCATTCGCCGCCGGCTTGTTCGCGGCGTCGTTCGACACCGATTTAGAATTGCCGTTTGGCTCGTTCGTGTTCGCAGCCGAGTTGATATTCGACGGTGCCGCATTAGAATTCGAGTTCGCAGCTGTATTGCTATTTGCCGCCGCGGCCGGGCGAGCTCCGCTTAGCTCATTCGGATTATCAACGACCTTCTTAGCGAGAAAATTCTCGATCTTAGCCTCATTCATGGCGATCGTTTGATATGACGCAGCCAGGAGCTGCTTTCGATTGTCGGTCAGCAGCTGTGTGATCTGCGGACGGACGGCCGGATTCTCAAGCGTAAGGCTCTCGTCCTTTTCTATGCGTTCCTGGAGCTTGAAGATATACGCTTTTCCCTGCAGCGGCACTGCATTCGTTATACGCCCGACATCAAACTGCGGATTCATAAAGCCGCCCGCGATCTGGTCGCCAAAGTTCTGCTTGAGTTCCTGCTCGCTGATATAGCCAAGGTCGCCGCCCTGAAGACGGCTCCCATCCTCGCTATATTCGCGAGCAATTGCCGCGAAATCACTTGCCGGCTGTGCAACCTTTGTCAGCACTTCTTTTACCTTCTGTTCCGCCTCCGCCGCATTGCGGGTCGTGTCGCCTTGCCCGTTGTCCGATGGATCAATAACAATTGCGGCCAGCCGAACGCCCCGCTTCTTGACGAACATATCGGGATTACTCTTAAAGAACTCCTCTATCTCGCGTTCGCTCGGCGTTTCGATCCGCCCCGTGATCTTATCGATCAGCTTCTGTATCGCAAGGCCCTTTCTGACCGTTTCGCGGAAAGACTTTTCGTCGAGGCCGGCCTCCTTCATCTGCTTGTCAAATTCCTCAGCAGACATTCGGCTCTCGACCTTGCGCTTATTGATCTCAGCCGTAATATCTTCCTCGGTAGGCACCAGCTTCTCGGCCTCCGCCTTCTGGTACATCACTTCTTGCTCGACGAGGTTCTGGAGGATCTGCAGCCTTGCCGCAGCGAGTTCGAGCGGCGACATCTTAGCTTCCTGGCCCCTTGATTCCTGCTTGACGGCACGTTCAACGTCCTGCATGGTGATGACCTTGCCGTTGACCTTAGCGGCCGTCTCATTTGGGTCTACGGAACCGCTCTGTGACTTGCCCGGCGGTGTCTGTCCGCACGCGGCAAAGAAAGCCGCCGACAATGCTATCGCTGCCGTCAGCGACGGCCGTTTGTTTCTCATGTTCAAAATAGCTCCTATAGCTTTCAACCTATTCATGTTTGACTAATATCAGGACGTTTTGTTATAAATATCGTTTTGAGTTTTTCGAGAAAACTCAGTTTAAGACTATGGCACAACGCTGCGACATCTGCGGGAAAGGCCCGCAATTTGGTAATAATGTTTCACACGCCAACAATAAAACGCGTCGGCGGTTCAACCCTAACCTGCAGCCCGTTCGCGTCCAGCTGCCTACCGGCGGCAACGCGAAGATGAAGGTCTGCACGCGCTGCATCAAATCCGGAAAAGTTGTCAAAGCCGCGTAAAACTTAGAGATACGGCCAGTTCATTTGGTTGCCGCAACGCCCGTAAATACGGGCGTTTTGTTTTGCCTACAAAATGGCAATACAGTCGATCTCAACACGCGCGCCACGCGGCAAAGCAGCCGCCTGGACCGTGGCACGAGCCGGCCTATTCTCGCTGAAATAACGCGAATAGACCTCATTCATCTCGGCAAAATCATTCATGTCCGCGAGAAAGACGGTCGTCTTGACAACGCTGTTCAGACTCGTTCCCGCAGCCGTCAACACTTCGCCGAGATTCTTTAGCACCTGTTCCGTTTGCTCCGCGACAATCTCAGAGACAAACTCACCCGTCGCCGGGTCGATCGGTATCTGCCCCGAACAAAACACCATCCCGCCGGCCTTCACTGCCTGTGAATACGGACCTATCGCACCGGGAGCCCCGTCTGTAGAAACGATCTCGATCATAAAAGCTGCCTAAGCCTCATCCCCAAGCAAAAGGCGAATTTTATCAAATCGAGGCGCAAAAGAAAAGGCTGGAACCACTGATGACACGGATAGACTCGGATAGGCCGCCGTTAGAGGATAATCCGCTTTACCTCGACTCGAGGATTGCCGAAGTTGATCAGGAGACAAAGACGAAATCCCGTTGCTCTCAAATAGTTTAGGCATTGGGCTCGATGAATATCGTTTAGGTCACGGACCGCCTTTAGCTCGATGAGTACCAGGCCGTTCACAACAAGATCCGCCTCGTATTTTCCGACCACCTCGCCGTCGTAGTGGACGAGCAACTCTTGCTGTGTCTGGATCGTCAGACCCGCCTTTGCTAGCTCCCATGCGAGAGCATTGTCGTAAACCTTTTCCAAGAAGCCGCAACCCAGCTTATTGCCGACGGTAAACGCACAGCCAATAATCCGTTCAGAGATCTTATCAACCTCCCTTTTCCACTCGGGATCGTCTCCGAGCAAAGACGAAAATACCACTTCCTCATTCGAGTCCATCTGTGCCATCCGTGGTTTCATTCTTATTCTTATGGATTCACACGTTCGACGGCGATAACGCCGGGCACGTGTTCGATGGCGCCGACCACCTTGTCGAGGTGTTTCTTGTCGAATACCTCAACGGTGACCTCGATCATACCGATGTCGTCTTTTGACACGTTTGCTCGGGCGTCGCGTATGCCGGTCTTGATATCGGCGATCGCGTTTGTGATGCCGGCGAGCATGCCGGTGCGGTTTTCGGTCGTGGCGAGCAGTTGAACCGACTGGATCTCTTCCTTATCGGTCTTGGCCCAATTGACCTCGACGATCCGGTCCTTGTTGATCATTAGCTGTGAGACGTTCTTGCAGCGTTTGTTGTGAACGACGATGCCCTTATCGAGCGATATGTAGCCGATGATCTCTTCGCCGCGGAGCGGGTTGCAGCATTTGGCGCGGTTGATGAGCAGGTTGTCGACGCCCTTGACAACGATGGCGTCCTCCATCCCAATGAACTTTCGGACGGCCTTTGTAGCTTTCTTGAGCCTTGTGGGCTTGCCGCCGTCGGGGTCAAGCTCTTTGAGCTTCTCGGCACCGAGATGTTTGCCAAGCACGTTGCGCGGAAGCGTCTTGCCGTAACCGACCGACGCAAAAAGGTCGTCCGGCCGGCTCAAACCGTATTCGTTCGCGATACGTTTCAACTCGGCCTCGTTCGCAAGGAACTTCTTCGGAGCAACGCGGAATTTTTCCGCTTCCTTCTCAAGCAGCTTGCGGCCGATCTCAATTGATTCCAGACGCTGCTGTTGCGAAATGTAATGCCTGATGCGGCTGCGCGCCCGCGAAGTAAAAGCATGCTCAAGCCAGTCACTGGATGGCTTTGCATTTTGCTTGGTTAGTATCTCGATCACATCGCCGTTCTGGAGTTCGGTTCGCAGCGGGACGATTCGGCCGTTTATCTTTGCTCCGGTGCATTTATCACCTACAGCCGAGTGGATAGCGTAGGCAAAATCAATGGTGGTCGACCCCTTGGGCATCTGTATTACCTTGCCCATTGGCGTAAACGCGTAAACGTCCTTTGGATAAAGATCGAGTTTGAGCGTTTCAATAAAATCCGCCGAATCCCCGTGCCCTTCCGTCTCCTCGACGAGCGGCAGCAGCAGTTTTTCAACCGTCCGCCGCAGTTCATCAAGGGTTGATTCATCTTCCAGTTTGCCGAGTCGGCTTTGTTTGTAACGCCAATGCGCCGCGACGCCCTCTTCGGCGATACGATGCATATCCTCGGTTCGGATCTGAACCTCGAACGGCTGCCCCGTATCACCGATCACTGATGTGTGCAGCGAACGATAGAGGTTATCTCGCGGAATCGCGATCCAATCCTTGAACCTCTCCGGAACGGGCGTCCATATATCGTGAATGACGCCCATCGCGAGATAGCAATTTCCCGGCTCGTTGGGCGTGATGATGCGTGCGGCGATCAGATCGTAAACCTGCTCGATGCGTATCTTCTGCTTCTTGAGCTTCTTCCACAGCGAGTAGAGTCGCTTGACGCGGCCCTCAACGCTGATGAAGGGCACGTTATTCTCCGTCAGCTTGTCCGAAATTGTGGTCTTTACTTTCTCAAGCGTGGCTTCGAGTTCCGGTCGGCGAATATCGACCTCGCGTGCGAGACGTCTGTAATCCTGCGGATATAGGTTCTGGAATGACAGGTCCTCGAGTTCGCCGCGGAGCTTACCCATTCCGAGGCGATGTGCGATTGGTGCGTAAATATCAAGTGTTTCCTGCGAGATGCGGGCGCGTTTTTCGGGCTTGAGATACTGCATCGTCCGCATGTTATGAAGCCGGTCCGCCAGCTTGATCAGCACGACGCGTACGTCCGTGACCATCGCCAGCACCATCTTGCGAACATTCTCGGCCTGCTGCTCCTCTTTTGAAAGATCGCTGATATTGGCGATCTTGGTCAGCCCGTCCACCAAGGTCGTTATCTCGTCGCCAAACGTATCGCGGATCGTGTCGAGATCGACCAGAGTATCTTCTACAACGTCGTGCAGCAATCCGGTCGAAACGCTCACCTCATCGAGCCGCATATCGGCCAGAATGGACGCCACCTCGATCGGGTGAACAAGATACGGCTCGCCCGACGCCCGCGTCTGGCCGCGATGATGCAGCGCCGAGAACATGTATGCGCGGCGGATCAGTTCGATATCGGCATTAGGCCGATTGGCCTGAACCTTTTCGATGACGTCCTCGATCCTGATCATAAACTGAATTGTGAATCTAACGATTACGCATTACCGATAACGCATCGAAATTTACAATTCGTAATAGAAAAAGACGATGCCCAATTGAATTGTAATTGAGCATCGTCCAAGTTGGAAAGAAAAACGCTGTTACTTATTCGAGGCGGTGTTAGCGTTGGCTTTGCCAGCCTTGTTACCTGTAGCCTCGGCCTCCTTTGCGGCAGCGCGTTCATCGATCTCGGTTTGGATATTCTTACCGATGTCGCTTAATTCAAGGAATTTCTTACGATAATCATCGGCCTCAGTCTTCAACCGGGCATATTCCTCACCACGCCCTTCCATCTCAGCAAGAAAAGCAGATTGATACAAAAGGCTTGTCTTGTAAGAGCGGGCCGATTCAAACACCTTCAGCAGGTCCTGTTTTGCCTTGAGATCCGCATCGGAGAGAGCCTTAATGTTGATGCTCGCCGCACTCTTTACCGTATCTGGTTCGAGAGCGATCGCCTGATCGATAAGCTGCATGCCGTCAGCGACGCATTGCTTAAACTTCTCAAAGTCCTCGCTGCTGGCAGGCTTGACGTATGTGTAAGCCGGCTTGCCATCCTTGGTCGTCTTCTTCTTCGTTGCCTCAGTGTCGGAGATATCTGTAGCACAGCTATTCTTCTTTGCGGCAAGCGAAGTAAACGCCTCAGCCCTCTGCTCGGGCGGAATGCTCGCATTCTGTGAGCGTTTTGTCACCCAATCAAGCCACTCGTCCGACTTCTGCAGGTTCTCATACAGGCTCGCTATCGCCTTGTATGAGCTCTGGTCCTTCGGGTCGAACGCCAGTGCCTTCTGGTATTCGACGATCGCCTGTTCGGCCTTCGCCGTGTCTTTTCGGTTGCCTATGTACTGCGAATGGAGCGTCCTCGCCAAAAAGAGCTGTGCCATCCTGCCTTCGAGGTAGTCACCCTTGGGATCGCGGCCAACAGCCTTCTTAAACAGCGCCTGCGCCTCGTCGAACTTACGATTCTTGTAAGCGGCCGAGCCGTCAACCAGGTCCTTTCGGGCCATTACACGGTTGTAATAGCCGCAATTCGCCCCTGCCAATACACTGACAGCTAATAGAGCGATGATTCCAACACGAGAGAATCTCATCATTTGACTCCGTTCACGCCGCCTGCGGCCGGACAAGCATCCGGTCACGAGCAGATGCGGCAAATTACTCTGACAGATCGTCGATCTGAAGCCCGATCGGCGAGGCGCCCGCAGCCTTGGCCGCATCGATCACCTTTACGACGTCACCATATCTGACTGATTTCGGCGACTTGATAAAGATCGTCTTTTCGATCTCGTTTGTCCCTTCACGAAACACGCCTTGGTTCTCGCGTTCCTTAAACACCTCGCGAAGCTTGTTTCCGAGCTTTTCCGTGTCGGTGACATCACCAAACGCCTCATTATTCAGCGTGACACCACGCGTCTCCTTGTTGATCGCCACCACGAGTGTCAGCGGATTGGGTTTGACGTTGACATTCTGCTGGTCCTTAGGCTCAGCAGGGACCTTCGCCTCGAACCGGCTCGGCTTGAGCGGCGTGATGACCATAAAGATGATCAGCAGTACCAGGAGCACGTCGATCAACGGCGTCACGTTAATATGTGGTGTTGCGCCGCCCTCACCGCCGGCGCTTACTGACATAGACATATTTCAATTACCTCGGTCAATGACCGTCCATATCTACTGAGACGGTTCGCCGCCTTTCTTCTTATCCGCTACGAGGCCGATCTTATCGATGTCCTGTTTACGGATCGTATCGATCGCTGCAACGACTCGGCCGTAATCGACCTCGACGCCGCTCTTGATATATACGATCCGCTTGTCAGGGGTCTTTCCCTCCATACGACGCTTGATCACGTCGCCGAGGGCATCGATAGGATATTGCTCCTTCCCGATGTAGAAATTACTGTTATCGGGAATAGCCACGATCACGGATGTGTCCTTCGCGATGTCGGCGTCCTCATCCGGGCTGACCATATCGCGGGGAAGATTTACCGACACGCCCTGCTGGAGCAGCGGCGTGACGATCATGAAGATGATCAGCAGCACGAGCATTACGTCCACCATAGGCGTGACGTTGATCTCGGAATTGTATTCGTCGGTCCCACCGACTTTCATACTCATAGCAAAACTCTCCTGTTTACTGCTGAGGCCAAGGAATTGCCTGAACTATCCGCGGAGGCTGCGCGAGCGCTGCTTGATAAAGTAATCAACCAGTTCGGAAGCTGAGTTCTCCATCTCTACACCAAAGCTCGTCACCTTGTTCGTGAAGTAGTTGAACAGCCATACCGCCGGCACCGCGACTAGGATACCGAACGCGGTAGCGACCAACGCTTCGGCAATAGCACCACCAACGGCGCCGATACCGGCCGATTCGTTCGTCCTCAATGCCTGGAATGCTCCGATGATACCGACAACCGTTCCGAAGAGTCCGACGAACGGAGCCGTCGAGCCAACCGTGGCAAGGCCGGCGAGGCCGCGCTTCAATTCAGCGGTCTTAACGGCGATCGCACGCTCGAGAGCACGCTTTGATGCCTCCATCTCGTCAGCCGAGATATCGGTGTTGCCCTGATGGGCGGCAAACTCCTTAAGGCCCGACGATACAACCATCGCAAGATGCGAATCCTTGTGCTTGTCGCTGATATTGATCGCTTCATCAATGTTGCTGTTCTTCAGGGCCTGGGCCACTTTCGGCGCATACTGGCGCGACTGGGCCTTTGCCTTGTTATAGGTCAGCCACCTTTCGATCCCGACGGCGATCATATACACCGACTGGATCAAAAGGGTGATGATAACGCCCCAACCCGGAATGGTAAGGCTCTTTGCGATATCGTAAATGCCGAAGGAGACTCCACCCTCGGAGAACAACAAGAAAAAGCCCGAAATATCCGTTCCGATCAGGCTGGCTACAAAAGTCATGGTTTTTCCTCCAATGAAAATCAAAGAATTCTAATATTGCGATAGAGATCTAATAGCTCAAGACGGCCGCACCCGGCGGCCGTCTTGACCCTGCATCTTTATGGGACAAAATTGTAAGTGATGACACCCGAAACCTTTACCGGCTGTCCGGACAACAGCGTCGGGCTGAACCGCGCACCACGGGCTGCACCCTCGGCGGCGGCACGCAGCAGCGGATGTCCGCTGACGGCATGGGCCGAGATAACGCTCCCGTTCTCGCTGATCAGCACCTGAACGCTGACAGACCCCGAAGCGCGCATCGCTCGAGCGGCCGCAGGATAGCTAGGTTTTGGCAAGCTCGTCGCCTTACCATTAAGGACTCCACCGGACACGGTCTTTGGCGGGGCCTTCTTCTCAGGCGGCGGAGGCGGAGGCGGAACACCTGCTCCGCCGGCGTCGCTGTCGCCCGTTCCAGTCGAAAGGCCGCCGGTTCCTCCCGAATCTACAACACGAGCCACGCCCGGATCGATCCGAGCTCCCGTGTCTGAATCTGAGGTGCCGAGCTTGGTCAGGCGATCCGTCCGCATTTCCTTGATCAGGTTGCGCGTCGTACTGATAGTATCAGGCGGCTTGATCGGCGACGACATTATGTTCTGGATCAATTCGCGCCGAACATCGACGTCCGGCTGCTTCTGCTCCTCCGGCTTCTTCTGTTCTTCAGGCGGCGGCTCTTCGTCCGCAACCGGAACTGGCGCAACTAACGTAGTGAGCGACAGGTCGTCACCCCCCATACCATAGTCATGAGCAAACAGGTCGCGCGTCCACAGGCCGACAACGGTGGTCACCGCGATCACGAGGACGATCAGCATAAATTCACTACGCCGCTTGTTCTCAGCTCCGGTGTCCTTCGATTCTACCATTTGGTCTAGCATTGTACTTCCTCCCTTTCCGGTGCCAACTTCAGGTCAAGGGTAACGAAAAAACTATTATTGCTTTGATGTCATCAGCAGATGCTGGCGTTGCAACAGCACTCGGTAGAGACACCGTTCCGACCTAAAGAGGCTCGGACGAAACACAACTTACTTGACCAGCAACGAAATGAAGTCTAAAAGTTTAACAATACAAAGTCAAGAAAGATGTCCTGCTTTTAGTGATAACTTCAGGCTCGTTCGTTACTTACCTTGTCACGGGCCGACGTGTTACGGTGCGGCGAGCGGACGAGGCTAATTTCTCTCCTTGCTGCTGAGGCACAAGCACCTCTTTGACCCGCGAATCACCCAGTTTGCTTTGCCACCAGATGGCTATCGGACTCGCGATCGCGATCGTCGAATATGTTCCCGTTATCGACCCTACAAACAGCGCCAACGAGAATCCGCGCAGCACCTCGCCGCCAAACAAAACCAATGCAAGCACGGCCAAAAACACAAGCCCGTTCGTAACGATCGTCCGCGACATCGTTTGGTTGATCGATTGATTCGTCAGCGAGTAGAGCGATTCGCCGCGATGCAGCGTCAGATTCTCGCGAATTCGATCAAAGATGACAATCGAGTCGTTGACCGAGAAGCCGACGAGTGTTAGCAAGGCCGCCAGCACATTCAGACTGATCTCCCATTGAAAGATCGTAAAGAAGGCCAGCGTGATCAGGACATCGTGAAAAACAGCGATAACGGCTCCTGCCGCGTACGTCCAATCATATCGAAACGCAATAAACAGCAGGATGCCGACCATTCCGAGCAAGGTCGCGATCACAGCCTGGTTCCGAAGCTGTGCTCCAGCGACAGGGCCGACCGAATCAGTTCCCACGATCTTATACGCCGCCGTCTGGTCGTCATTGAGCGTGGCCGCTCCCTCAGCTTCCTTGCCGAAGGTATCAAGCCCCCTCTTCACAAAACAGCGTCCGGCTTCGTCAACGTTAGGACACTCCTCACGCTGCCCCATAGTCGGCACCTTGATCAGGACCTCATCAGCCTTATCAGTCGAATCCTGAATGATCGCCTCTTCAACACCGACGCCCTCTAGAGCGGAGCGAATATCATCTGCCGCTGGCTTGCTTCGGAATTTTACGGTTGCGACCGTTCCGCCCCTAAAATCCACGCCGAGGTTGAATGCATCGGTTCCGCCCGGTGTAAATTGGCGGCCAATAGCCGAGCCGAGCCCGGCCAGAAGGATAACGATCGAGACCATGATGAGCGGCTTTCGCCAGCCCATCCAATCGACGTCTATATTCTTAAAAAATTCCAGCATCTAAATACTAAGTTTAGCCATGTTCGGACGCTTCTCGAGCAGCCACATAAAGATGGTTCGTGAGACGAATACCGCCGAGAACAGGTTGATCAACAATCCGAGCACAAGAGTAACCGCAAAACCGCGAATAGGGCCCGAACCGTAAATATAAAGGATCACCGATGACAGGATCGTGGTAATGTGCGTGTCGATGATCGTGATGAATGCTCGGTCAAATCCAAGTTCGATCGCACTCGGGATAGACTTCCCGTCTCGGAGTTCTTCTCGTATGCGCTCAAAAATAAGCACGTTCGAGTCCACAGCCATACCGATACCCAAGATGAGCCCGGCGATGCCCGGCAGCGTCAGCGTCGATTTGATCATCACCAAGGCAGCCATCGTAAGCACCATATTCAGCACCAACGCGACAACGGCATTGACGCCGGATCCACGATAGTAGAAGAGCATGAAAGCCACGACGAAGATGAGCCCGCCGAGCGACGCCTCAACGCCTGCCTTGATCGAATCGGCCCCAAGGCTGGGCCCGACCGTGCGTTCTTCCTGATACTCGATCTTCGCGGGCAACGCTCCTGACTTGAGCGTGAGCGCCAGATCTTCGGCTGATTCCTTTGTAAATCGGCCTGTGATCTGTCCCTGGTCAAATATCTGCGACTTGATGTAGGCGGCCGATTTTACCTCGCCGTTCAGGACAACGGCCATGTAATTATTGATGTTCTTGCCGGTCCAGTCGCCAAATTTCTGTGCTCCGGCCGGTTTCAGCGAAAAGCTGATCTCGAAATCCCGGTCGCTTCCCGTCCGCGAGCCCGCACTAGCCTCACGCAGTTCGCTGCCGTCAACTATCGCAGGATATTCGACAACTACAAATTGCTTGGGCTTGTTCGGGTCGGGCGTTGCGTTCGATGACTTGTTCGTCGGCTCATCCTTATCAGCATATGGCAGGATACGCCTGTTCGCCGGGACGCTTCCGCCCATGGATTGTTTCGCAGCTTCCTCGGTCGGATAGGTCTGCACCGGCTGTGGGTTTGGCCCGCTCACAACCTTCATCAGCGCGAGATTAGATTCGGCCCCGATCAGGTTCTTGATACGCTCCGGATCGTCAACGCCGGGCATCTGAAGCAGTATCTGTCCCGACGATTCCGCGCCGTGTTTTTGCAGTGTCGGCTCCTTTACGCCGAAAGCGTTGATACGACTGTCGATGATCTTCATCGCCTGATCGACGGCCTGTATCTTGAGCACCTGCTGGATCTGCGACGGCAGCGTCCATCGGATCGTGCTGCCATTCGTCGACTCGGTCCAATTGACGAAATCGACCTTTTTCTTGACCTCATCGATAACAGCCTGGGCCTGCGCCGGATCCGAGAGAGTAAGTTCGACGGCATAGTTACCGCCGTCGGCGATCACGTTGTTGCCGCTGACGGGCAGTTTGGCGTCAGTCGCCGCCGTCATCGCCGCCTGAGCGTTGTTTTCGGTGAGCGTCTTGAGGTAATCGTCAGTCTTGACCCGCATCACAAGGTGTGAGCCGCCCTTGAGGTCGAGGCCGAGGTTGATGTTCTCGGCGAGGTTGGCCTTTATGCCTTCCCACGAGAAATCGGCCGCCGTCGGCGTCCGTCGCGGCCCTATGACGAGATAAATGCCCGCGAGCGTGATGGCGATAATGATCGCCGTCCTGATCCATAAACCGGTGTTCTTCATTCTGGTAAAACTACTCTGGCTTTTTGCCCACGACCGCGCTCTTGCCTACCTCAAGGAATGATTTCTCGGCACTCACGATAATAAGGCTCGACTCGCGAACCTCCTTGACTGTACCGATAATGCCACCGTTCGTGACGACTTCATCGTTGATCTTCAGCGATCCGATCATCTCTTGAAGCTGCTGTTTCTGCCGCTTCTGGGGCAGTATTACGAGGAAATAGAAGATGCCGAAAATGAAGATAAATGGAAGCAGCGTCCAGAGCAGACTGCCGCCACCGGCCGCTTCACCTTCAAAAAGCAGTAAGAAAGTATTCATCACAGGTCGAGTCAAAAAGACAAAAGCAAAATAATATACATTTGCTGCACCTTAATCAAACGCAGCATCGTACTCTCGCAATTTTTCGAGAAATGCCGTCCTGAAGGTCTGATACGCCCCGTCGAGGATCGCCGCCCGGGCCCGTCGCATGGTCTCGACAAAGAATGCGACATTGTGATGCGAGATCAGAATCGCAGCATTCATCTCGCCGGCCTGGTAAAGATGCCTTAGATAGCCCCGCGAATAGCGGCTGCATACCGAGCATGGGCAATCACGGTCGAGCGGCTCATCGTCGAGGGCAAACTTTGCGTTTCGAATATTGAGCTTGCCTCGCGACGTAAATGCGCCGCCTGTGCGCCCGTTCCGCGTCGGGATCACGCAATCGAACATATCCACGCCACGCCCGACCGCCTCGATAAGGTCCTCAGGAGTGCCGACACCCATCAGATATCTTGGGGCATCGGCCGGCATCTGCGGCGCGAGAAATTCCAGCACGCCGTACATCACCGGCTTCTCCTCGCCAACACTCAAACCGCCGATCGCGTACCCGTCAAAGCCGATCTCGACCGTGCGGTCGAGGCTTTCTTTTCTTAGATCATGATGTCCCGCGCCTTGAATGATGCCGAAGAGTGCCTGTCTGTCAGAACCACCTACGGTAGTGGGTGGTTGAACGTGATCCTCCACGGCCGAGGTTAGTGCCGCTAAACCACCCGCTACCGCAGGTGGTTCTGACTGAAGTTCCTCGAACCGCTTCTTCGACCTCGCCGCCCACCGTGCTGTCAATTCAAGGCTCTGCCTCGTCCGCTCATGCCCCGCATCGCCTGGCGGACATTCGTCAAAGGCCATCACGATCTCAGAACCGAGAGCCGCCTGAACTTCCATCGACACCTCAGGCGACAGGAAATGTCTGCTCCCGTCCAAATGCGACCGAAACTCTACGCCTTCCTCCGTCAGTTTCCGCAGATCCGCCAACGAGAACACCTGAAACCCGCCCGAATCCGTCAAGAACGACCGGCCCCACGACGTAAACTTATGCAGCCCGCCAAACTCACGGATCGCCTTGACACCCGGACGCAGAAGAAGATGATAAGTATTCGCGAGGATTATCCGAGCATCGATCTCGCCCTCAAGCCACTCGAAACGGACGCCCTTCAACGCGCCCTGCGTCCCGACCGGCATGAACACCGGCGTCTCGATAACCGACCGCCGCGTCGTCAAAATGCCCGCGCGAGCATTGCCATCAGTCGCGCTTATCTGCCAGTCAAGAGGTTTTGTCATAACAAGCTGTCAGTAGCCCGACCGTCAGGGAGGGCTCCCGCAGCATCCACAGCGCGTAGATATGGGCGGGCGCCCTCCCTCACGGTCGGGCTACAGACACTATTTCCTTTTCCCGATCAGCGACCAGATATTCGGTGCTCCGATCGCGGTTTCGGTGACGATCACACCATCCTTGTTGACCAGCACTGCTGAAGGCGTGCCAAACATCCCGAGCGTGGCGGCCGTCCGGTGGCCTTCATCCAGGACTATCGGCGAGATCAGACCAAGCTCCCGCAGTGTCTCTTCGTCGCCGTCCGAGAACACCAGAAGATTTGGCTCGTCGGCGTTCTTTGCCGAGTCCCAGTCGCGCAGGTCAGGCAGCATCGCCGAGCAATGCGAACAGCCTGTACTCCAAAACGTGACGAGTGTGTCCTTGCCTTTAAGGTCGGCATCAGTGAGTGTGCGGCCGTCAATATCGACAACTGCAAAGCCTTTCACGGCTTGACCGATCTTCAAGGTCTGTGCGGTGCCGTTACCGTTTGTGAAATGGGCAAATTCCCGACCTGCGTCGTCTGCCATTAGCTTCCCAACGAGGTCCCGAATCGCGATGTCGCCCGGCGCGGCGTGGCTCGCGATACGGCCGTCGGCGCCCATGAGAACGGCCGTCGGTGTCCATCTTGCGCCGATCAGGTCAGAGATGTCGGTGTGCTCCTGAATGAGCATCGGCCCGAGATCGCCGAACTTATCGCCGTTCTCCTTTTCTGTCCCCGACGTTATGAAGACGACATCGACCTTGCCGGCAAGCTCCTCTTGCCACGCCGCGAATTCGGGCAGCAATGCCTCACACGGCCGGCACGTCGGGCTCACGTAGAGAAACATCACCGGCAACGCGTTCGCTCGAACGTCCTCCAGCGTGACCGCGGCACCATCCAACCGTTTTGCCTCAAAGTCCGCCACCACCGCGCCGATGGGCATTCCGTCGTTCGGATGCCCAGCCTCGTCACGATGCACGTGGCCTTCCGTGTGCGATACCGCCTCGATCACGTCGAGACGCTTCACGATCTCGTCCTGTCGCTTCAATATCCGTCGAAGCTGCGCCACGGCCGCTACGAGGAGGCCGACTATCACAACGCCAAACGCCAACTGCATCACATCCAGCCCCGGGTCGGTAAGAGCCATTCCCTGCATTCCGCCCCCCGAAGCAACGAGTACTATCGCGGGAACCGCGAAAACAAAATTCCTGACCACGCTCGCCAAACTTACCGGCTCGCTGTAGACCTGCCCGAAGCAATGGCAATCGGGAGCGTTGCCTTGTGCCAGTTGATAGCCCATCTGGACCACAAAGACGGCGAGCAATACGAGCGCTGCTATCGCCGCGTACCACGAAGTCTCGATCGGCAGCAGAAACGCTGCAATGGCCAGTTCCACTAGAGACAACAGAACAGCCGCGGGCATCGCCGTGCCGGCAGGCACGCCAAAATCCTGCATCGCCCGCTTCGAACCGCCGAGGTCGAGCAATTTGGTCGCCCCCGCAAGCGCAAAGATGCCCGCCAACAGTGTTCGAAACAGTAGTAAGACAACGTCCATCAGTCCAATAGCAAATTCGGAATAAGTGAAAAGGTATAAGTGACAAGGGATAAGTCCTACTTATCACCTTTCACTTATCACTTCTCACTTATTCCGAAGCATATCACTTCGGCTTCGTTTTGTGCCGTTCGACGAGCCTGACCGGCGTCGCAAAAAAGCCAAATTCCTCACGCAAACGATTTTCTACATATCTCAGATACGAGAAATGCAGCCCCGCCTTACCGCCTGACGTAAATAATATGAACAGCGGCGGCCGAATGCCCGCCTGTGTTATGAACTGCACTTTCAATCGCGAAAAGCCGCCTTTTACAGGTGCCGGTGCCGTTCCGCCCTTTGGCTGTGAGATCATATCCTCGAAGAAACGGTTGAGGCGCGAGGTTTGTATTCGCTGATCACGGGCCTCGGCCGCCTGTCTGACCAACGGCAATATCTTTGTGACGCGCTGGCCCGTCAGCGCCGATATCGTCACGATCGGGGCCCAGTCGAGGAATTTCATTGCGTCGCGCAATGAGCGTTCGAATTCGTAGATCGTGTTCGTCTCTTTCTCCTCGACCGCGTCCCATTTATTGACCGCGATGATGATCGAGCAGCCGCTGTCGAGAGCGTAGCCTGCGATGTTTGCGTCGAGATTGGTGACGCCTTCGACGGCGTCGATGACGAGAATGGCGACATCGGCTCGTTCGAGCGATTTGCGGGCCATAATGACCGACAGCTTCTCTGCCATCTCAGTCGTCTTGCCCTTTCGGCGAATGCCGGCCGTATCTATTAAGAGATAATCCTGCCCGTCAACCGTCAAATGTGTGTCGATGGCATCACGCGTCGTTCCCGCGATCGGCGAGACGATCACGCGTTCCTCGCCGAGTATCTTATTAAGCAGAGATGACTTGCCGACATTCGGCCGCCCGATGATGGCAAGCTTAATGTCGTTCGACGGTTTCTCGTCAGGTGTCGGATCGAGGTCGAGAACATCGAACACCTGATCGAGCAGATCGCCCACACCATTGCCGTGCTCGGCAGATATCGGCATCAGTTCGAAGCCGAAACGGTGAAATTCGCCGGCCTCGTCCTCGACCCTTCGAGACTCAGCTTTGTTTGCCCCGATAAACACTGGTTTCCCTGTGTTACGCAGCAAGACGGCAAGTTCCTCGTCCAGCGGTGTCACACCCGCACGCGAATCAACGACCCAAATGATCGCTACTGATTCCTCGATCGCGTTAGAAGCCTGCTTGAAAATGTTCGCGGGAATGATCGCCTCATCATCGGGTACGATGCCGCCTGTGTCGACCAGACGAAAACTCTTTGCCCGCCACTCGACCTCGCCGTACATCCGGTCGCGGGTAATGCCCGGCTCGTCGCCGACGATCGCCTTGCGCGATCCCGTCAGGCGATTGAACAACGTCGATTTGCCGACATTCGGCCGGCCTATGATGGCTACAAGCGGTGACGCCATAAAAACGTGATTCTAACAAACGCAGTGTATAATTGCCGAAACGCTATGGAATTCAGGCTGGACCAAGCAGTCGAGATATTGCGTCAAACGCCCTACACGCTTCAGCGACTGCTTGGCGATCTGTCAGACGATTGGACGGCGACAAGCGGCGACCAGGAGAATTGGGGGCCGTACGACATTATCGGCCATCTGATCCACGGCGAAGAGACGGATTGGATCCCTCGAGCTGAGATAATTCTCGCTCAGGGCGAGAGCGTCGCATTCGTCCCGTTTGACCGGCTTGCGCAGTTCGAGAGGTCAAAAGGCAAACCGCTCGCTGACTTGTTGACAGAGTTTGCTCACCTTCGCAGTGCGAATATCGAGAAACTCATCCGCTGGCAACTGACGCCCGAACAACTCTCCCTTTCGGGCATCCATCCCGTACTCGGCGAGGTCACGCTGTCTCAATTGCTCGCCACCTGGACCGTCCACGACCTGAATCACATCCGGCAGATCGTGACGTATATGGCAAAGAAATATGAGGCGAATGTCGGCAGATGGAAGTCACATCTTGGGATCCTAAATGGCTAGAGCCCGGCACGAGCAATGTCGTGGAGCCGTATCAGCCCTACGCATTTTTCGCTGTCGACCACCGGCAGCACCGATATCTGTGACGGCCGATCTTCCATCAGCTTTAACGCATCGACAGCGAGAAGGTCGCCGGCCACGGTGATCGGTGAAGCCGTCATCATCGAGGTCGCGGTCAGGCCTGCAAGTTCCGCCACCTGCGTCTGCTCGACCGTGCGCCGTAGGTCGCCGTCCGTCACGATACCGAGAAGTTTGCCGTCGCCGGCCACAACATTCACGGCTCCGAGTGCGTGCTTCGATATTGCACGGACAACATCCAGCCAGCCTGCGTCTGGTCCAATGTTTGGACTTGGATGCATCAGATCGACGACTCGGATCGTTAGGCGTTTGCCAAGCTGGCCCGCCGGATGATTTGCGGCAAAATCCGTTTCGGTAAGCCCTTTCTTCTCCATCAGGACCATAGCCAGCGCATCGCCGATCGCGAGCGAAACAGTCGTTGATGCGGTCGGGGCAAGATTCAACGGACAAGCCTCCGCATCGACCGATGCGTCGAGGACAACATCCGCCGCCCGTCCCAACGTCGAATCGACCTTTCCGACGATCGCGATCATCGATACGCCCCGCTGTTTCAGTGTCGGCAGCATCGCCAGCAATTCATCCGTCTCGCCCGAATTGCTCAAGGCGATCACAACGTCGCCCGGCGAAACGATCCCGAGCCCGCCGTGCAGCGCATCGCTAGGATGAACATAAACAGCGACGGTTCCCGTGCTGATCAGCGTCTGCGCGATCTTTTGCCCAATAACCCCCGATTTACCGACGCCCGTAACAACGGTCTTGCCCGCACAATCGTAAAGTAGCGACAACGCCGCCTCAGCCTGCTCAGCATCCAGCGCAGCGGCGGCCCGCTCGATCGCACCGGATTCGAGCCGCAGAACCTCGCGCAATTTGTCAGCGTTGTTTATCACCTCAGGAGCTGCCCGCAACATTGCGAGAATGATAGCACGTCGACAGTCAGAACCGCCTGCGTAAGCGGGCGGCCAGTTCGTCACGATGTGCGAACCCCCCGCCGCTTCCACTCAAACCTGCCTTAAACGAAAGGAACTGACCGCCCGCTTACGCAGGCGGTTCTGACTATTCAACCTTTACGAAGTCCGTCCCCGTCCGTCCGAACGTCTCGGGATGATACATCTCCTCGGCCTTGGCGGGCGGGACAATGAACTGCCCCGGCGTGGTTGCACGGGTGACGTAGGTATAGTTGTAAACACCTTCCCACAGGAGCGACGCGAACGCCTCGGCACGCTCGTCGCGGAAGTTCTGGTGCTCGAACCAATACTGGCGCCACCACCACCAGCCGTGGCCGAAGGACGGCGAACCGTATTCGATAACGGACGTATTGCCGCCTTGATCCGCCGGTATCGATTCAGTAACCGCAAGGCCCGGATTGAGCACCTCAAGCCCCGCGGGCAGCGGATCGACGAGAGCGACGTGATAACGACGTGCCTGTGCGACCATCGTCAGCCGCACGCGAACGCGAGCGCCCGACTTGATCGTCCACGAGCCGTCGGCGTTTTGCTTAACGTCGTCCTTGTTGTCAACAGCCTCGTACTTACGCAGCACCGTAAAGCCGTAATCTGCCGGTTCGAGCTTCAGATTCTTTGGAGCGTACTTCATACCGATGCGGTAGTAGAGACGCCCTGCACCTTGCCGGTCGATGATGAGATTCGAAGTGCCGCCCTGATCGACGAGATACGACATCGGTATGTCGAGTTGTTTCGAATCGACCGAACGGCCCTTGAACGCCTCCTCGCCGGCATACGTGTTGCCGAGCCATACGCGCGTCACAAAGTCGGGCGTAACCTTCTCGTAGGCGTTGAAATACTTGTCCATCGCCAGCAGAATGAACACATTCTCCTGCGTATTCGACCATGCACCCGATTTCCGATGAGCAAGCAGGCCGCGGACGAGCTTCGGAATGAGATCGTTCTTAACGTCCGCCTTTATCAACGCTTCGAGTAGCACGCCGTCAGCACGGCGGTTCGACGCCATGATGAGCCATGCGCCGTCGCGATAGTCCGTCACAAAGTTCGCTGTCGCCGCTGTCTCGGATGTGCGGTTCATCAGGTGACGGATGATCGCCTGGACCTCGGTTTGTGAATTTGCATCGCCGGCAAGGACCGACAATATCCAGCCGAGGGCCTCGAATGGAGCTTTGTCGAAATTGCCCTGCTCAGCAACGTCTGCGCCGACCGCTTTGCCGCCCCGCATTTCTGTTAGCAGCTTCTTGGCCTTGGCTACGTCCTTGTCGCCCATCAGATCGCGTATGTATAGGGCGTAGGCTGAGATCGTCCAGCGGACCTCGATGGAATTCTTGTACCAACTGTCAAAATGCTTCTCGACGTCCTTCATATAAGGCTTCGTCTTGTTGAGCATCTCGTCCGGCACCTTGTAGCCTTTCTGCTTGGCCAACGCCAGAGCGTGGGCGACATGGATCGTGAGGAACGGATATTCGTATCGCTCCTTAGCCTTAGTCCACAGCCCAAAGCTACCGTCGTCCCGTTGTCGTGACTTTAATATCTCGACATCGCGGGCGAACCGAGCGTTCAGCTCCTCAGCCGTCGGCATGTCCTTGGCCTTGAAAGCGCTCAACACGTCACGCAGTGCGGCAGTCGAGATCATTCGCGACGAGATCTGCTCAGAGCACTCGTAGCGATAGCGCGCGAGATAGATGAACGCATCGGTCAGTTCCTGCAGCTGCGTCGATGAGGTCGTCACCTCAAGCCCGCCGAATTGCGGGAACACCTCGCCCGGCGTCTGCACAGGCTGGACGATCGCGCCATTCTGATCAGTCGTCCCGTACGTCGCGAACGCCTCGGTCGTCGCCGGCGTCCATACAGGCAGCGATATCTCAGCGGCGTCAGAGAACGAGCCGCTCGACGCCACAAACTGGAACCGCGCCGTTCCGGCCTTATCGGTCGTCACCGGAAATCTAACTTCGGCGCGATCATTCGCTTTAACAACAACTCGCTTCCCCGACTGGACGGCAGGCGTCCCGCCTGCACCAACGCTCGCATCCACGAACCGCGCATTTGAAATACGCATCGCGATATCGACCGCCATATCCTTATCGGTCTGGTTCTGCACGACAACCGGAATATCCGCCTTGTCGCCGAAGTTCAAAAACCTAGGAGCACTCGGCCGCACCATCAGCGGTTGTTTGGCCGTGATGTTCGATTCCGTCTTGCCGAAACGCTTGCCCGTATCGACCGAAACGGCCGTGATGCGATATCGCGTCAGATTGTCCGGCAGTTTGAGATCGACGACCGCACGCCCGCTCGAATCGGTCCTGACGGTCGGCGACCACAATGCGAGGGCGTTGAAGTTTTGCCGTAAGTTGATCGGCGTGCCGGGCTGCTGCTGCCGTTCGTCGTCGGCTTCCAACGCGGCAAAATCTCTACGTTCGCCTTTAGGACTCGGCGCAGCCGATTTCTGCATTGCTCGCCCGTTCGCCAGGCCTCCCGAGATCGTGACCATTTCACTCACGGCTCCGTCCGCCGTAGCCGACGGAGGCGGTGGCGGCGGATTCTTAACGTCCTTAGGATTGCCAAGCAGCACATCCTTCCTCAAATGATAATCCGCGACACCATCGCCACGCTGCGTATAAAACACGCCCATCGGATCGGCGATCGAATATCGCGACAATGCAAGCACGCTCTCGTCAACGATCACTACCGCGACCTCGCTGTTAGCGACCGGTTCACCTCGATGATCGGTGACGGCGACGTTGACCTTTGTCGAGCCGCCGGGCGCGAGCGTCTTATCGACCGGATCGGCCGTGACCGTTAGCTTTCGCGAGGCGGTCGAGATAGAGAGGTTGATATTCCCGCTCGCGAACGCAGGCCGTTTGGCCAGCTTCGCGTCGGTCTCACCCTTGTCGTTGGTGCGCACGGCGGCGCCGACCAGATCGACCTGTGCCGTGATATTCGGCAGGTATTTCTCCTCAAGCGGCACCTTCAGCGTGATCGACGAATCCTTCATCGTAAAGCGCTCGGTCTTGACGATGCCGTCACGCCGCAGCGTCAGCACGCCCTCCGCCGGAGTGCGGACACTCTTGTCCCCCTCACCGACCGCAAACGGCGAGATCACCAGTAACTCGGCAACGTCCCCCGGCGCGTAATCCTTTTTGGACGGGATCAACTGGACCTCTTCCTGCTCGACGTTTCGCTTCGGCGGCGTCTTGCCGCCCGGCACCCAAACGGTGAACTCGCTCTCGTTAAACCGCTCGCGATCATCCATTACGGTCGCGGTTATCGTATAACGGCCGCCGTTCTTGGCTGTAAAAGTGCAGGTGGACGGAGTGAACTCAGTGGACTTAATGGAGCAGTTCTGCTCATCCACGGTAACCTCTTTCCATGAGCCTTTATCGAATGTCCAATCCTTCAGAACGGCCTTGATCTCGGCGTCGCGGCCGGCGATCAGCTTGCCGTCGAGGTCGCTGACGATCGATTCGACGACGATCTTCTCGCCCTTTTGAACAAATGTGCGCGGCGTCTTGATACCGATGTAGAGATTCGACGGATGCACGAGCAGCGACGTCTGGCCCGCCCACGTTTGGCGATTCACGTCCTGCACCGCAGCCGAGGCCGTGATCGCGTACGGGCGCGGCGGCTTGACCGATTCAAAATCGACCTTTAGCAGATGCTTGCCGCTGGCGTCGGTCACGCCCTTGAACGTCTGCGACGATCTGCCGCCATAACCGCGTCCGTAGCCGTAATCCTCATAACCGTGACGGCCCCACCACGGCGTCCATGTGCCGAACGTAAAATCATCACGGTTCGGCGGCGTGTAATTCGTCGCCGTGGCCGTAACGGTCCAGTTAGTCTCGGCGTTCGCGAGGCCGCCGCCGGCGTAGTATTTTGCCTCGACGGACAACATTGCGTTGCCGCCTACGAAGTGCGGAGCCTCGGTCTCGACCTTGGCTGAAACCTCGAATTCCGGCCGACGAAATTCCTGTATCTGGAACTGATGTTGATACGTCGTCCCGCCCAGGCTGGAGCTTGTCGAAAGATCGATCCTCGCGTATCCAAGATTCGCGTTATCGGGCAGCGTGAATTTGAAGTCGAACGCGCCAAAGGCGTTCAGATCGCCCGTGCCCTTTGCGATCTCGTTGTTTCGCGGGTCTTTTGCCGACCAGGTGAAGCCGCTTGCAGCATCGGCCAGCCCCTCAACATCGCCGAGCTTGCCGCCCGTGATCTTGCGGATATAGCCTTTTACGGCGACCTCTTCCTTGGGCTTATACATCTTACGGTCGTCAAAGACGAACCAGCGCAAGTGATCGTAAGTGGGCTTTTTGTACCAGTTACCGCTGTCCTGCCAATAGTAATCGGTGTTCTCGGGCAGGAACGCGACATCCTTACCGCGCTTGGCGATCAGCAGATTCTGCATCTCGGGAGCCTGGTCGGGCAGCGAAAGTCGAAGTATGCCATTCTCGCCCGTCGTGTTCGCCTGGGCCTCGGCGACGGTCTCGGTATCTAGTACCGAACCATCCGGTTCGACCGCCTCGACCTCATTGTTCGGCCCGCCGCTGCCAAAGCTCGTGATCCAGTTCCAAGCCCTCTCAAAAATGCCTGGCTCGGGCGTCTCAGCGACGCTGACGGCCTTTCCGTTCGGAAAGATCGACAGTTCAACGCCAGACAGCGGCCTGCCCGTCTTCAGTTCGGTCGCAAATCCGACAAGCTCCGTATTATCAACAAATGCGTCCAATCCGATCTGTGTCGCCTGAAGCCAGGTAAAGATCCGCGTGCGGTCATATTTGTCGCGGCGAACGGTCGGTTCGATATCGATTATGACGTTACCAAAGCCGCCGTTGAGCGCCTTTGACACGTCGATGCGCGTTTCGACCATTTCGTCGGGCTTTGTGGCGATCGGCACCGTGTCGTCCGAAACTAGACGACCAGGTATTGCCGGCCGCTTGCCGTCGTCATAGTTTATCCGCCGCACGTAGTTCTGAAACTGCTGCCAATCCTTTGGCTGGACGGCGTAAAGCCGCACTTTGACGCTGTTGTGATTTGTCGAATAGATCGAGAAAGCGGGTCGCGAGTTCGGGTCGAGAACGGTCATAAAGCCGCCCTGCGCGTATAGATTCTGGTCAGCCTGGCCCACCTTGAACGTCGCGGTCGCGCTCGATCCGAGAGATTGCCCGAAAATGTCCGAGAGCGTGCTGTCAACCGTTACTTTGTAGCTTGTCCGGCCCTTTTTATAGCCCTGGATATAGACATAACCGCCTGAAGGATAGATATTCAGGCCCTCGACCGCAGGCTCGATCTTGACCATTTCCTTCGTGAACTTCGACGAGTCGATCGAGTTGTTAAACTCCATCATCCACGTGTCGAACGGCGAACATTTCTTCGAACCGCGGTAGTTGCAAAAGCCGCCGTTGAACTTCATCGGGCTGTAGGTATTGAAGCTGTACGTTTGCGCCTTCTGCGTCGTCAGCGGCCCTTCGGCAGACGGAGTTCCCTTGTCAACATTGACAACGATCGATGAAGCCGCGGGAAGCGCATTTTCGGTCGAACCGTCGGGATTTACTGCTCTAAACGCAAGCCAACGCCGCGGCTGCGCGGCCTTTGAGTAATACGAAATGCTGCCATCGCGGTCGACCTCTTCCTGCGTGGCCAAGCGGACCTGCAGGCGTTTGCCGCCGCCGGTCACGACCATCGTCTGCAGCACGGCCTCAGGGTTTATCTCCTGATCGAACAACACGAACATCAATGCGTCGCGTCGCGTGATCTGGTTCTGCGGGATCATTTGCTCGACCTTTGGCGGCGGCGTGGTGAAGGTCCAAACGACGTCTTTTGCGAGAGTTTGGCCGGTAGCCGACTTGGTTCCGGCGGGAACGCGGGCCGTGAACTTTGTTGCCATCGGAAAGCGCTTTGTGGTGTCGAACATCAGCGTCTTTGTCCCCAGCCAACGCCAGCGGCCCTCGACCTGCGGCGTCAATTCGACCGGCGCATACTTCGCCGCCTCATCCTGTGACGTAACGGCGACCATCGGCTGAGAGAATGTCACGCTCAGGTCCGGCGCGAGCGGCACCTCGCCCTCCGGCGACCAGCGAATTACTTGCAGCGCGCCCGAATTATCGACATTCGGGGCCGCGCGCATCTCGTCGGACGGGAATTTGACAGGGATCTTCTGACCGGTTTTCGGCGCCGGCAGCGTACCTATGCGTTTTGCAAATTCTGTCTTATCGTCCTTGTCCGTCTTGATATCAGGCACGCGTTTGAGCAAACCACCCGTGTCAGACTGCGACAGCGGATCGGTCGACGGTAGCTGCTGTTTCTCACGCGTCTCGGCTCCCTCGACCCCTTCGCTAAGCCTGAATTTAAGCCCGTCGGGCACATCCTTTAATCGCTGTTCCATCGCTTTTCCAATTACCTGTCCGCCGGCCGGAATCGCGGCCTGCGATATAAAGCTCAAATACGTCGTTATTACCAATAGGTATGAGATCGCTTTTCGCATAGTAGTTTCGATCCTTGGTTCTGAGTGAAGCTGACCGTGTAATCATACTTCACCTTGATTTCTTGAGCTATGACCTTTGATGCAAGAGGCCGCTCCTACGGTGTGTGAACGCCGGGGACCGCCGCTTCTTGCAAGGACCGTAGCTCGGTCGAGGGAAATGATTCAGATTGAAATTGTGATCGTCTCTCCGATCTCTGCGAAATTCTCTGTGTTCTCTGCGTGGACTATTTGCTCAGGATTCTTCCACGCAGAGAGAGCAGAGAATGGGTCGCAGAGTTCGCGGAAAGGCGGTTATTCAAAGTAGACCACTACCCGATCGAGAAAACCCTGTTGATAGCAAATGAAGATGTCCGGTTTTGTTAGCACATCAAATGTCCGGTTTGTGTTTGTTGCAGGAAAGGGCGCGCCCGTTTCCTGCAACGGGCCGTCTGAGCCGCTCACCTCGGGCAGATGGTTTTCCATCGGCTGAATATCGGCCGATCTGCCTGGGCCCGTAGCCGATCGAGATGAAGCCGTCCAAGTGCTGATATACAGTGACGCGGCCACGTCGAGGGAGGAGCGCCATATTTGGCGGTCGATCTGGAGCACCAAGTTACGATATTTGACGGTGTTGTCGCGATTAACCGTCCTCGCGATCTTGATCGAGAAAACACGGTCGAGATCGTCCCTCAAACATGGCCCAAAAGCCGAAGCACCAGCGGCGCGCCACGACGGTGAACTTTCGGTTGAACTCGCGAATATAGCTTCTTTTCAAGAATCTGTTTGCCTCCTCAGGCGTTGATATCCCTCGGGAAGCCTCGGCCCCCGCGTTCGCGGGGCCCTCGTGCCTGCGGCGAGTAAGCCGGGATCATTGTGATCCCGAGCTCGGCAGTGCACGTCCGACCTGCGTGAGTGTTTGTTTATCCACCGGTTCTCCCGCCTTTGGCGTCAGCCAGAAATGACTTGCACGATCAGAGTAGAGACTGCAGAAAACGCCTTCTTTTTCAACAACTTGCCTGATCGCCCTCATGATCGTCGAAGTCGATTCCGCATCGACCAGAGCGGCATAATAGATCTCGCCCGTGGCGTCATCGAGTATCACGATCAGATCGTGCCAGCTCTCATCGCCAAACCACTGGTGATGTGACCCGTCGATATGCAGCAGCATCCCCTTTAGAGGCTTTCTGTCCCGCTTTCTCCGGTGCTTCTTTCGCACAGCGTCTTTCGCCACCAGACCCGCTCCCTGCAGCAGCCCCTTGACCCATGTGTAGCTCACCTCGATCTTGTGCTCCTCGACGAGCTTCTCGTGATAGTGCTTTACATTCAGATCAAAATACTTGTCCCGATAAAGCCCCATCACCTGCTCTACCACTTCAACTGGTATCCGCTTCGGACTCGCTTTGCCTACTCGCTTGTCAAACAGCGCACTATACCCCACCTCTTCATACTTCTCCCGTATCCTCCGTAAATGCCGGCAACTGATATCTAATATCTCTGCCGCCTCTATCCAACTGATCTTCTTTGCAAACGCTCGCAATATGATCTCCTGTCTTGTCATCGCCTTCTCCATCGCGACGCCCGGGCTTTCTTCCATAGCTTCTTTTTCCTGAAGCTATCTTCTCTTTCACCCCTCGCCGCAGAAAGCGGACATTTCATCTGCTACAACTACCGGACATATGATGTGCTACTTACACCGATCGAGAAAACCCTTGACTTTATGGGCCTTTTGTGCTATCTTGTCTCATATATGCAAGTCCGGAACCGCAGATTTATTTTTTGCGCGAAATTCGTGGAACACGGGTGAAAAATGGCAGTTAACTCTAATCATTACAGTCGTTTGCAGCGTTCCGCTCAGGGGTGGAACGCGAACGGAACACGCGGAACGCACCGGAACACCCTAATGAGCAAGTTCGCGGGTTTCAGATCGGCCGTTTCCTGTTATACTGATTCCCAGAATTTGCAACTTCCGCACATGGCCGGTCGTAAGGAATTTGGCCTGTGGGCGGTTTAAGATAATAGTTTAGGAGCACGTATAAAAATGGGACTTTGGGCGAGGATCAAACGAGTATTTTTTGCCACGTCGGGGGCCGCGCTCGATCGGATCGAGAACCCCGAACTGGTGCTGCAGCAAACGATACGCGACATGCGCGATCGCGTGCCGGAATTGAACAACTCCGTCGCACAGGTGATGGCGACCGAGCGGCTGCTGTTAAAGCAGAAAGAAAACCTTTCGACGCAGGTCGTCGAGCTTGACAGCAAGATCAAGGCGTCGGTCAAGATGGGCCGCGACGACATCGCCACGGCCTACATCGGCCAGCTGCAGCAGGCGCAGGCGGACCTGGAAAGAACGGGGACGCAAGCCGAACAGGCCCAGATGGCCTCGCAGCAGGCCTTAAAAGCACGCGACAATTACGTGCTCAACATGAAGAAGCGCACCGCCGAGGCGATGCAGCTCATCTCAGCGGCCAAGCAGGCCAAGCTGCAGGAACAGCTCGCCCAGACGATGGAGGCTTTCAACATCGGCGACGACGCTTCGACATTCAACGAGATGCGCGAAAAGATCGACCGCCGCGTTGCCGCCGCCGAAGCGAAACTCCAGCTTGGGGCCGCCTCGGTCGATAACCAGATGGCCGACATCGAACGCGAGGCGATGGACATTCAGATGCAGGACAAGCTGCTCGAATACAAACAGCAAATGGGCATGCTCGGTGCGGGAACGCCGCCTGAGAGCAAACAGATCGAGGCCGGAGCGCCAGTACAGGAGGCAGAAATTATTGAGAACGTCGAGGTAAAGGACGCGCATCAATCGTCTTAGGCGATGGACTACTTGCAATTTACTGAGACCCCGCGATTCGTAAAGAATGCATCCAAGTTGATCGATGATGATGAGATCGCGAAACTTCAGTTGAAAATCTCTGAATACCCCGAGGGCGGTGTTGTGGTACCGAACTCCGGCGGGATGAGGAAAATGCGATGGGGGTCATCGGGACGGGGAAAACGAGGCGGAATGCGGATCATCTACTTTCTTCGGTTATCGGTAGGCCGTGTTTTACTGCTCGACATTTTCTCTAAGGGCGAAAAGTCTGACCTCGACAGCAAGGAACTTGAAGATCTAAGACAGGATGTTGCCTTATGGCTAAAGCGAAAATAGTAGAACGTTCAATAGACGATAACGGGTGGAGAACTACCACTTGGGCCGTTGAAGGTTTGCCGAAGCCGTTAAAGAAAGTGTTCGCGGTGTGCATCAAGGACGATCCGGGGCACCTGACTTTGTCCAAACTTTACAAGATCGCTATTTCGGGTGACGATGCGTGGGTTACGGACGACAACGCCGAAGTCTCACTTTATCCCTTGGATTTCTTCGTGCAGCTTCCGTTATCGCGAATAGTGAGTTCACGAATTTCTGCCGCGCTAAGCGTTTAGCTTCTTATTCCATGGCCGACCTTGCGAAATACCGCACAGACCTCGCGAAATTCAACCAGAGTTATGCGAAGGAAGCGATAAAGGAGCCCTTTAATTTCTGGGCCCTCGCCGGCTTCCTTGCGGCTGCAGCATTTACCGGCAGTTGGATACCGCTGCTGATCGCGCTGATCGCCGAGGCGGTTTACATAATGGTCGTTCCGAACCTGCCGTCATATCGGCAACTTGTCGCGAATCGTCACAGGCAAAAACTGCTGGCCGCCCACAATGCCAATCGTGAAGGCTTGATCAAGAGCTTTACGCCCCGCGAACGCGAAGCCGTCGAATATCTCCGTTGGCTCAAGGACAAGATCCAGGACAACTATCGAAAGTTTACCGGTGCGTCATCGCTGCCGAGTAATCTCCAGGCCCTCGACCAGCGTTGGGAAGATTTTGTCGAGCTTCTCGACGTCTATCGCCGCCGCAAGCAGCACTTAAAATCCATCAATCGCACGGCCGTTCACAATCAATTGTCACAGGCCTATCGCGCGATGGAAGCCGCGACCGACGACAAAACGAGACGCATACAGCAGACCAACGTCGAGATCCTCAAACGGCGTGTCGCCTCGTTCGACGAGATCGAACGCAGCGTCAAGCTCGTCGAGGGCCAGCTTCAGTCAATCGAGAACTTTTTCAGCTACCTCAACGACGAGATAGTCACTATATCGACGCCCGAGAAATTCTCTCTCCTCGACTTTGAGCAACTTTCGGATTCCATCGCGATGACCAAGCAAATGCTCGACGCCACCGCAGACGAGGTCGGGCAGCTCGATATGTACAATCGCGAGATGGGCAACCTCGAACTTCTGCCGGGGTCGAAGTGAGGATTGCAAATGTATATATATTAGTATATACTTTTGACCGATGGTAGAACGTGCTCGAATATTCAGAAATGGAGGAAGCCAGGCGGTGAGACTTCCTAAGTCTTGTCGGTTTGATGACGATCAAGTCGAAGTAATCGTGCGCCGCGAGGGACGCAAGGTTATATTGGAGCCCAGTTCCCCGCCCGACGAATGGAGCGACGAGTTTTTGTCTTCTCTTGGTTCCTTAAGGGAGGACGAGGATATACCGAGGCCGGCCAACGTCGACATCTCGCTTCACAAGAATCCGTTCGACTAGGTATCGATGAAATATCTCCTCGATACCGATAGCGTTAGCTACGCCCTAAGATCGCAAGGCCGCGTTCACGAACGGATCCGACACGCTCCGCCTCACGATCTTGCGATAAGCTCGATCACCTTGGCCGAACTGCGGTTGGGTGCGGAACTTAAGGAATCGTCGCGTATCCATAGGGCGATCGATCAATTCATCGAGCCGATCAAGGTACTGCCGTTTGACGCGAATGCGGCAGCAGAATTTGGCCGTCTGAACAGCCTCCTCAGAAAACGAGGGACGCCGATCGGTGATTTTGATGTACTGATCGCGGCACATGCTGTCAGTCTCCGCTGCACAATGGTGACAAATAACGTTCGACATTTTTCGCGTATTCCCGGACTTACGGTCGAGAACTGGACATGATGGTGATTTCCTTCTCAATAATCAAGGTATGAAAACAGTTGGAATATTAGTCGGGCGTGAGGTCACGTTTCCGGAGTCGATAATCAACAGCATTAACGAGAACGGCGGTGGCGATGTCACTGCAGAGATGGTTACTGTCGGCGGCATTCGCCTTGATGAGCCAAAGCGTTACGACGTCATCATCGACCGCATTTCCCACGAGGTGCCGTATTACCGGGCGATGCTCAAGCGAATGGCGCTTGAGGGGACGTATATCATCAACAACCCGTTCTGGTGGTCGGCTGATGACAAGTTCTTTAACTTCTCGCTCGCGGCCAAGATCGGTGTGGCGATACCAAAGACCGTCCTGCTGCCGCAGCACAGCTACATCAAGGACATCACGAGCGAATCGCTTCGCAACCTCGAATTCCCTATCGATTGGGAGGGGGTTGTGGATTACGTGGGCTTTCCCGCGTTCCTGAAACCCCACGACGGCGGTGGCTGGAAAAACGTGTCGAAGATACATTCGCTCGAAGAGCTTTTCACCGAATACAACGAATCCTCGACGCTCTGCATGACGCTGCAGGAAGGCATCGAGTATGACCAGTTCGTCCGCTGCTACTGCGTCGGCAAACAGAGCGTCCTCATAATGCCCTACGACCCGTCGAAGCCATATCTCTCGGGCATGCAGTACGTCGATGTAGATGATTATCTGTCACCCGAGCTTCATAAGCGTGTCGAGCAGGACGTGATCACGATCTGCACCGCACTGGGCTACGACCTGAACACGGTGGAATTTGCGATCAAGGACGGCATCCCGTATGCGATCGACTTTATGAATCCGGCCCCCGACGCCGAGCTTGCATCCGTCGGCGAAAAGAACCACCGCTGGATCGTCGATCATATGACGGACTTTATCCTGAATAAGCTGGAAACAGGATGGGACGCTCCCGAGTATCGATGGTCGGCAATGCTCAACCCACCCGAGAAAGCGGCCGGGCGTTAATGGCCCGCGGCGGAAGCTATGGCCCGGTTCACGACTAAATACTATCTCCTGGCGTTCGGCGTCGTGATCGGTATAGGCTACGGGCTTATTACCCGGCTCGTATGGGGCCAGCAGATGGCATTGGCTTCGCTTACGTATCTATTCCTGATACCGGCCGTCCTCGGTGTCATCCCGCTAGTTTTCGCGAACGAGGCTCAGGTCCGCTCGTATCTCTACATCATCTTTTTACCCTGGATCACCGTCCTGTCGCTCTTCGTAACGATGTGGATTCTAAGGATTGAGAGCCTTATTTGCCTCATCATTCTTGGTGCTCCGTTCTTCGTTCTCGGCACGATCGGAGGGCTAATCTTTAGGCTGGTCATTCTGCATCAGCGCTCCAAAAAGAACGTCCTCCCGGCCATAGCATTCATGCTGCTGCCGGTATTGATCGCACCGGTCGAGTACGCTGTCAAGAGCCCGTCAGAGGTGTATTCGGTTACAAGCGAGGTCGTTATCAATGCCGGAGCCGACGAGGTCTGGCGAAATATCGTCCGCGTGCCTGAGATCAGCGAGAGCGAATATCGCAGGGGGACATTTAACTACCTTGGCATCCCGCGTCCGATCGAGGCAGAACTGATGGCCGAGGAGCCGCGTGCATTGCGGAAAGGACATTTCGAGGGCGGCCTCACATTTGTCGAGCACATCATCGACTGGCAGCCGCATCGCAAGGTCACGTTCGACATCGTCGTCGATCCCAACACGATCGCGGAGCGGGTCTTTGACGAGCACGTGCTTAGGGGCAACTATTTCAACTTTGTCGAGGCAGGTTATGAGATTGAACCGCTAAACGGATCTCAGGTCCGCCTTAGGCTGACGTCCGGGTATCGGCTGACATCGAAGATCAACTTTTACGGCAAATTCTGGGGCGACATCATTCTGGCAGACTTTCAGGATCGGCTGTTGGACGTGATCAAACGACGGTGTGACCGAGTTTCGTAGCCCGAATGTCAACAGGGTCTCTAGTCGTCACTTGCAACCAGGTCGTAGGGGATCCGACGTGCCAACAGTCTCGAGGTTATGACCAGGCCCGTCCAGATGAGCAGGGCAACGCTCGTCACGGCCCAGCCAATGTTCGCAATAAGCTCATCCTCAAAGAAGACCCCGATGAAGACAGCCGGAAATGCAAGAAATGCGATACGAAGAGCCGTGCGGCGCCCTCGCTCGACCGTATCAAGCAGATTGACTCGGCTGATCTCGGTCTCCATGTACTCCTCGTCGCTGTTGAGGCGTGAGAAGTATTCAGCTTCGCCGCCCGTCCAACGACGAAGGGCCGGCGTCTCAGCAACTCGATTGGCTGTGGCGAAATGATGGATCACGTGGGCGATCTTGCCGTCCCTGAGAGCCAGTTCGGCGAGCCCGCGAGCGGCACGGACGCTGTCGCCAAACCTGTCGAGGACACGTCGAAATAACTCGCTCGCACGCCGCCATTCACCGTATTGCACGTAGCATTCGCCGATCTCCGATAGCAGTTTTGGGTCATCAGCGCCACGTCGTTCGGACAGACGGAGGGCTGCGATCGAACGCCGCATTAACCGGCTATCATGCCTCATGGCCGCGTAGGAGTTGAGACACCGGGCAAAGTCAAACAGGAGCCTGGCTCCTGCGCGCCGTCCAACAAGGGCACGCCGAAATGATTCCAGGGCTCGCGGCAAATGACCGGCAAGCCGAAGTTCATTCGCCATGATATGGAGTTCCTCTGAGCAAGTATCCGTGTCGGTCACGGATGCTCTTACGCCGTCGCCCCGACCACGGAGCGGCAACGCTGCCGCCTCCAGCACCTCGGCCGACGGGATCCGAGCAAATTCGGCCTTCATCAGGACTTCTTTGGGGTCGCTGAGAAAGCGGCGGAGATCCAACGACCGCACGTCGAGGGCGTCATCGTGCAGCGTCGGTAGGATCGCCATGATCATCTGCCTGAAGGCCTCGCCGCCTGACGCAAATGCGACACTCACGCCCTTACCGTGCAGAACCGTTCGATATCGATAATGAACGTTGCCTCCACGTCGAACCGCTCTGATGGCTTGCGTCTCGACTTGCTCAACGTCGGTTACCTTCAGTCGCTTGCGGCCACCGTTGAACCAGCCCCACAGCCGCGGCAAGAACCCAGTCCGTTTTAGATGGCGGCCGTCAAAAGTTATCCTATCGTTGAGGGCGAAGAATGGGAGAAATATCCAAGACGTGCAAAAGACCGCATAGGCGGCGAGATCAAAACGGAGATAAAAGAGTAAGCCGGTGAGGAACGTCCCTAACATGACGCCCTTGAGGTATCCATGCGGTGATACTCGGATCGCCACGGTTGCATCTTCGCCCGTCGCCACATCCGTGTCGGGCTTAAGCCTTGAGATATCAGCGCGGTCTATGTTACCCACAGTCGGTTAGTCCACTAAACAAAAGAGCTGGAATAAGGGCGAGATTCCGCTAAGTCTATTGGATCTGGACGGGAGGCATCCCTCCGGCGAAAGGAGCCTCCGGTGCGGGCTCGACGATCTGCTTTGCTCGTTCGGGGTCCATCTCTTCGACCTTCTTTTTCGCCTCGATAGCTGTCTGTGACATCCGAATGGCTTTGCCGTCGGCATCCTTCGCTTCGCTGGCAGTCTTTGCGATCGTAAAGTAAAGTTCCAACGCCTCCGCTTTCTTGTCCTGCTTCTCGTAGACCTTAGCAAGCTCAAAATTTACGGTGTCCTTCGCGATGACCGATTCCGGAGCGTCAAGCAGTTCCTCGAGCAACTTGACGGCGTCATCGAACCGGCTGTCTCCGATGCGAGTTTCGGCAAGTGCGAACTTCGAGAGTCGGCCGACCGGAGAATCTTGCCCGGAAAGAGCTTCGAGTTCGGTGATGGCTGCCGGGCGATCAATGTATAGGCGACTAACCGCGATAAAGTACTTTGCCTTCTCGGCCGCCGCTCCGCCGTAGGTGTCCACGACAACTTGAAATTCCGCGATGGCGGCCTCGGAGCGCTCACGCTCGGTCTTGAAGGTTTTCGCGGTCGAGCCCGCAGGTGCCCCGGTCTCAGAGATCTGGGCCTGTGACGTCTCGATAGCCTTTCCAAGGGCCGTTTGAGCGGCGGCCGACGAGTTTCGCGTAATCCGCATGAACACGACCACGGCAAGTACGACCAGCACGATCGCCGCTATTCCGTAGAGGACTGTCCGCCCTTTTCCTTCAAGCTTCTTCCCGACCTCTTCAAGCCGAGGAACGACCTGCTGCTGGAGCGGGTCCACGTAGGTCTTTTTTTCTTTTGGTGTCGCAGCCGCGGCTTGGAGCTGCTCAAATCGTCGTTTCTTCTTCCCCATTCGTCAAAAAAAGTGCAATCAAACCAACCTTTGCGCGTTATATTAGTGCCGGATAGCGGCGACTATGCAAAAGAGTTAATTTAGCCTAAAACCATGTCTAGAGCAAATAACAACGGGCAAATCTCAGACAGATGTTCGCATGTTCGGATCGCGATGGAAAACTGCAATTTTCTTGGGAACAAGTTCCGCACGGCGGTGTCTAATGTTTTGGCCCGTCGAAAACGGGAGGCAACTTGACAGATCCCGTGACCACGGGATCGCAAACGGGACGAACGATGGTCTTCAACGAGTCGATCGCTATTGACGACGAAGGGATTTCTTGTATGTCTGTCCCGTCCCGTGCCGAGTTCCCCAATACGGCGGAGGATGTAGGCTTTGTTGACAAACTACGAGCAGGCGACACCGAGGCGTTCGGAACCCTTGTCGACCTATACTCAGACGACATATATGCCCTGTTGTATAGATTGACCGATTCGCCCGACGAAGCCGCTGACCTGACACAGGATACTTTCCTCAAGGCTCTTAGGTCGATGCGGCATTTCCGAGGTGATGCCCGACTGAAGACCTGGCTCTATAGGATCGCGATCAATGAATCGCGAAATCGCTTCCGCTGGTGGAAGCGCAGGCGGCGTGACTTGACGATATCGCTCGACTCGGCCCTGGGCGACTCTGAGACCCCACTTTCGACGATGATCCCGGACCGCGGCCCGACGCCGGAAGAGGTCACGCTCAGCAAGGAACGAGAGTATGAGCTAAGCGTCGCACTCGGCGAACTAAGTCCGGCCTTTCGTGAGGCGGTGGTGCTATGCGATGTTGAGGGCTTGAGCTACGAGGAAACTGCCGCCGTCACCGGTGTCGGGATCGGAACCGTGAAGTCTCGGATCTCGCGCGGCCGTGAACAATTGCGACGACGGCTGAGTGGATGTTGATAATTTGATGCAAATGGCTGACTTGCCCCGGTTTTGTTTTGAGTCAATAAACATCGGTGCCAAACGATAGGTCAAGCAAGCGAAAAACCGATGCCGAGCAGCCGCACGAGCGAATAGCGATATTTGAGTCGACCAGCAACATCGATAAGGGAGTCGCCGTTTGTGCTTGCCTGAACGGCCTCGGCCAACGTTGTTCCATCCGGAACAGCCGGGGTTAGTGAGCCATTTGCATCAGCGAGGTAATATGAAGTGCTCGGAAGTAGAATTTGATCTTTCGCTTGAGAATGCCCAAGCCGGCACGAACCTCAAAACCGGTAGGCACGAGCACCTGGACCAGTGCCCTACCTGTCGTGAACGCTTGTTTCAGTTTCGTCAGATGCGATTGGGCCTGGGTCGGCTAAGCCGGCCACGACTTCCACATTCCCGCGCTCGGCAAATTCGAAGCATGATGGTCGCCGAGGCGGTCAGCACCCGAACTGGCTTCCTTCATCCCGGCCTGCGACATTGGCTGGAACTTCAGGTCATGCCATATGGCGTCGGTGTTGCGGCATCGGTGCTGATCGCGTTCGGCTTTCTGACGATGATGTTTTCCGGGGTCCTGCAAACCGATCGCCTCTCGGCCGGACGGCCCGGAGGCACGGCAACTGTAATGCTCGCGAGGCCCTTCGATCCGGATCGGGTGAACGGCAGCGATGAAATATCGGCGAGCGACCTTGCATACAGCAGAATGGCAGTAGCCGCCGAATCGCCCAGCGTCAATCCTCAGGGAGCATTGATCGCCCTGACCAAGTCGCTGGTTCGTGGAAAGATGCGGGATGAGGAGGTCGTGATCGTGGCGGACGTCTTCGGGAACGGACTGGCCCGCATCTCGGAGGTCGTCGAACCAGCTAATGATCAGCGGCTTGTCGACGACCTCCGAAAGGCCCTTGAGACGGACTCTGCGTATGCTCCTTTCGTCCCTTCAAGCGTCGAAAACCGGCCGGACAGCGTCCGAGTGGTCTTCATGCTGCAAAGCGTGAATGTCAGCACACAGCGCCGGGCGGGAAGAACAAGGCTCTGAACTTACATCCTGTCGATGTAGGCCTTGAGCCGTGTCGCCAGGTCCTTATCAACCGTCAGTATGCGCTCGTACTGCTCCATAGCAGCCGCGCGGTTCTTCTTCAAAGTTTGAGCAATACCCAAATTGAACCTCGCCCTTAGGAATTTCGGGCTGATCGTCAGACATCTCGTATAGGCCTCGATCGCCTTGTCAGTCTGCCTGTCCGCATAATATGCGTTGCCAAGCAGATACCAGTTTTCTGACAACTTCGGGCTCATAGCGGTCAGCTTCTCAAGGCCCTTGACGGCTTGCGCATACAGCTTGTTCGCCTCGACCGCTCGTCCTTGATTAACGTTAGCATTGCCGAGATACAAATTGGTCTCGCCGTCGTCCGGCTTTAGCCGAAGCGCCGTATTGCACTCCTTGACGGCCAGATCGTACTGCTTCGTTTCGTTATACGCCCGACAGAGATTAGTGTAGGCCGCCGATTGGTTTGGCAAGATCTGAATGCCGGATTTTGCGGCCTGGATCGCTTCGTTCGGGCGGTCATCAAAGCTGTAATACCGGCTCAGGTCCGTGTACAAATGGCCGTTGGCCGGAAAGGCAACGAGCCCCTGTTTCAGAATATTGATAGCGTCGGGGAAACGATTCTCGTCCTGGAAGATCTCAGCCAGAGTTCTGTACGTCTGCAAATTGTCGGGTTTCGCATTGGCCGATTTCTGAAATGCCTCAATGGCGCACGGCGTATCATTCTGCTTGCGGCAAGCGTCGCCAAGAAGGTAATACGCCTCGCCAGGGAAACGTGTCCCTTTGGCAAGCGCCGTCTCCGCCGCCGTCCGCTGATTCCCAAAATCGCCCTGAGCGTTATGAACACGAGCGATGTTGTAATAGACATCCGCGTCCTGGGGTGCGATCTTTGCGGCCCGGCCCAGGATATCTAGGGCTTGCTGATACGCTTGACGATTGATCTGCACGCCGCCGAGATCTTTTAGAATTTGAATATCCTTTGGTGCGATGCCGAGTGCCCTTTCAAGTTCGGCTGCCGCCGCATCGAAATTCTTCTGCTCGTTATAGACGAAAGCTCTGATCTTATGGATCGCAAGGATCGGCCGGAACCCCTTATTCATCGCGAGCGTGAATTCGTTCAGAGCGTCATCGTATTCCTTCAGGTCAACGTGGGCAGAGCCTTTGGCGTAGTGAGCATTCGGATTGTTCGGAAGGATCGCGATCACCTCCGCATACTTGTCCGCCGCCTCCCGATAGTTCTTTTCTCGATAGGCCCGGTCGGCTTGTATTGCCAATTGCCGTGCACGCTCTTTTTCGCGCTTGTTCTGTGCGGCAACGGGCAAGCAGATCGTTGCCAGTGCGACGATCGTCGCAACTATTATTGGAATGTGTCGTGGTCTCATGGGCGTCTATTGCAAAATAATCGTTCTGTCATCGCGAGGTTTAGCCTTCGGCGTCGATTTGGGCGCCGCCGGCTGTGATGTGCGAGCCGGTGGCTGTGTCGTCCTCGAGGGCGAATTCGGTGTAGAACGTGTTGACGGTCCGGTCTGCACGTTCGCCTCCGTCTCCTGATCTGTGTTGGCCGAACTTATGCCGGAATTCGATACCTCCCCATTAGCGTTGTCCGTGTTTGTCGGAGGCACGTTGGCGTTCACAACAGGCGACGCGGCCGGAACAGGTGTCGGCGCCGGCGCCGTCTGGCTCGCCTTATAGTATCGATCATAGGCGTACCATCCACCGCCTGCTGCGACAGCAAGGAGCACCAGGCCGACCAGGCCGCCGATCAGGAACCCTGCGGTCGACGATCTCGCCTTATGGGGTGCGGCCGCAGCTCTGCCGGCTGTCATGGGCGGGCTAACCGATGAGGTAGCACTCGCGACCGGTTTCGCACCCGGCGGCGGCTCGGCAACGACATCCTTGGCTACAGCGTCCGGAGGGGGCGGCGTTTCTGCTACAGCATCAGCCTTCACGTCAGACTGCCTCAGGACCTCCGCCACCTCAGCATGATCCATCTGGATCGTCGATTCCATCGTCGTGCTGCCGTTGTCAGGTGCCGCGTTAACCTGCGTCGGATTCGCGGGGGCGGCCGTTACGATACGTGTTGGGGCCTCGGTAGTATCAATATCCAGGCTTGGCAGGACCTCCGTCACCGCCTGAGTCGGCTGCTTCCCTTGATTAAACGACTTACGAAGCGCCTTCTGCATCTCCGCGGCTGTTTGGTACCTATCGTCCTGCCTGATCGCCATGCCCTTGACGATAACGTCGGAGATCGCGGGTGCGACGTCGCGATTAAGCAGATTCAGACCCTCGATCGGGTCGGCACCGCCACCAAGCATTGCATCGGCCCGGGCAAGGGCATCCGGCGGGGCAACATTACTCAACAGCTGGTATAACGTCGCCGATAACGAGTAAATATCGCTTCGGCCATCGGTCCCTGTGCCGCGGACCTGCTCCATCGGAGCGAACCCCGGCGAGTAACCAACTATGCTGCCGACGCCTGACGAACCACCGGTATTGACACTGTCAAAATCCTTAGACAGACCAAAATCGAGAAGCACGATGTGATTCTCGTCCGTAAGCTTGAGATTCTGAGGTTTGATATCGCGGTGAATGATCGGCGGCTCGTGAGAATGCAGGTAGTTCAGTGCGTCCAGAGCCTGATCCGCCCAAAACATGACCCAATTTAGCGGAAATGGCTTTTTCGACGTCTCGAGCCGCTTGCCCAGGTCGTCGCCCGAGATATGCTCCATCACGAGGAATTGATCGCCGCCTTCAGCGAAATGGTCGATCACTTTTGGCAATACCGGATGGCGCAGACGTCCGAGTATCCGAGCCTCACGTTCAAAGGCCGTCCCCATAGTCTCGTCGCCTTTGAAAAACGTCCGCTTCAGGGCGACCGCGCTTCCCAGCCGCTGGTCGATAGCAAGATAGACCTCGCCCATGCCGCCTTTCCCGATCAACTGAACGATCAGGTAGCGGTTTTGGATCATCGAGTTTTGCGCAAGTGGTTTCATGTAGAGGTCATCTATCTCCTGATTATTTCTTTGCCGTCAGTCGATCGGCCCCGGCAATCGCCGGCATCCCAACGTGCTGGTAACAGCGAACATTACCCTTTACTCGCCGCAGACAAGCCGTTCCTTTTTTTGTCTCGGCACCGCAATAGTATTGCGGTTCGCTCGTCACAACCGTCGGACGAACCGGTATAGGTGGTGACAACGAGGCTTGCGGCGCTGTATTCTGCACTACGGACGGCGTCGGTTCTGCCCGTGGCATAGGGCCTGACGGTCGCAGCGCAGAGTTTGATGGACGCTCAACCAGCGATTGCGGCTTCGCCCCGGACCGCAATGTGGCAACAGTTGTGCCGCTTTTCAAATAGGCTCCGACGCCGATCAAACCGACGAGAATTCCACCGGCCACAATCGCTCGCGGCAGCAGTTCATGTCCCTTAAACTCGATCTCGCAGACGGGGCAGAACCTGCGGCTTGTCAAAATAGTCCAATCCGTTCGCTCGATCTTTTCACCGCAATTTGCACAAAAGCTCGGCCGAAAAAGCATGCGCACCCCAAAAGGATAACCGGTTGCTAACGATTATAGACCAATTCCGTAGAATAGTTAATACAATAGCCGGTCGCGAGACACCAAATGCAACCAATGCTTCACCCCGCCGCGTCAAACAGGCTACCATCACGGTGTATGCCCCTCAGACAGCTAGCGGCCCGGCTTACGGTAATTTTGATCTTGAGCATCGGCGTCGCGGCGCAGGATGATGACCCGATACGCGTCGATTCTTCGATCGTCCGCCTTAACGTAGGCGTTGTCGACAGACGCGGACGTCCGATCATGAATCTGACGCGTGCTGACTTTAGCATTGCCGAGGACGGCATAGAACAACCGATAACTCGCTTTGAGGCTACAGAATCGCCTTTTAGCGTCGTTCTCATTCTCGATATGAGCGGCTCGACGCTCGGCTTCCGGCAGGTGATCAAGCAATCGGCATCTCGATTCATAGATGCCCTCTCGCCACAAGACAGGGTTGCCGTGATCGAGTTTTACGATAAGGTAAAACTGCGCAACGACTTTACGACGAACAGAAAGGTAATCGGCCACTCGATTGAAGTATCGGATGGGCGTGGTAAGACCCAAATGTACAAGGCGATCGACTTCGCCCTCGAAAAACTCGTCGGTGAGAATAGCCGACGAAAGGCCATCGTCGTCCTGAGCGATGGCGTCGATACAGCCGTCAGAGACAAGGATCGGGAACTGCTTGAAAAGCTTTCCGATGAGGCAGTGCCGATGGCGATAAGCCCTGAGAAGAGCGAAATACTACAGCGCGTCCTTGACCGAGCCGATCTGCAGGGAGTGACGATCTATCCGCTCGCCCTGCCCACGGGTGATCCCGCCAAGCTGGCCGAGCCTACTCCTCGGCAGACCGCCCTTTATCTGGCCGCTAGGGCCCGATTGCAGATAATCGCTGATAGGACAGGCGGACGAGTGAACACGATCGAACGCCTCGAAGACATGGGCTGCATATACGCCCTCGTCGCTGCCGACCTGCGAACGCTTTACACGCTCGAATACCAGCCGGCAAACGACAGACGGGACGGCAAATGGAGGTCGATCAAGGTCGGTGTCAGTCAGGCCGACCTAATACCTCGAACGCGAATGGGCTACTTTGCCAAATAGGATCCTTACACAAAGGCCGCCCGTAAATGGGCGGCCTCGGCGTTGCTGGTACCTCGGAGTGTACAGCGCTCCGCACATGAGGCCGTGTTGAGAAGTTTGACGTGTTGGTCGCGTCTCAACCCGCGTTCGCCTTGCCAGGAGTGCTAGACTTACACGAATGATGCGAATATAGCAATATCGCATCTCTAAAGACGGTGTTGTAGTCAAGGCGGAGCTTCGCTGTTCGGCGCGGGGGCCGGTGGTGAAGTGGGTAGTCGGTTGACGAAGAAGTTCTGATCTTCATTTATTTGTTCGTAGCTGTCCGAAGCGTGGCATCGGACTTGTCGAGTAAGAGCTGGTGGCTCACTCATTCATCTCTTCGGGTCTGCTTGTGTTAGCGAGGCAGTGTTTCTCACTGCCTCAATACCCATGATGTTTCGTTTCGCACTTTGCCGGCGGTCAAGCAAGGCAAGGTTGGCTTGGCTCTATCAGGTCACGGTCATTTCGGACCATGCGATTCTTTCGAGCATTGCCAACTGTGCGTCCACGCAGGTCGAACTCTTCTGCCGTGATCGAGTCACGAAGCATTATCGAGAGTTTGACCAGAAGTTTGCGGGCAGTGGCCGTTTTGGCCACAGCCCTGGGTTTCCTCTTTGAGAGCCGTTTGTAGAATGCGTTCAGTCTCGCATCCGAGCGAACGGCTATCTGAGGCTTGGCCCAGATGAAAGCGAAGCAGTCTCGGCCCTGCCTTGCTGATCCGCCCGAAGCGTATCTTCTCGGCACTGGAACGTTCGACGGGATCGTAACCTGCAAAGCGTGTTACTGCTTTGGTTCCTTTGTCGAAGCGTGTGACATCGCCGACCGTGTGAACGAATATCAGGGCCGTGAGATATCCGACGCCCCTCTGGGTCATCAGCAGCTGTGCCTTGGTGTCTGCCGTTGCTTTCTGCTTTAGCCAAGACTCGACCTCGAGTATTCGCGCTTTGAGGTGCTCAAGCGTAGAGAAAAGCTGGTCACGGCACAGTGCCGAAGCCTCGCACATATCCACCTCCTTGATCACCTTCTGGGCGGCGACGGTTCTCATCAGCGACTTCGGCATTCCGATGTCCCGGGCAACGGCACTCAGACGGTTGTAGATCTGTGTCCGCTGCCCAACCAGGCTCGATCTCAGCTTGATCACGTCGAGTATCTCCGTGCTCTGTATTGGTCGCCGCCAGATCGCCGGAAACTCATTCCGCATCAGCAGCCAAAGCATGTGCTCGGCGTCGATCCGGTCGTTCTTGTGCCGGGAAAGTGCGGTCTTCCTTATCGAAACCGGATTGCCGACGAGCAGCGTATGACCGGCCTCGGCGACTATCCTCTCGAACCACCCGCATCGACTCGATGCCTCGATCCCGATCACGGCCTGTTTCCCAAGCGACGAGTAATACTCGCGTACCTTCTCAATGTCGTGAAACAGCTTTAAAGCCCCTGTCTCACCCGTCTCCTCATCACACCAACAAAGCGTTTGCTGGTATGGATGAAAGTCAACTCCAATGTAAAATGTCATAGCGGTTTCTCCTGTCAAAGAGCAGATTTCTTCGTCAAAAAGATACTACTCCACCGACCAGGAGAAACCGTCTTTATAACATCAAGCCTGACCCCGTCCGTCGTGATGACAGCCTGATCGGTCTATTTCCTTGGGTTGACGAAAGGTGGGGGCACTCTGCAAATTTCACGGCATGTTGAAGAGAGCTGTTTTAGACAGTGGTTCTAGGTAATACTCATGAATATTAAAGGTGGGCGCATTTTTACCTTGATTGTCGTGGCTCAAATTATCTTTTGTTTTGGGCAAGATAAAGGATCGCCTGTTCCAAGAAACGCCACAGCGACGGGAATTGGAGATTACTACAATTTTCCGATTTTAGGGAAATATCGGATATTCCATTCCAAAAGATCACAACCACCTGACCTTCAGATAATGGAGATTGGTTTGAAAAATGTCTCCGACGCTTTGCTAAAAACAACGAGCAATGCTGATTCCGTACAAATCAGAGGTTTCGTTGTGACATCGGATGGGACGCGGCTTCCAATTAACAGCGGGGTAGCCTATCGACTTGAGAATACTTTTCAGAAATTACAGTTCTGCACCGAATCCACGAATGAGATTAGATTTTGCTTTGACGGTGAGGCAAACTCTCCCGCGAGGATGTTGAAAATCGCAGGCAAAAGCATCTTTATAGATCTTGAAGGAGGGATCGAACGCTTTATTGGCCGAAGCAAAGCGGGCCATGGCGTGATTCACCTCATCAAGCTGGGGGACGAATAAAGTGACCTGCTCCCGTAAAATTACCCCAAGTGGAAAGCAAGAATCAAATAGAATGGAGGAAGGTTCTTGCAATGAGGAAAAAGTATACGGAAGAGCAGATCGTGGGGATCTTGCGAGGGGCGGAGGCCAAATGCTTGACACAAGAGCCAGTGGTTTGTAGTCTTACTATTCAGCTTGTGCACCCGTAGCTCAGCTGGATAGAGTGCTTGACTACGAATCAAGAGGTCGCATGTTCGAATCATGCCGGGTGTACCATTTAGGATAAACTGGCGGCCTTGTCGGCCGCCTTTATCATTTGCCTCCCAACGACGAACGGCCGGAAACATTTATTTGCTGCATCCGTAAAATCACAAAATTCATCTATCTCACGAGGAGACTCTCAAGCCATGTCATTTCGCTCAATTATCAGTATGCTTTTGCTCGCAATGGCGGGCCTTGTATTTGCAATGAAGAACTTTTCTGAAAAGGCGGCGGCCTCAGCGCCCACCTCGGCTACACATCCGCTTACAGAAAAGTGGACCGGCCCTTACGGCGGTGTGCCGCCGTTCGATAAGGTCAAGATCGCCGATTTCAAACCTGCTCTCGAAACGGCTATGGCCGAGAACCTGAAAGAGATCGATTCCATTGCAAACAACCCCGCCAAACCGACATTTGATAACACGATCGTCGCTATGGAACGATCTGGAGCGATGCTTGACCGCATTTCTACGATCTACGGCATCTGGGGCGGCAATATGAATAATGATGAGTTCGCGGCCGTCGAAACTGAAATGGACCCGAAGCTTGCGGCCCACAATGACAAGATCACGCAGAACGACGCCCTCTTCAAGCGGATCGAGGCGGTTTACAACGCCGAGAGCAAGAACAAGAAGGCCAAGGGCGAGCGGTATCGCCTGACGTGGCTTTACTACACAAACTTTGTTCGTCAGGGAGCTAAACTGGGACCAGAACAAAAAGAGCGGCTTTCGCAGATAAATCAATCACTTGCGGGCCTCTTTACCAAGTTTAGCCAGAATCTGCTGGGTGACGAGAGCCAGGTTTTTGTCACTATCAAGGACGAGTCAGAACTGGCCGGCCTGCCCCAATCTCTGCGTGATTCAGCAGCCGCCGCGGCCGCGTCGAAGAAGATCGAGAACGCGTGGGTAATACGCAACACACGTTCGTCGGTGGACCCGTTCCTGACATATGCGGACGATCGTGATCTTCGCGAAAAGGTTTGGCGGATGTTCATCAATCGCGGCGACAATGGCGACGCTCGCGACAACAACACGACCATCCAGGAGATACTTAAGCTCCGCGCCGAGCGTGCCAAATTGCTGGGCTTTAAGACCCACGCCCACTGGCGACTCGAACCGCAGATGGCCAAGACTCCTGAGAACGCGATGAACCTGATGGAGCGCGTATGGCCTGCGGCCGTGGCCCGCGTCAAGGAAGAGGTCGCCGACATGCAGGCTCTTGCCGATAAAGAAAAAGCTGGCATCAAGATCGAGCCGTGGGATTATCGCTACTATATGGAGAAGGTCCGCAAGGAAAAATTCGACCTTGACCAGAACGAGATAAAGCCATATCTCCAACTCGACAAAATGCGCGAAGCGATGTTTTTTGTCGCCGGCGAATTATTCAATTTCAGTTTTTCACCGGTCAAGGACGTGCCCGTGTTCCACCCGGACGTGACAGTCTATGAGGTCAAGGACAAGACCACCGGTAAGCACATCGGCCTGTGGTATTTCGACCCGTACGCCCGTGACGGCAAACGGTCCGGTGCATGGATGAACTCCTACCGCAGCCAGTCACGCGTTGATGGTGATGTTACGACGATCGTCTCTAATAACTCCAATTTTGTTAAGGGAAAGCCCGGCGAGCCGGTGCTGATCTCATGGGATGATGCAACAACGATGTTCCACGAGTTCGGCCACGCACTGCACGGGCTGTCGTCAAATGTGACATATCCGTCAGTGTCTGGCACGGCTACCGCTAGGGACTTTGTCGAGTTCCCTTCGCAGCTTCTCGAACACTGGCTCTCGACGCCGGAAGTGTTGCAGAAATATGCCCTTCACTACGAAACGGGCAAGCCCATCCCGCAGGCCCTGGTGGACAAGGTGAAGCGGACCGCGACGTTCAACCAAGGGTTCGGGACGACTGAATATCTGTCCAGCGCGCTGGTCGATATGAAATTACATCTGGCCGATCCGAGCAACATCAATATCGATCAATTCGAAAAGGACACGCTTGCCTCGCTGGGTATGCCTCACGAGATTGTGATGCGCCACCGGCTCCCCCAATTCGGACACCTTTTCTCAAGCGACAGTTACTCGGCGGGCTATTACAGCTATCTATGGTCCGACGTGCTCACGGCCGACGCTTTCGGCGCATTTACCGAGGTCAAAGGCCCATACGATAAGGCTGTGGCCGCAAGACTGAAGAAGTATATCTTCTCGGTTGGCAACACGCTCGACCAAGCGCAAATGTACCGAAACTTCCGCGGCCGCGACCCCAATGTCGATGCGCTGATGATCAAACGCGGCTTCCCGGTGAAGAAGTAAATTCGTTAAGACCTTCCTCTCATTATTGACTCGTCGAGGCCAATACTGCGGAGGATAGAGTTTGTTTCGGCGGCGTTCGCTCTGCGAGGGGTGACGCCGTCGATCATTATTGGGATTAGCTCGATTTGATCGATGGCGGCTCGCTCGGCGGTCTCGGTGAGGACGGTCGAGACGCGGAGGACAAGGCCTTTCTTGGTCTCGGCGTCGCGTTGGTCAAATATGAAATTGCCCAGCGAATAGAAGATCGGGCGGTCGCGATACCATTCCGTGGTCTGGATCCAGTGCGGATGTGCTCCTATGACAATATCAGCCCCTGCATCTATGGCGGCGTGGGCAAAATCGATCTGGGGCTGATGTGGTTTGCGAGTGTATTCGACGCCGGCGTGCATCGTCACGACAACTAGGTCGCTGATCGACTGCGCCTTTTTGACGGCCGCAGCAAGCCGATCGCGGTCCTCGATGCGGGCGACGAGATCATTTGGACGGGTGGCGCCGTTGTCATTTACCGTCGCGTACGACGCTCCAATAAACGCTAACCGCACGCCGTTTGCTTCAACTATCTGCGGTTCCCATTCCCTTCCGCCACCGCCCACGCCGACGTGGGCGATGCCGAGTTCATCAAGGTATTTTTGAGTAAATCTAAGGCCGTCAGCACGCTGGTCCATCGCGTGGTTGTTGGCGAGGTTCACGAGCTTGAAATTGAATTTCTTCAGCACCGTGGCTTGATCCGTACGGGCGTTAAAGACAAGTCCCTTTCCGCGTATGCGATCGTTGCCCGAGATCGGGCATTCTAGGTTGGCGAAGTTAAAGTCGCTCGACGCCAACAGGTCAGCAAGCGGACGGAACGGGAGATCAGCCGAGCCTGCACGATCCATAGCCGCAGAAACGCCGCGTGACAGCATCATGTCGCCCGCCGCGACGAATGTTGCCCGACGTTCGCCGGCCCTCTTCTTCGCGGGCGGCGTCTCAACATTTGACGCCGGCCGCAGGGGGCAGCCGGTCAGCAATATCAGTGTGATCGCAGCGATGGCCGTTCCCGATACGATCCTCGATCCGAGAGTCCTTGTCATTGCTATTTTCCTATATAAGAGGGTCTATTTTAGCCCTAAGTTCCTCATTCTGCGATACAGATGGCTGCGGTCAACGCCCATTGATTCGGCAGCCTTTGAGACATTACCGTCGTGTTCGGCGAGTTTGTGCCGGATAAACTCACGTTGGTAGGCGTCGGTCGCGTCCTTGAACGACGGGAAACGAAAACTCGCCGCCCGGGCGGTTCCGAGGTCGGCCGCAGTGTCGAATGGGGGCAAGTCAGCCGCAGCGATCTCTGATCTTTGCGTCATGATGACGATGCGTTCGACGATGTTCTTTAGCTCGCGAACATTGCCCGGCCAGGTGTGGACAGCCAGAGCGTCAAGGGCATCTGCCGCAAAGTCCTTTCGCGGACGGCCGTAATCCGCCGAAAAGCGTAAATTAAAGTGCTCGACAAGGGCAGGAATATCTTCAACCCGTTCCCGCAGCGGCGGCACCTGAAACGGAATAACATTTAGACGGTAAAAGAGGTCGGGACGAAAATTGCCATTCTCGATCAGGCTGTCGAGCGGCTTATTCGTAGCCGAAATGACACGAACATCGACGTTGATGGGTGCGTTGCTGCCAACCGGCTCAAACCGCTGTTCTTCGAGGACTCGCAGCATCTTGGCCTGCACGCCGGCGGACATATCGCCAATCTCGTCTAGAAAGAGTGTCGCGCCGTCTGCCACCTCGAACTTCCCTTTCTTGGCCTTTGTCGCCCCGGAGAACGCTCCTTTTGCGTGGCCGAACAGTTCGCTTTCGACAAGCTCCTCAGGGATCGCGGCGGAGTTTATCTCAACGAACGGCGACGCCGCACGCTTTGACTGTGCGTGGATCGCGCGCGCGACCAGTTCCTTTCCCGTGCCGCTCTCGCCCGAGACCAGCACACGCCCATCGGTCGGTGCGACGACGGCGATCTGCTTTCGAAGGGCACGCATCGCCACCGACTCACCCACCATTATGTATTGCTCCGCGAGGTCGCTACGGAGTTGTGCGTTTGCCAGTTCGAGCTGTCGCTGACGAACGGCGTTCTTTACGGTGACTACGGTGTGTTCGAGGCTGAGCGGTTTTTCGATAAAATCGAACGCTCCAAGTTTGGTCGAGCGAACGGCCGTCTCGATATTCCCGTGGCCCGAGATCATTACGACCGCCGCGTCGCAGCCAGCCTCTTTTAATCTTTGCAGCGTTTCGAGACCGTCGATGCCTTCTCCGAGCCAGATATCGAGCAGGACGCACGCGTAGGTGTCAGGGCCGGCCATTTCGAGACACTCCTCACCCGTCGCAACCGTCTCAACCGCAAAGCCTTCGTCCGACAGCACCCCGCGAAGCGTGTCGCGAATGCTCGGCTCGTCATCGACAATGAGGATCGTGTTGTGCATCTAGTCAACCGGTAATTCGATGATGAACTTTGATCCGTTGGGCTCGTTTGGAGCTGCATAGATGCGACCGTGGTGATCGGTGATAATGCGTTTAACGATAGCTAGGCCGAGACCGGTTCCGCGCCCCTTCGTCGAGAAATATGGCTGAAAGAGCTTCTGGAGATCAGTCGCAGCGATACCACGGCCATTGTCGGCGACTTCGGCCACGATCAGGTCACGGGCAACGTCGTGACGAGCCGTTATATAGACGCGTTTCTCCCGCGTTGAACCGTCAAACGATTCTGCAGCATTGTCGATCAGGTTTACAAACACGCGTTTGATCTGTTCGGCGTCGCACCGTGTCTCGGGCAACGATCCGTTTTCGGCAAACCTGATGTCAACATCCGGAAATCTACCCTCGACTGACGCTACGGCCCCGCGGATCACACCCTTAACATCGCCCGGCTGGAGAACCGTCTCGGGTAGGCGGGCAAAGCGTGAGAACTCATCCACCATCGCCTTAAGCGAACTAACCTCCCTAATGATAGTCGCGGTACTCTCGTTAACGACGTCAGCGATCGGGCCCTTGTCGTTGACCCGTTTGCCACCGCCGGCCTCGACGTGGCCGCTTCGATCGAAACGCTTGGCAATACGCTCGGCGGACAACTGGATCGGTGTAAGTGGGTTCTTGATCTCGTGCGCCATTCGGCGAGCGACCTCCTGCCATGCCGTCGCCCGCTGAGCAGCCAAGAGTTCGGAAAGATCCTCGATCACCAGGACTACGCCGCCATCGCCCGGTAAAGCTGAAGTCGTGATCGACACGGACCGCTCGGCCTCAAGGTCAAGCGTCACTTGTTCTGTCGCCGAACCGGTTCGCCGAGCCCTCGTAGCGAGACGCGAAATGACCGTAAAGGCTGGCTCGTCGACAAGGTCTGCGATCGGCCGGCCGACAGTGTCAACGCCGCCAACCGCCAGGATCGATCTTGCCGCATCGTTCATCGTAGTTACACAACCATGCTCATCGAGCGACGCAACACCAGTCGGTAGAGTTTCAAGAACAGTCTCGATATAACGTCGGCGTTCGGCGAGCTCGGTTGCATTTGCCTCAAGCCTTGCCGACATCTCGTTGAAAGCGTCAACAAGTATGGCGAGTTCATCCTCAGCGAGGACGTCGATCCTGTGTCCGAGGTTCCCGGCCGCGATCTCGCCAGCACCTTCCGCAAGGGCTTTAATCGGAGTCGTGAGGCCGCGAGCAACATAAAACGCGATCCATGAGGACGCAAAGATCAGCAGAAACGTCATAACGCCAAGCGTCAACAGCGCAACACGGCGAATCGTCTGTTGCTGTCTGTTCAAACGGTCCAGTTCGGCGAGCGAACTGTCGATCGAAGGCTGGTTTGCATTGCGTGCCTGTTGGATGACCTGCTGCGGCAGCTGCGAGAACCATCGGTCCAGAGCCCGGTTCATAAACAAGTATGAGAACGAGGCCATCGCGAGAATCGGCAACAGGCTAACCAGGAAGAAATATGCCAGTAGCCGAGTTTTGATCTTCGCCCCGAGCGCGAACGTGCGTCGTTCGCGCACGAGCTTGATGATGCTCCGAAGGAAGATGAACGCAAAGACGATGAGTGCAAAAAAATTGAGCGCCATCAAGGCGTAAAGCAGGATCAGGTCGTTGGCCGTCTCGATCGAGAACGATTTCCATAGGTTCGACATCTGCAGAACGCCCCCTAATACGAGCGCCGTCGCCATCAGCGTACCGATCACCCAGGGTGTCTTTCGTCGACGTAGATCACGTTCTTTGCTGTTCACTTGAGTCAGTTTAGCACAATGCTTAGCAGGCTTTGCAGTCATCGCTCGGTCGGCTACAATCACCACAACAAGACCGATGCAGAGGCTTTTTATCGATTCCGAAGGTATTGTGCGGAGCGGTTGGAGGGCTACCCTCTTTCTCGTCACGTACCTCATCGTTGCCGGCGGTGTCATCCTCGCATCCCTCGGTATCGCCGGACGATTCTCGCCCGGCGGCTCTCTTCTTCGGCTATTCGTTACATTTACGATCGCGGCCGCCGTCGCGATCGTACTCGGCTGGCTCTGTGGACGCTACTTTGAAAGAGTGCCATTCGGAGAGCTTGGTTGTACGTTCTCAGGTAGGTGGCTTAGGAATCTGGTCGTCGGTCTAGCCGTCGGCGGAGCGGCGTTCATCAGTGCTGTCTTTGTTGCCTTACTTGGAAGGGGCCTGACCTTTACGATTAATACCACGTCGTCCGGGGTTGCAATCGGCTGGACATTATTGGCTACATTGGCCGTGTTTGCCGCGGGGGCCGCTTCTGAAGAGACATTGTTTCGCGGTTATTTCCTTCAGACCTTCGCGCGCTCCCGACTTTCGTGGCTTGGCGTCATAGTAACTTCGATGCTCTTTGCGTTTGCCCATAATGACAATCCATCGGCTGACCCGCTAGCGATCTTAAACACGCTGCTGGCTGGGGCGTGGTTCGCGACCGCCTACTTCAAAACACGTGACCTTTGGTTTCCCTTCGGCGTTCATCTCGCCTGGAACTGGCTGCAGGGCCCCATCTTTGGTATCAATGTCAGCGGCATCGCCGAGTTTAGTCCCGATCCGGTACTGCGCGCCATAGACAGCGGCCCCGCGTGGCTGACCGGCGGCAGCTACGGCATCGAAGGAGGCATAGCGTGCACGATCGCGTTGGTTATCTCGGTTGGGTTGATCTATTTCCTGCCTTTGAAGGCTAACCACATAGAAACATAGAACACATTAGACATCAGGCCTGACCCATTCCTTACCATGTGCCTATTTGCCTATGTGGCTGCTTCCTCAGGCGTTTTGGATCTTGAATGAGATATCAACCGCTCGTGCGGAGTGCGTGATGCGGCCGACCGAGATGAGATCGACGCCGGCCTCGGCGAATGAACGAACCCGGTCGAGGTCCATGCCGCCGGAGGCCTCGATGATGACCTTGGGGTTGAGGTCGCGGGCCATTTGGACGAGCTTGGCGGCCTCTTCGGGGGTTTGGTTGTCGAGCATCACGATCTCAGCACCGGCCTCAATGGCTTCTCTCAGCTGTGCCCAATTGGTTATCTCGACCTCGATCTTGTGTAGGTGGCCGACGGAAGCTTTCGCGGCAGCCACAGCCTCCGTGATGCCTCCCGCGAGGGTAATATGGTTGTCCTTGATCAGCACACCGTCGTCGAGGCCCATGCGGTGGTTCTTGCCCCCACCAATAGTAACGGCATATTTCTCCAGCATTCGCAGGCCCGGTGTCGTTTTTCGCGTATCGACAATCTGCGCTTGTGTTCCTTCAATTGCCTTCACATATGCTCGGGTCAGTGTAGCGATTCCGCTCATCCGCTGTATCAGGTTGAGCGCGGTGCGTTCGCCGACGAGCAGCACGTCGGCGTAGCCCTTTAATGTCGCGAACACCGTGCCCGACGCGATCTCGTCGCCGTCAACGCTCGATGTTTCCATTTCGTCAACCTCGGGGTCGAGATGAACAAACACCGCCTCGGCCACCATCAGGCCGCACAGCACGATGTCCTCTTTCGCCAAAAACCGCCCCAGCCCGCGCGTGTCGTGCGGGACCGTCGCCGTCGTAGTAATATCACCGCGCCCAATGTCCTCGGCCAGGAAATCCCCAACCGCCCGCATCACGTCAGCACTTTCGAGCCAATTCATGAGCTAGATGATACACGAATTATATGATCGGTGGTTATCGGTGCGGGTGACTCGCTCTTGACAGAAATGGGTACTCTCAAATACGTTGCAAGTAGCGCATCAAGAACCGATGAACCAAGCCTTCAAAAAAACGCTGCAAAGCCTTTATGACGAGATAGGCATGCGCGCATTGGCTTTCGGTTTTGCCGGGGTTCTGCTCGGAATGTACTTAGCTGGATCATTCCGAGATGTTGGGACCTTCGTTGGACACCTTCTGCTGATGTTTTTTGGCACAGGCGCTCTTGCGATTTGCATAACGGAGTTGTTGCTAAAGCCGATCCGGCAAGAGAATCGGTTTGCGGCCTACTGTATCGCCTTCCTCTCGCTTTTCTTCGCGGCTAGTTTTGTCGCGATGGCTCTCGGGATGTCTGTACCATTAGGTGATCGTCCAGTAGAAATACAGACACTCTACGCCGACTTACCGAGTAGCCTTTCTTGGCTCAACGGTATCGAGTTCCGGGGAATAGCGTTACTATTCAGCCCATTGATGCTCGCTATTAGAGTGGTGCTTGGGCAACCAAACGACCGAGCCTTATAAAGAATATGCCTACACAAGCTAGCGTCGAAATCCCGATCCGTATCGAGTGTAACCCGACAAGAGGACACGAAGGTGAACGGTGGGACGTCGTTGATGTAATCGACACCTCGAACGAGCGGTATCTGGGTTGCATAGGCGTTTACGAGATCGACCTTAGATATCGCTTTCCTGATAGTCTCTCGAGAGCGGTTGTTAATTCGCTCATTGACGCCGGGCGTATCCCGGAAAACGATTCTGTGCGATATGCAATAACAATCCAAGTTTACGACGGCTGTGAGAAACTCGCCGAACATACTCAAATCATGATTCCTAGAATGGGAAAGCTCGTGAGGGTGGATAGTCAACAACTTAACAGTTTCTTCATGCTTTCGGAATTGGGCTTTGAGCACGAAGACCCATTTCTGCCAAATGGTGATTTTCTCCTTGCACTCGACCTTGGCAATCTCTATCTACAGGCGGGATCCGGCTTGAACGCTCGATTCGTTCCGGTCGTGAATGTTTGGGGAACGCATCATACGGGTCGCACTCTCACCGAGATCAAGATCGAGTTGCCTACTGAGATTGCTTCACGCGAACATCTGCTGGCTCTACTTACCTTTTTTCTCCTGCATCAACTTGGACAAGATTTCGAACCCAACTTCCATACTGAACTAATTCAAGAAGGTAAGACCCTCACGCATCTGCTTCCACGGCAGTTTCGTGCCGGGATGAAGGGCTGAATTGACTTAGGCCGACGGCAAGCGTATTCTCAATCGCAAATCCCAGACGGTTCAAATACAAGTAAGGAGAAACTTAAGTGAAGAATACATTCGGACTCGTTATCGTGGTGTTGGTGCTGATGACAGCGGCGTGGGAGTGCAGCATCGGCGAGGCGAAGCTGACGAGCCTAAAGACGTCAAAGGACAAGGACGGAAAAACGGAATCGACGACGTTCAAAGCCGGCGAGACGCTGTACGCCATCGCTGAGATCGGCGGAAGCTCAAAGACGACGACCAAGTTCCGCGTCGATGACGACAAAGGCGAAACGATCACCACCGACGTAAAGGTCGATCTGCCCCGCAACGGCACCGCGACCTACACGCTACCGCTGCCCGCGAGCGTCCCCGGCGGCAAATACACCCTCCACGCCGAAATGCTTGATGAAAAAGGCGAAAAGAAAGATGCCAAATCCGTCGCCATCACCATCGAAGGCGGCTCAAACTCGAAGGCGGATGACAAGAAAAAGAAGGAAGAGGCAGGCGAAGAGGACGACGACAAGTAACGTCCGCCTCGAACCAACAGAAAGTGCGGAAGCGACGCGTTCGCTTCCGCGTCTTAATTTAGAGCGTCGAGATTCGCCTGGAGCGTTTCTATCTGTGCGGTCAGTTCGGCTTGCCGTTCGCGCAGAGCCTCGACCTTCTCCGCGGGTGCGCGCTCGATGAAGTTTGCGTTTGCGAGCTGGCCGTCGAGGCGTGATTTTTCCTCGTTCAGTTTCGCGATCTGCGTCGAGAGCCGCACGCGCTCTTTTTCGAAGTCGATCAGGCCTTCGAGCGGGACGGCGACGCGGGCGTCGGATGTGACGGCCTTCGCGGATGCTTTCGGGACGTCGAGTTCGGAGGCGATGACAAGCTTTTCGGCACGGGCGAGTTTCAGGATCTGCGCTTCGTTGTCGCGGAAGACCTGCTGAAATTCAACCCCGGCCGCTATATGCATTTCGAATTTGATCGACGGCGAGATCTGCATCTCGGTGCGGATGTTGCGTACGCGTTTGATGACGTCGATCACCGCCGACATCTCGGCTTCAGCCGGTTCGTCGATGGCCGCTGCGCCGCCCGGCGGAAATTTGGTCAGCATTATACTGGCGTCGGCATTTGAGTATGCGGGATGATTCAATTCCGCGGACGTGCCCGGCAGCTTGAGCCATAATTCCTCGGTCAGATACGGCATAAAGGGATGCAGCATGCGCAACGCGATCTCGAGGATCGTCACGATCCGCGTCGTCGCCTCAACGTCACCGGCGTTGATCTCGTCCTTCTTGAGCTCGATATACCAATCGCAGAAATCGTCCCAGAAGAAGTGGTACATCAGCGAGACGGCCGTGTGGAATTCATATTTATCGAGGGCCAAGTTTAGATCGAGGGCCGTGCGGTTTAGGCGTGAGATGATCCACCGGTCGGCGATCGCCAGGCCGTCACGCCCCATCAGGCTCGAATGGTCGACGCGTGCGCCTTCGCTATTCATCAGGCAAAAGCGGGTGGCGTTCCAGATCTTGTTGGCAAAGTTGCGGTACGTCTCAATGAGCAGGTCGTTCCACTTGATGTCCGCTCCCGTGGCGATACTGGCCAAGTAGATCCGCGTCGCGTCAACGCCGAACCTATCGAACATCTCGATCGGATCGACGCCGTTATTGCGCGACTTGGACATAGGTTTGCCGTCCTTGCCGAGCACGGTTCCGGTCACGACGACATCCTCAAAGGCATTCTTCCCCGTGAATTTGCGCGTCAGCATGATCATCCGCGAGACCCACAAGAAAATAATGTCGCGGCCGGTGACCAATACATCGGTCGGCAGGAATTCGTTCAGGTCGTCGGTCTCAGTAATGTCACCGTTCCACCCGAACGTCGAAAACGCCCAAAGGCCCGACGAGAACCACGTGTCGAGAACGTCCTGGTCCTGCCGCAACATCTTGCCGCCGGCTTTCGCGACTGCTTCCTGCTCGGTCGTCGCGACGTAGACATTGCCGTCGTCGTCATACCAGGCCGGTATTTGGTGGCCCCACCAGAGTTGGCGCGAGATCGTCCAGTCTTTGAGGTTTTCGAGCCACCCGGTGTAAACCTTCTCGTGCGGCACCTGCGGCGAGAAGTGCGGTACGCCCTCCGTCCGCATCAGGTCGAGGGCCAGGTCGCGCATCTCGTCCATCTTGACGAACCACTGCTCTGACAAGATCGGCTCGACGATGGTCTTGCACCGCTCGCACAACGGCAGCGACTGTTCGTAATCCTCTACCTTCTCGAGCAGGCCAAGCTCGTCAAACATCGTGACAACCTTTTCACGGGCAGCAAAACGGTCCATTCCATCGAATTCCGCGCCCGCCGTGGCATTCATCGTACCGTCATCGTTCATCACGAGAAGCTGCTCGAGGTCGTGCCGCTGGCCGATCTGGTAATCGTTCGGGTCATGAGCGGGCGTGACCTTAACGGCCCCGGTGCCGAACTCGGCCTCGACATACTCGTCGGCAACAATGGGAATCTCGCGGTTTGTCAGCGGCAAAGCGACAAACTTGCCGATCATATCTTTGTAACGATCATCCGACGGATTGACCGCCACGGCCGTGTCGCCAAGCATCGTCTCTGGCCGCGTCGTGGCTACCGTCACCGTGCGATCCATGCCGACGATTGGATATTTGAGATATGTGAGTTTGCCGTCCTTTTTCGTTTCTTCTTTTACCTCAAGATCGGACAGCACGGTCTTGTCCTTCGGGCACCAGTTGACGATGCGCAGACCGCGATAGATCCAACCCTCGTCGTACAGCGTGCAGAAAACATTACGCACGGCCAGCGACAGGCTGTCGTCCATCGTAAACCGGTGACGCGACCAGTCGACCGACGCTCCTTCGCGACGCATCTGTTCGGTAATGGTATTGCCGTAAGCCTCTCTCCATTGCCAACACCGGCGGATAAATTCCTCACGGCCGATATCGATCGGGGTTTTGTTCTCGTCCCGGCGAAGCTGCTCGACCACCTTTCTTTGGACTGAAATGCCAGCGTGGTCCGTGCCGGGCAGCCAAAGCGTGCGGTATCCCTGCATCCGCTTGCGGCGAATGAGCACGTCCATCAGCGTGTGCTGCAGCGCATGGCCCATGTGCAGGCTGCCGGTGACGTTGGGCGGCGGGATAATGATCGAAAAGGGCTCGGCATTCGCGTCCTGATTGATCTCGGGCGTAAAGAAGCCGTTCTCTTCCCACCGTCTATAGTGGTTTTCCTCGGCCAGTTTCGGTTCGTAGGCCTTTGCGAGTTCCATAATGTAAATCGTAATTCTAAAACAAAAACGGCCGCCTTTCACTTGTTGCAGGCGACCGTTGCGATATCTTCCTAACCGGGTCTATTTCGGCTTGCTCTCGGCATCGAGAGCCTCGCGCATCAGCTTCTCAGCGATCCTCGGAACGGCGTCTTGTGCTACCTCGCGAATAACGCGGTCTGAAAGTCTGTCCACTACAACGTTCGCGATGCGATCCACAAGTTCGGGCGAGAGATCCCGGATCACTTCCTCGATACTTTGGGCTGAAGCCGGCATTTGCGCTTCTTTTCCAGGCGCGAGCACTGACGTGTCCTCAAATACAAATCTTGGAGTAAATGCCGCAGACTCTTCCCGTAATGGTTCACTGTGTGCCGATTCCAACGGCTTCCGTTGAAAGGATGCTTCCTCCGTTTGGATCTCAGATACCGGCACGAACTCCGGTACGTCGTCAGCCTCCGTGGGCCTGCTTGTCTCGATCAGTTCGTCATCCATTCCCGCATCGCCCAATAGATCGTCGAGGGTATCAAACTCTTCAATTTCAGCAGAAACCGCAAAGCTGTCGCGATACAGATCCTCAATGTCAGCGGTCTCTGCTCCGGTCGCTACCGCAACTGGAGTTAGCTCCGGCGCACCGACCTCACGGCCAAGAAGTTCATTGACGCGGATCACAAGATCGCGAATAGATTGGAATGGCTTCGTCATGAACCCATCGGCTCGGACGCGTTCAGCCTCATCATGATCAAATGGCACAAATGAGCCAACGAGCAATAACACTGGAATGTCCTGCGTCAACTGGTCCTGCTTGATCATGTCGCATATCTGGTAGCCGGTCGTACCTTCCAACTCGACATCTACCAGCACGATGCTGGGCTGCACCTCGACAAACTTGCGCATCGCAGCTTGGGCGTCAGATGTAGGAAAAACTTCGATGCCCTCATCAGCGAAGGCGAGTTCGACGACTTTACGAACCGAGGCTGAGGCATCGGCAAGCAGCATTTTTGGGCGTATCTCTTCCAATTTCCTAAGTCACAAGCGGTCCCGAACCAGGTGTTAGCAATAATTTTATCAGATTCGGACGGTAGCGGGCGAGGGTTTTGCTAACTGCGCAGCCAAGCGAATCGCCGAGACCATGCTTGACTCGTCAGCGATGCCTTTGCCCGCGATGTCAAACGCCGTTCCATGATCGACAGACGTACGGATGAGCGGCAGACCGAGCGTAACGTTGACCGCTTCGCCAAACGATAACGATTTCACCGCGATAGTCGCTTGATCGTGATAGAGGGAAACAACAACATCAAACTCGCCTTTGTAGCCGCGCAAGAAGATTGTATCAGGCGAATACGGGCCGCTAACGTCAACACCGTTCGCCTTTGATCGTTTGACCGCCGGAGTGATCTCGGCTGCTTCTTCCGAACCAAACATACCGTCCTCAGAAGCGTGCGGATTGAGGCCCGCAACGGCTATCGACGGCCGGCGGCCAAGCAATTTCGTGAGTGATCGGTCCGTAAAATTGATGAGCTTGACCAGATTCTCGGTCGTTACTTTTTCAATCGCCCTTGTCAGTGGCAAATGTGTCGATAGCAGCACCACCCTAAGCTTGTCGGCAAAAAAGCTCATCCTGAACTCGTCGGTATTCGTCAGAGCCGCAAGGAATTCGGTATGGCCTACATGATGATATCCGCCGAGAGCCAGCGAATGCTTGCTGATCGGCGCGGTGCAGATAGCGTCAATGTGGCCGTCACGCCACAGGTCAACAGCGGTTTCAATATACTCGCCGGCCGCCTTTCCTGTCGCAGCGGTGCTGGAGCCCGGGATAACCTCACCCGCGAGGTTCTCGAGATCATGGATACGAGAAAGCTCCGGCAAACCAAATGCCTCAGCGGTTCGACACAAAAAGTCTCTATCTCCGATCACAAGCGGGCGGCACACGGAAATGACACGCTCATCCGCGACCGCCTTAAGTGTTATCTCAGGCCCGATGCCGGCAGCGTCGCCGAGCGTGATTCCAATGATCGGAAGCTCCGACATAGCTAAAGTATGCTCGATAAAAAGCAAATAGCGAAGAGCCGCAACCCTTCGCCATTATCCGTTATCAGCTATCCGTATTACTTATTCAGTCTGCCTGTCGCCGCATAAAGGTCGGCACGTCGATATTCTCGACAGGCTGAAGGTCGTCAGGCAGGAGAATATCCGAGGCTTTCATAGGCATATGCGGTGGAGTAGCGACCGCACGGGTTTCCGTCACTTTCGGCTGCGGCGGCCGGACGGCAATTGCGGAATCGAATCCTGTCGCAATGACCGTGATACGGATCTCGTCGCCCATATCGTCCTTGATCACGCTGCCCCAGATGATGTCCGCGTGGTCGTCAGCCTCGGTCTCGATCATACCAATGGCGTCTTCGACCTCGCCGAGCACCATTCCGGGGCCGCCGGTGACGTTGATGAGAGCCGCCTTTGCTCCCTTGATCGAGGCTTCTTCGAGAAGTTTGTAATCAAGCGCGGCACGCATCGCTTTTGAGGCTGCGTCCTCGCCTTCGCCTTTCCCGATGCCCATTAGGGCGACGCCCTTGCCACGCATGACGGTCGTCACGTCGGCAAAGTCAAGATTGATTATGCCCGGCGTAATGATCAGGTCGGTGATACCACGGACCGCCTGGAGCAACACATCATCAGCGCGACGGAATGCCTCCATGATCGTGATCTTCTCTTCAACCTCGCGAAGCTTGGAATTCGGGATCGTCAGCAGCGTATCGACACAGCCGCGAAGATCTGCAATTCCCTGCTCGGCCTGCGCCATCCTCTTCTTGCCCTCGACCGTAAACGGTTTCGTCACAACCGCTACGGTCAAGGCACCCAACTCGATCGCGAGACTCGCAACCACCGGTGCCGCGCCCGTTCCCGTTCCGCCGCCGAGGCCGGCGGTGACAAAGACCATGTCCGAGCCTTCAAGCACATCGAGGAGTTTTTCGTGATCTTCGAGGGCGGCCTGTCGCCCGATCTCCGGATTCGACCCGGCACCGAGACCGCGAGTCGACTTGCTCCCAAGCTGTATCTTCATCGGGGCCTTTGACGCATTCAAGGCCTGAAGGTCAGTGTTGGCAACGATGAACTCGACACCCTTAATGCCGGCGTCGATCATCCTGTTGACAGCGTTACCGCCGCCGCCACCGACACCCACCACCTTGATCCGTGCACCAGTTATTGGCGGCTCATCGATGAACATTTTAATTCGCGGGTTGAATTGCAGGTCGTCCATGGTAATAGAACTTGTCATGACAGATCACCGAAACTTGCGGCCAGAAATTGACCTCGTAGGCTACTAAAACTAACAATATATTGTGCTGACGGGAGAACAGCATACAACGATTTGCGGTAGATTTCAAATGCCGCGAAGCGTTTATCGGAAACGGTCGCGAAAGTTTCCGAGCCATTCCGCAACCCGTCGAGCGGACGACCGAGAATCGCCGACATCCCGCAACTCAACACGCATTCCGCCGAGCGCCAACCCGGCCGCCACAGCCCATTCCGGGCCCGGTATCTCGTCGGCCAAGCCGCCAAAATATGATCCTTCGAGAGTGCCGACGCGCGTTGGCGCGTCAAAGACCTGCTCGGCGATCTCGGCCAGGCCATGAACGGCTGAGCCGCCACCGGTCAGAAAGACGCCACCCGAGATCTGGCCCTTCGCACCCGAAACTTCCCTGGCAACATGTTGCAATAACTCAACCGCGCGCGGCTGCATTATGTCGCAGAGGATCTCCTTCGACAGGGTGCGGGTTTCTTCTCGCCCAAATGGCACGATCTCGATCGCCTGTTGTCGTTGGTCCTCATTCAGGAGAAAGGATGCAACACAGCCGTGATCCTCCTTGATCTTGTTAGCCTCAGGAATAGAAACGCGCAACCCTGTCGCTATGTCTTTGGTGAAGTGCATCCCGCCGAATGGAAAGATCGCCGTATGCTGGACCGCCCCACGACCAAAGATCATGAGGCTGGTGAGTTCGGAACCCATATTGACCAACGCGCAGCCATACTCTTTGTCTTCCGGTGTCAATACGCTCTCAGCTGCCGCCAACGGCTCAAGTACCATTTGTTCGACGTCAATACCCGCCCGACTTACGGCCTTCTTCAGGTTCTGGCGACCTGCTCCGGGGCTCGTAACCACATGCACAAGGGCCTCAAGCCGCGCCCCCGTCATGCCCACCGGCTCCGTAATGCCATCCTGTCCGTCAACAAGAAATTCCTGCGGCACGCGTGCCATGATCTCCCAGCCCGGCGTCAACGGCATTGCCGACGCCGAATCAATCGCACGCTCGACATCTTCGTCGGTGATCTCCTTGTCAGGGCCGGCTACGGCTACGACTCCGTTCTTATTCTCGCCCCGCAGATGCTCGCCTGACAGGTTCACGACTGCCGATTCGATATCGACACCGCTTACGCGTTCGGCCTCGGCGACGGCCCGGCGGATCGATTCGGCCACAGCTTCCGTCGAAGTGACAACACCGCGACGCATTCCCCGCGACTCAACTTCACCCATTCCGACAATGTTCAGCTTTCCGCTCGGTGCCGATTCGCCGACGACGCACCGTACGCTGCTCGTGCCAATATCGAGGCCCACGACCTGTATTTCGTTAGACATAGCTAAAACTCGATGTACTGGATGACCGGATAGATTCCGGCCGCATCCACTGATCTAACCTTTGATCCTTTGCCCGCAACGGCTTCGATCGCCGAACGCAGACTCTTGCCCAGATTGTCTTTTGCGACAAAGACCGCTATCGCCCGACCGGAGTCTTCGATCGTCGCGGACGGCTCGCGAACATTTGTGAGATCGACCACCTTGACGCGCGACGCCAGATCAAATTGCCGCCATTCTTCGACCATCTTTGCATAGAGTTTGAGCCGCGCCAGATTATCGTTCTGCGCCTTTTCACTCTTGGCCTCATCCCAGCCGATCAGAGCAAATGGCAGATCCTTCTCGCCCCCGGCCGGAACAAGGATCATCCCTTCCGTATCGACCAGATGGTCACCGGCCTTAAGCCTAACGATCGCTGCAGGCACTCGTTCCGTGACATCAACTCGGATCCCGGCCGGTAGTTCTCGCGACAGGGACGCTGACCGTACGAACGGAAATTTTTCAAGCTTCGCCTTGATCGCAGCAATGTCGCTGTTCCAAACACCTGTCTTCTCGGTATCAGCCGCCACGACCCGCCGAATATCTTCGGTCGACGTACGAATGTTGCCCCGTATATCGATGTTTCGGACCTTAAAGAACGGTGAGCCTGCCGCAGTCTGATAAAAGACAGCAGCGACAGCTCCAATACAGAGCAGTAACACACTGCTTAGGGCCAACGGAATGAACACACGACCCGGGCTTGCCGATGTTCGCGAAGACGCCGCACTGCGGCCACTGCGGACTCGAACGGCCGCACTCTTCCTTCTGTTTGTGCTTCCCTTCTTCTTTGCCACTTACTCTTGCAACTTTACGACGATCTCGTCCGACAGCCGCGTCACGCTCCCGGCACCGAGCGTGATAACCAGGTCGCCAGGTCGCAGGGCAGGTACGACCATATCAGCCGCCCCCTCGACTGGCCCGATATAAGAGACACCCTTATGCCCACTTTTCTCAATGTTATTCGCCAGGGCCTCGGCTGTTATGCCCCCGATCGGCTTTTCGCTGGCGGCATAGATGTCGACCAAATACAGGACATCGGCGTTATTGAACGACACGGCAAATTCGTCCATCAGTTCTCTCGTTCGCGAATACCGATGCGGCTGGAATACTACGACGATCCGCCGGCCCGCGGCGCTGTTTCTGGCCGCGTCGAGTGTTGCGACGATCTCAGTCGGGTGATGGCCGTAGTCATCGACGACCGAAACGCCTCTGGCCTCGCCTTTGAACTGAAATCGTCGGTTCGCGTTCTTGAATCCGGCAAACGCCTCCACGATCTTGCTGAACGGCACCTCCAACTCCATCGCGACGGCCGTCGCCGCCAAGGCATTGTAAACATTATGTTTACCTGGCACAGGCAGCGATATCTCACCGAGCACATCACCGCGATGGACGACCGTAAATCGCGAACCGAACGTGTCGTTATAGCCGATGTCCTTTGCGGAAAGATCAGCCTGCTCGCTCAGCCCGTAGGTGATCCGGCGACGCCTGATGTTTGGGATGATGCTCTGCACATTCTGGTTATCGAGGCAGATGATCGCCGCCCCATAGAATGGCACCTTATTGACGAAATCCGTGAAGCACTGAACGACATCGTCCATATTCCGGTAGGACTCCATGTGCTCCTTATCGATGTTCGTCACGACGGCGATCGTCGGATACAGCATTAGGAACGACCTGTCGCTTTCGTCGGCCTCTGTCACAAACCAGTCAGACTGGCCGAGTCGGGCATTTGACCCGAGAGTATCGACGACACCGCCGACGACGGTCGTCGGGTCAATACCTGCGTGCCCGAGCACAGTGGCGATCATCGAGGTCGTCGACGTCTTACCGTGCGTGCCTGACACCGCAACAGCGTAAGGCCTGAGGGTCATCAGTTCGGCCAACATCTCGGCCCGAGGGATCACTGGAATGCCTCGCTCCTTTGCCTCAACGACCTCAGGGTTGTCTTCCTTTACGGCCGACGAATAGACGACGACCTCCGCTGCACCGACATTCTCGGCCCGATGGCCCTCTGCGATGCCGATGCTAAAGAGCGTTTCCAGACGTTCGGTATTCTTACCTCTCCTGACATCCGAACCGGTCACGATAAAGCCAAGATTGCACAGCACCTCCGCAATACCGCTCATTCCGATACCGCCGATGCCGATAAAATGTATTCGCTTTACGTGCCTAAACATTGCTCTTTAGTTCCTCTATCAGGTCCACGGTCGCCGCCGCTGCGTCAGGCCGTCCAAGTTTCCTTGCTGCATCGGCCATCTTGCTAACGCGCTCCGGCGACTCGATCAGACCACGCAACTCACTTGCAAGCGAATCAGCCGTCAACTCCGTTTGCAATAACATCCTAACCGCACCAGCATGTTCCAATGCCTCGGCATTCTTGCGCTGATGGTCGTCAGCAGCCCCGGGAAATGGCACCATGATCGCCGCCCTTCCGGCCGCCGCTATCTCGGCGCAGGTCGTGGCTCCCGCTCGGCAAATGATCACGTCGGCTTTGCCAAACTCGATAAAGATATCCGAAATGAACGGCCGCACGTCAGCGCTGGCAAAGGCCGACTCAGCATATGCGGCCCGGACGGTGTCAAAATCGTGTTCACCGGTCTGATGGGTGATCGTCAAGCGTCCGCCAAGGTCTCGAAGCTGCGTCAATGCCTCGGACATCGCATTATTGATCGCTCTCGCTCCTTGCGATCCGCCAAAGATCAGTAAGTGAAACTCATCAGAGCGTTCCTTTGTCGGTATCTCAAAAAACTCCTGCCGCACAGGATTGCCCGTGACGACGCCCTTCTTCCCAAAAAACGGCAATGCCTCATCAAATGTCAGTGCCGCCTTCTCAACGAACCGAGCCAATTGGCGGTTTGTGAAGCCCGGCAGCGCGTTCGAGTCCATGACCAGCGTCGGCACGCCCATTATCGCCGCCATCAGCAAGACCGGCCCTGAAACATACCCGCCGGCACCGACGACCACGTGCGGGCGAAACTGTCTAATGATCCGACGCGCTTCGAGGATGCTTCGCGGCAGCACTGACAGTCCCTTGATCTTGCCCATGAGCCCAACGTTCTTAAGGCCCGCGCTGTTTATCAGCGACAGTTGAAAGCCGTTCTCGGGAACTATCCGCTTCTCTAGGCCGCGCGCCGTGCCCACAAAGAGCACCTCGCTCGTCTCGTCTCGTCGCATGATCTCATTTGCGACGGCGATGCCCGGATAAATATGTCCGCCGGTCCCGCCGGCCGCGATCAGTACTTTCATCACGCTCCTGCGGCCCTTGCTTTGACACGACGCACGGCCGGACGACGCGCAACCGGCGCCTCAGCACCGGCAAACCTGGATATGCTCAGCAGCACGCCTACACCGATCAGCGAGACAACGATCGATGATCCGCCATAGGAGATGAACGGCAGCGGAATGCCCTTAGCCGGCAATATCGATGTCACGACGCTGATATTGAACAGTGCCTGCATGATGATGCCGGTGATCACACCAATGCCAAGCAGCATTCCAAACCGGTCCGGAGCCATCACTGCAGCACGGCTCCCGCGCCAGAGCAGTAGTCCAAAGGCTAGGACGACCGCCAGCGTCCCGATCAGGCCAAACTCTTCACCGACGACAGAGAAAATAAAATCAGAGTACGGATACGGCAGGTAAAAAAGCTTTTGCTTGCCTTGCGCGAATCCCTCACCAAACATTCCGCCGGAACCTATCGCATACAGCGATTGCACTACCTGGTATCCTTCATCATCGGCATACTTGTACGGGTCAAGGAACGCCAGCATACGAGCTACGCGCCAAGGAGCAAAGATGATCGACGCGGCGCCGCCAACGAACATCGCACCCGCAACGGCACCGATATGTACTAGCCGGGCACCCGCTGAGTAATAGACGGCTGAGAACACAGCACACAAAACGAGTGTCGTTCCGAGGTCCTTCTCAGCAAACACAAGGCCGCCCAGAACGGCGAGGCACAACAAGCATGGGACAACCGCCTGTGAGATGCTGCCGACCGCGTCTTCCTTCTTCGTCAGCCAATACGCCAGGAAGATCGGCAACGCAACCTTTGCAAGCTCAGACGGCTGGAATGAGAATCCCGAGAACCGGATCCATCTACGAGCACCATTTATCTCCGGGAATGCGAATACCGCGACCAGCAGGGCGACCGTCAGCAGCAAAATGCCAAAAACGACCCATGTCCTCTGAAAAATGTGATAATCCAGCCGGCTGACGAGATACATCGCCGCGAGCCCGGCCACGGTAAAACCGATCTGCTTGTAGAAGTACGTGTACTGCGTCGCCGATTCACTCTCCTTTAGCGAGAACATCGCAGACGCACTGAACACCATCATCGCGCCAAACAACGCCAGCGCAACCGCGATGCCAAACATAAACCAATCTGGACGTCTTCCGTCAGTCATTCAACTGTCATTTGTCGCAATGCTGCTATCAGTTCAAACGTGTTCAGTTCGCCGCCATCCCTGCGTCACCGAGGCGGCCAACCGCGGCCTTAAATACTTCGCCACGCTCCTCAAAACTCCTAAACATATCAAAGCTCGCACACGCCGGGGCGAGCAGGACCGAATCGCCAGGTTCGGCGGTTCCAAAGCTTTTATTTACCGCATCTTCCATCGAATCAGCACGTTCCATGTGAGTTCGTCCGTGAAGCTGTGATTCGATATTGTCAGCATCCTCACCGATCAGGATGACTGAACGAACAGACGATTCGATCAGCGGGATGAGCGGCGCATAGGGTGCATTCTTGCCACGCCCGCCAAGTATCAGGATCGTTTTTCCGTCTGCACTACTCAACGCCTCCAAAGCCTTACTGGTCGCATCCACGGAGGTCGCCTTCGAGTCGTTATAGAATTTAACGCCTGCGATCTCAGCAACGAATTCGATCCGGTGCGCAACACCCTTGAATTCCGCTACGGCTTGCCGCATGGATCCCGGAGACGCTCCGCACGCTAGGCCTGCCGCCAGGGCCGCGAGGATATTCTCAACATTGTGCAGCCCGCGAAGAAAAATCTCATCGCGCGTCGTCAGTACGCTTTCCGCACCATTCGCCCGACAAACCAATTCATTCCCCCGAAGGAACAGCCCCTCCTTAAGTTCCCTAAGAACACTGAACATCACAACATTCGCCTTAAGGCCCGCTGCCCAACTCCCCGTGATCTCATCATCCGCGCTGAGGATGGCGACATCCTCCGCCGTCTGATTCATAAAGAGCCTGTGCTTTGCCGCAGCGTAATCCTGAAAGCCCTCATAACGGTCGAGATGGTTTGGCGTGACATTCAGACAAATGCCCACCGCCGGCCGAAGATCCACGATCGTCTCGAGTTGAAAACTCGACAGCTCCGCCACCGTCCAGCCGTCCGCACGCGAGGTCTCGGCGAAGCTGAGAAGCGGCGTGCCGATATTGCCGCCAACCTGTGTCGGGATATCGGCAGTCTTGAGAAGCTCACCGATCAACGCTGTCGTCGTGGTCTTGCCATTCGAGCCGGTGATACCGACGATGCGGCCCTTCATAAAGCGATACGCAAGTTCGACCTCGCCTATCACCTCACCGTCCTTTCGATCAACGTAGCGCGCCGGGACCGTATTTGTCGGCACACCCGGACTGATGACCACCAGATCGATCTGATCGAGCAGCCACGACGGAATGTCGCCGCCGATCAGGCCGACGGCGTGTGATGCTTTTAGCCCGCGGGCCTCATCTGACCATTCCTCGACAGGTTTCTTGTCGTGGAGAGCGACCGTAGCTCCACGAGCGGCCAGAAAGCGCGCCGACTCTATGCCGGACTTTCCGGCTCCGAGTACGAGCGCTTTTCTGCCACGGATAAGCATATATGTCACATAGGGCCAATAGTACCCGTAGGACCTATCTAAGTTTCAAGGTCGATAAACTCAGCAGTGCGAATAGTATCGCGACGATCACGAACCGAACCACGATCTTCGGTTCCATCTTCTTCTTCAAATCGTAGCCAAGTTCAAAATGGTGATGTAGCGGCGTCATCCTGAAGATGCGCCTCCCAGGCCTTCCACCGCGTTTTGTGAGCTTAAAAATGATCACCTGCAGCATCACCGATGCCGCCTCGATGACAAAGACACCGCCGATGAACGGTAGCAAAAATTCCTGCTTCGTCAATATCGCGACCGTGCCGAGAGCTCCACCGATTGCCAGCGAGCCGGTGTCACCCATAAAAACCTCAGCCGGCGGTGCGTTGTACCACAAGAAACCCAAGCTAGCACCGACCATCGCCCCACAGAAAACCGTCAATTCTGCCGCCGCGGGGTTGTGCGTGATGTCCAGCCGCTCGGCCCAGCGTGCATCGCTTGCGAGATAGGTTAGGGCGGTCAGCGCCGTCATCGCGATGAATGTCACGCTCGTCGCCAAGCCGTCGAGGCCGTCCGTCAGATTAACCGCGTTTGACGAGCCCAGCAGGATGAAAATAATAAATCCGCCATAGATGATAGGGCCAACCCAGCTTATGCTGAGCGCGGGGTTCGCCTCGGCCGTCGCCTTGAAGAACGGTATGCTCAGGTTCCACGGATACTCGCTGAACGCCCACAACAGCCCCCAGACGCACAACGCGATCGCCAATTGCCCACCGATCTTCTGCCAGCCCGTGAGTCCGAGACTGCGTTTCTTGACGATCTTGATGTAATCGTCCGCAAATCCGACGACTGCAAACAGCGTCGTCGCCCCCAAAGCGATCCAGAGATACAGACTGTCCGGCCTCGCCCACAGAACGGTTGAGATGAATACCGCTCCTATCACCAGAAGGCCGCCCATCGTCGGCGTGCCGCGCTTCTCATGATGCGATGCAGGGCCTTCCTCACGGATCTCCTGGCCGTATTTCATGTCTGCCAGTTTTCGTATCACACGGCCACCCAACAGCAGTGAGATCAGGAAAGCCGTTACCGCCGCCACAGCCGTCCGGAACGTGACGTACTGAATGACGTTAAGCCCCTTGAACAGGTATGACTCGCTCTGGCGTCCGTAGCCCTGAAAGAGAAACTGATAAAGGAAGTAGTAGAGCATCGATGTTCAGGCCGTACCGCCATCCTCCATTTTGAATTTCTCCAACAACTTCTCGATCACTTTCTCGGTCCGGACGCCCCGTGACCCTTTTACGAGGACCACGTCGCCCGGACGTACGATCTCGGCCAATCGCCTCCCAGCCGTATCGGAATCGCTTACGAACTCAGCGTCCGCTAAGCCTGCATCCCTTGCCCCATCAACGAGACCTGCCGCCAATCCGCGAATGCCGATCAGCAGGTTAATATCGCTCGCGGCGATCCTTGCCCCCGTCTCTCGGTGAATTTCGGCCGCGTTCTCACCAAGCTCAAGCATCTCACCGGCCACAACGATCCGGCGCTTCGCTGCGGAACCGCCGGTGACAAGAGTATCGATCATCGAGAGCAGCGCAGCCGGATTCGAATTATACGAGTCGTTGATCACCGTGAAACCGTCAGCAAAATGCAAAACTTCGCCGCGCTGTGGTGGAGGCTCGACCGAATTCAGGCTGTTTGCGATCTCCGCGACCGACATATCAAAACTAACGCCCGCCGCCGCCGCAGCCAATGCATTGAGGATATTATGTTTGCCGTCAAGCCGAAACTCGACATCAGCCGTTTCGCCGCCGGCAGTCACTACAAAACGCGTCTCTCCAAATCGTTCGAACCGAACATCAACAGCCCGGACATCTGCAGTCTCCGAGAAACCAAAGGTTATCGTGCGCCCTTTGCTCAAACTGCGCATCGCGGCCACACGCTCATCATCGGCATTCAGTACGGCCGTTCCGCCAGCCCTCATTCCCTCGACGATCTCAGCCTTTGCCCGGGCAACATTCTCGATCGATCCGAGGTGCTCTACGTGGACGGGCAAGACGTTCAGCACGACCGCGACATCGGGCGGCGTAATACGGCACAGACGCGCGATCTCGTTCATCGGCGTGGACATGCCCATTTCGAGAACGGCGAGGTCGTAGCTCTTGTCCTTAGCCAGGCTCAACACAGTCAGCGGCAGGCCGAGGCCGTTGTTGTAATTCTTGATGTTCCTAAGGACCTTTTTACCTGAGGCCGAAAGTACGTGTGTTGTAAGCTCTTTTGCCGTGGTCTTTCCCGCACTGCCCGTGATGGCGACGACCGGCTTGCCCCAATCCAGAAATACGCCATGGGCGAGCCGCTGAAGTGCCGCGATGGCATCATCGACAAATATCAGCCGATCTCGAAACTGCTCCAAATCGGCCCGATGTTCTGCAAAACGGTCCGTACGAACGACGCACGCAGACGCACCCTTTTCAAACGCCGCCGGAACATACTTCGTCGAATCCTCAAAATCGCCATTGAAGCAATTGTCACGATACTCGGGCTGTGAGAGTGCAAAAAAAACGCTGCCCTGCTCAACCTGGCGGGAATCAATCGCAAAAGACCCCACTTCGCGTGTCAGCAAAGCGGGATCAATTTCCATCGCGGCACCATGCATCAATTCAATTGCGGTCTTATGTCTCAAGTTCGTTTTTTTGATTCCAACCCAAGCGCACGGGCTCGCGCCGGTGCGGCAGCAAGGCAGTCAACTTACCGGGCACGTTCAATTTCTTATCGCTAGCCGGCCGACTGTCTTTCTTGCCCTTGTCGACAGGTTTCGTCACCGGCTTACCCGCATCCTTAGCCCCCGTCTCTTTCGTTGGTGTCTGAGCGACGGCCTTGTCGCTCGGCTTCGACGCGGCTGGCGGCTCCGGCCTGACCGGCGTCGTCGTGGGCACATTCAACAACTGCATTATCTCCTGAGCGACCTCACGAAACACAGGAGCCGATACCATTCCTCCGTCTCGTGCACCGGACTTGGGCTCGTCCATTACCACGGCCACTACGATCTCGGGGTCCTCAGCGGGCGCCATTCCAATAAATGACGAGATATATTTGCTCGAATCGACTGACCTCGTCGAGGCATTGAACTTCCACGCCGTACCTGTTTTCCCTGCTGCGGTATAGCCGTTCAATGCTGCCCGCCTGCCGGTTCCGCTGATCACGACCTGCCGCAGCATTGTCTTAAGGCCGCGCGCGGCGTCGGCCGAAACCACCTGCGTTCTGGTAGGTTCGGTAACGGTTTTCGGCTGTTCGTCCGAGTGTCGAATCTCTTTGATTATATGGGGTTGGATCCTGATTCCGTCATTCGCTATCGTCGCAAAAGCGGTCAGCATTTGCAATGCCGTTACGCCAATTTCGTAGCCGATTGACATCGAAGCCAGTGAGTCGCCGTTCCACTTTTCCGGCGGCCGCACGATGCCCGAGACCTCAGCCGGCAGTTCGATGCCGGTCTTGGCTCCAAAGCCCATTCGCTGGACCATAGCAAAAAAATCATCACGCCCGACGCCAAGCCCGGTCTTGATCGCACAGACATTGCTGGAATGCGCCATCGCCTCGGCATAGCTGACGGTCCCGACCGAATGAGAATCGGTAAATGTGTGTCCCGCGACTGTGATCGACCCGTTCCCGGAGCTGATCGTGCCCTCGGGCGAGATCATCTTCTTCTCGAGCGCCGCTCCATACGTCACGAGTTTGAAGACAGAGCCCGGCGAATAGACCGATTGGATCGCCTTATTACCGATGTGTTCGGCGGCCGATTCGGTTATCGTGTTCGGGTCGAACGTCGGATAGTTTGCAAGCGCCAATATCTCGCCTGTTTTCGGGCGCATCACGATAGCCATGCCGGATCGAGCATCAGCCGAGGCGACGCCTCGCTCCAATGCCTGCTCGGTCAAGTACTGCATCGTCGTATCGATCGTCAGCACGATATCACTCGGTCGGTCCCGCTCAAAAACGGTCTCGTCATAGACGCGGCCCAGACGGTCGCGCTCCTGCAGCTTCCTTATGACCGCACCATGCAGAACGTCGTCCTGCGAGAGTTCAATACCGGCCTTGCCATCGTCGGCGGCATTCGCAAACCCCACGACGTGTGCCGCGAGCGTCTTATACGGATAGCTCCGCTTCTGATCATCACGCCAGTGAAGTCCTGTGAAATTGGGAAGGTCGGCTTTTTTTACGCTCGCAATATCAAAGGCCTTGTTGTATTTCTGCACAGTCTCAGGATCGAGCTTTCGCGCGATCGGCACAAACCGCTTCTTATCGTCCTTGGCTTGCCTTAGCTGTACGGAAAGGGCCTGAGAGTCGACCTTCAAGACTTTTGCGATGTCGCGTGCCGCCGCCGCAACATCGTCAACCTCCGTCGGGTCGACGTAGAGAGTCTTGACGGGCAAGCTCATCGCAAGCGTGCGCTCGTTGCGGTCAAATATCGAGCCGCGGAGCGTTCGGGCCTGCTTGACGTCCTGCCGCAGGTCAACGGCGCGTTCCTTTAGCCACGCGTGTTGCGTGATCTGCAGATGCACCAGCCGAGCACTAATGCCCGCGATCCAGAGCGCAAAGAACGCGACTACGAACATGAATCGTGTGAACGCGATCTGTCTCCAGTTTTTCTTCCTTGCTTGTCTTGGGCGTCGCATGATCTACTCCGTTGCCAATGTCCGTTTTGCAGGCGATCTAGGCTGAGGTTTGTCGATCTTTGCGACCGCCGCAACTGACGCTGCAGTAGGCGAGGTCATGGCTGTCTTGACTACCAGGGAGGCCGCTGTCGGTGCATCTTTCACAGACTGCTCCGCCTTCTCCTTGCCGGTTGCCGTGATCTGCGACACCTCGGGCGGCGCAGTCTCGATCGGCTCACCAACTCCGGCCTTCTTAGCGGCCTTCTTTAGTTCGGCGGGTGAAAGCGACGTCTCCTTGGCCAGCAGCAGGCGCCTCTTCTCGGCCTGAAGCTCATCGATCTGCCTTCGCAGTCTCGAATTCTTCATCCCGAAATCCATCGAGGAGAAATGCTGCCTCGCGGCAAAAAAGAAACCCGAAACCAGCACCGAGCCGCAAACCAGCATCAACGCATACGTTCTAAATCGCCTCTTCCCATTCGCCTGCTGCGCCGCCCGGCCGATCCGTTTCTTATTCATGCTTTTCCCTCCGAGGTTTGGATTAGAATTTACTACCGCTAGGAGCCACCTTTGAGACAGCTCTTAGCTTCGCACTTCGCGAACGCGAATTTTCCCGTATCTCCTGCTCGGTCGGCAGGACCGGCTTTCGCGTCAATATTTCAACTTTCTTAACCGCTCCACAGCGGCACATCGGCATTCTGGGCGGACACGAGCATTTGCCCGATAAACGCTGGAATGCGTGCTTCACGATCCGGTCCTCAAGCGAATGGAAAGTGATCACTGCCAGTCGGCCGCCGCCAGCCAGTACGTCGACTGAGCTTTCCAAAAATCCCTCAAGGTTTTCAAACTCACTGTTTACCGCTATTCGCAGTGCCTGAAACGTCCGCGTCGCCGGATGCGTCCTCTCTTTCGGGCTTTGCCGGACGGCCCTCTTGACCAGATCGGCCAGGTCGAATGTCGTTGTCACCGGTCGGCCTTCGCTTCGCCGGTTGACGATCCAGCGGGCGATCTTTCGCGAGGCACGCTCTTCGCCGTAGCGATAGATGATGTCCGCGATCTCGGCCTCGTCCAGCGTCGCCAGCAATTCCGCCGCGGTCGGACGGTCAGAATCGACATCCATCCGCATATCAAGCTCGGCGTCGTGCCGCAAGCTGAAACCTCGCTCCGCCGAATCAAACTGCAGCGAAGACACACCGAGATCCGCAAGAATGCCGTTGGGCCTACCCCAATTTGAGTTGTCAATGATCTCGGCGATCGCCGAGTAATTCGAATGTACCAGCCGAGCACGGCCTCCGAATCGTTCCAGCCGCTCACCGGCGGCCCTCAACGCATCCCGGTCCTGATCGATCCCGATCAGCCGATTGTCGGTGTTTGCAGCCAGTATCGCCTCGCTGTGGCCGCCGAGTCCGACCGTCGCATCAACGTAAACTCCCGGCTTTTCAATATTTAGAAACTCAAGTGATTCTCTGAGTAAGACCGGAACGTGACCGAGATCGGTGTGTTCGCCCTGCATATCATGCCGAATATTTCCGACAAAAACGTCCCAGCGCCCCTCTCGAGGGCGTTTAATCTACTTAAGCACTTCTTTTAGAGTTGTCGTTGAGCCCAAGACCTACTTGGACAATGGCCTAATACAATAGGCATTCTAAGCCCGTCGGGCGCTCGTGTCAAGAAAATATTTAAGAATAGTTTTAATCATGCGCTTAAGCCTATCGTATTGACGACCGCGCAGTTTTCAGGTGTCCGGTTGACCTTAATTGCTGTTTACTGTTCACTATTCACTGTTCGCTGTTCACTGTCGATGGACCCATTGCTCATTCGCCTCATTATCTTCGGCTTGTGTGCCGGTGCCGCTAATGTCCTTGGCGGGGCGATCCTTTTCCCTTCGCAGCTTCAGCGGAGCTACCGCAAATATCTCAAATATCTTCTCGCCGTCGGTGCGGGATTCATGCTCGCGGTCACGATATTCGAGATACTGCCGCGCACGGTCGAACTGTGGCAGACATCGGCGCCAACTGGCCACGATGCCCTTTACATACCGATGCTGCTGTTTATGGGCGGCTATCTGCTGACGCAGTTTTTCGAGCACACCATCGCGCCGCACATTCACCTCGGCGAAGAGATGCACTGCGACGACGCGAGTCACGGCCACGAGATCATCCCGGCACGGTCTGCATACACTGCCGTTGCCGGGCTGCTCGTTCACACGTTTTTTGACGGGGTTTCTATTGCCGCGGCGTCGCAGATCGACCTGAAGGCAGGCCTCCTTGTCTTCGTGGCCGTAATTCTCCACAAATTCCCGGAAGGGTTCACTATCGGCTCAATGGTCCTAGCCGCAGGCAAAGGCACGCGACAGGTCCTCGCATCAACTTCTCTTATCGGCCTCGCGACGTTTGCCGGCGTAATGTTCTTTTACTTTTTAGGATCGAATCTCGGCTTCACCGCCGCCTACGCCCTGCCCATCGCCGGCGGTGTCACGCTCTACGTCGCCGCCAGCGACCTCATCCCCGAGGTCAACCACCACGGCGGCAAAAGCCCACTTGTCTCAATATTTGTCTTCGCCGGCGTCGCCCTCTTCTTCGCCAGCCAACAACTCCTCCACGCGATAATCCACTAAGCCATTTAGCCGCGGATCACGCGGATAAAACGGATAAGAAAAAACGGACAAGGAATGCGCCACTTCCCTGCCCGTCCCTTTCTTGTTCTGATCCGTCCCTATCCGCGCGATCCGCTCAATTTGGACCAATCGGGATACCGTTTGGCGATCTATCGTGGCCCGACCGACATTGCGATAACCAAAGACGGCGTTTCGCGTTGCCCGTATTCGAGGATAATGATCAAACGGAAATGAACGCGAACCCAAACGACCGCCCTTCCGCGCAGCGGCGGTTTTCTTTCGTCCCCGAAGGGGACACATTGAATAGCGTCGGGAGCATCCCGACGATTCGCGTTACGCAAATTGTCGGCTCCCTGAAAGGGAGCAATAATGCGTCCCTTTCAGGGACGGCCGTTAAATTCTCGCATTGATCGTCGGGTTTCACCCGACGCTATTGAATTTGTCCCTTACAGGGACGCACCGCCGTAGGCGGCACACAGCCGCGTCCTGTAGGGCGTGGTAAGGCACGGCGCGTTCCGGTCGTGTCGGGGCATTTTCACTTTCGGCGATCAGCGCAACCATGGGATCAACCACAACCGCGTCGGAGAGGCGGGCACCCTGCACGCGCGTGACGAACTCATTTTTAACGCGGATGCGGCGGATCGCGCGGATGAAGACGGATAAGAAATAGAATTTCATATCTGCTTTTTCCGCCTGATCCGCTATATCTGCGTTCAAATGTGTAATGTGTAATGAGTGCGCGCGGGCACCCGGCACGCGCGTGACGAACGTCATTTTGAACGCGGATGGGGCGGATCACGCGGATGAAGACGGATAAGAAATAGAATTTCATATCTGTTTTTTCCGCCCGATCCGCTATATCTGCGTTCATATGGGCGTTGAGTACGGGCGGGCAAGGGTGCCCACGCTCCGAGGTGTTGAGGCATATGAGCGCGCCTGTCATGCGGGTTTACGGCTGTGTTTGGGCAGCGGGACGCGGTATTTTAGTTCGAGGATGAGGACGCCGTCTTCGATGCGGGCTGTGGGGAAGCTGACCGAGGACGGCAGCTTGATGCCGTGGGTCCTAAGGAACGTGCGGCAGCTGAAGCGCGTTCCGGCTTCGTTTTCTTTATAGTTAGTGCGGTAGGCGTTTGGCATGTCGGGCGACGTGGGCCGCAGGCCGATCGTCGCCGTTTGCTCGTCAAAGAGCAGCGCGAGCGCGGCCGGGCTGCCGAGTTCTGTAAACGCCATCTTGTTTAGCCGCACGATCCCGCTCGGAGAGGCCGATACATGTATCCGATGCTTCGTCGCTCCCTTTGGCCCCAAGCCAAATTCAACCCATCTTCTTGCCATAATTGCCTTGCTCCAGTGCTAACGGCACTGTAGCATATATTTCTATGTGTGTCAAGTCTGCAACATAGATCAATATGGCAAGGCTCATCTCGGCGTCCGTCTGCGTGTGTCTCTCAGCTAACTCGGCGTGAAATGAGCAGACAATAGCGCCGAGCCACCCTGAGGAAGATCGCCTTTTGCAAGCACCGGGCGACTCCGCAACCATCGCTAACAGTGCACACAATGCTAAATTCGCCGCGCAGCCGGTTAGCGATTCTCGCAGAGGTCGCGGGGCGCGCCTTTCCCGCTTTGCTAACCGGCGCCGGCCGTCAAAACATCGATACAAATGCAGTTTTTGTCGATACAACCGGGCTGGATCTAGAGTTTTTGTCGATACAACTTCGGGTTTTTGCCGATACGATCAATTTCAGAAACAAATCGTCAGCCGCGTCGTAAATCATCTCGGAGGCACTTTGGCATCATGCGTGAACCTTTACTGGCTGGCATATTGAGTTTACTGATCCCCGGGCTCGGGCAGCTTTATAACGGACGAATACTTATCGGAATTATTTGGCTGGTCGTTACCGGTTTCTCCTGGATCGGCTCGGCTGGAATGCTGGGCTGGGTGGTCCATATCATCGCCGCCTGGTGCGCCTACAGCTTTGCAAAGGACAATCCCGTGCGTAGTTAAAGTCTCTTCATACGATCCTCCTCTATGCCCGGCGTCGAAAGGTACCGGGCTTTTTCACGAGAAGAAGTCAGAATTCAGAAGTCAGAAGTAAAGAGGTCGTCCGGATGCACAGTACATTTCCCTTACCGCGGCCTTCTGTATTCTGGCTTCTGACTTCTGTATTCTCTATTCTGACTTCTGTATTCTCTATTCTGACTTCTGTATTCTGACTTCTGACTTCTTTTATGGTTCGAGAGGGCATTCCATTCGTTCTTATTCCGCTTGTGATCGCTGTTGGGCTTAGCTTGCTCGGCTGGTGGCCGGTGGCGCTTGCGCTTCTCGCTCTGGCGGCGTTCATGGCGTTCTTTTTCCGAGACCCACCGCGGGTTGCTCCGACTGGTGAGGGGCTGGTAGTTTCAGCAGCCGACGGCCGTGTCACGCGAATAGATGAGCATGAGGGCGGCAAGGTCGTTAGCGTTTTTCTCTCGCCGTTGGACGTTCACATCAACCGTTCGCCGATTACAGGCACCATCCGCGAGATCAACTATACGGCGGGGCGCAATATGCCGGCAACAAACAACGAAGCGAGCCTGTTGAACGAGCGAAATTCGCTAGTCATCGAGGGTTCGGACGTCACGGTGACCTGCACGCAGATAGCCGGAATTCTCGCCCGGCGCATTGTCTGCTGGCCTTTGAAAGGCGATAATCTCATTCGCGGTCAAAAATTCGGCCTGATCAAGTTCAGCTCGCGAACGGACGTAGTGATGCCGGCCGACGTGAGGCTCGAGGTCAAGGTCGGTGACCGCGTCAGAGGCGGCGAGACCGTGATCGCACGCTACGGCGATTGATGGCAGACGAAGAGACAAAACCTCCGCACCGAGGACTAAAGAAGGGCCTTTACGTCATCCCGACGCTGTTCACCGCGGCAAACGTCGCGATGGGCTTCGTCGCCGTCCTCTCGTCAATACGCGGATTCCAGGCGATCACGACAGATCCCGAACTCGCAGCAAGCTACTTTAATTCTGCCGCCATTGCCATCGGACTCGCAATCCTCTTTGACACAATGGACGGCCGCATCGCTCGGGCGACACGAACCGCGACCGAGATCGGCGTCCAGTTCGATTCTCTCGCCGATGTGCTTACTTTTGGCATCGCCCCGACGGCCCTGATGTATAGCTGGGCAATCGCCCCTACGTTCACCGAGAATAGTCCGGGTTACGTGCTCGGTGTATTCCTGCTGTTCATGTTCCTAATGTGCGGCGCGTTTCGGTTAGCGCGCTTCAACCTCCAGGCATCTCGTCCGCGGGTACTCATCGAAGGTGCCCCAAAGCTCGACAAAAAAGCCTTCGTCGGTCTGCCGATACCGCCCGCCGGAGGTCTGCTTGCGGCGATAGTCCACTTCTCACCCGCGCCGCTGACTGCCAAGGGCGAATCCGCCGCGCAGTTTTACGGCTACGCGTTGCTCGCCTTGGTTGCTGTCCTTGCGATCTTAATGGTCTCCACGATCCGTTACTCGAGTATGAAAGCGGCCGGTGGCGGTCGAAAAGGATTCTTCCTCGTCCTTGCTCTTGCGGCGGTGGGTATGACGATATGGTTCTACTCCCAGTATGCCCTGCTTGTGTTGGCCGTCGCCTATACCTCGCATGGCGTCGTCTGGTGGCTGTTGCGACCAATATTCGTCCGGCCTGCAACCTCCCAAGAAGCCTGATTCACCCAACTGTTGGATCCTCACGTATTGGCGTCACGCTCGCCTTTCGCCTACGTCGCCGTCGTGGGTGGCGTTCGTCAAAATCCACAATGTCATCATCGAATGACCGACCCGAAGCGACTAGCACAGCCATCATAAGCAAAAACATCGCCGCAACAGCCGTAACATGTAGAACAAAGTCGAACATGCTGTGCACCAAGATTCCGAAACACGCAGTGAATGAACCCACGGCGATCCCGCGACGAAACGTGTTTGGCATCACCGTATTTCTCAGTCCCTCGCGAACCAACAAGAACAGAAACAGGCCGCCAAGAACCAGCCCCACGATCCCCGCGTCCGAAACGACCTGCAGATAATCGTTATGGGCCTGCTCAACGCGGGCAACCCCTGCCGCAGTATCAAATTTGGTGAACGCCGTCGCATAGGCACCCAGGCCTGTTCCGAATGGCAGGTTGTCGCCGATAACCTTGAGCGTGATCGACCATATCTCGAAACGGTCTGACGAGATATTCTGACGCTCAGCCGACTCAGCAAAACGCGTGAGCGACGTATCCCCACCCGTGAATATTGCCCCGCCAATGACGCCCAGGACGAGCAACAGGGACAATGCGATCTTCAGGCCAGTCCTCTTGTGCGCGCTTGCTCGAGAGGACATAAGCACCAGGAATATCAACTGGAGTCCAAGGGCGACCAGCCCGCCGCGCGAACCGCTGAGCAGGAGGGCGGATCCCATCAGTAACACTGCAACAACGTAGAGCAACCGCTTATCCGGCGTGACCGCCCCGACGAACAGTAGACCGAGCGGAATACTGATGAGCATCTCAATGATCGCAGCAAAGTTGTGCCGATTCACAAACGAGCCGAATGGGACCGCTGCCACAGGATCATATATTCCGTAGATCTTATCAGGGCTCAGCACTGATTGCAGGATCGCGTAAAACGCGTAGATAAACCCAAATATCGTTAGGACGAGTGCAATTCGCCGTAACCGCGCAGCTGTGTCGATGTATGCCAGGCATGCTCCCAGAAAAATACACAGCAACAGCATATGCAGGGCTGTGAGGAGGGTGGAGTTAGGCTCCAGCGAGATCGTTCGGGCGATCTGCCCAACCCCGGCCGCGTCGGGGACATAACCAAACGGAAACGTCTGCACAAGACCGTAGGCCGCCAGCACCAAGAGCGGGGCCTGAATGAGGCTTCGACTGTATCGGATCTGCCCCTTCAAGATCGAGTCCACACCCCAAAAGCCCGCAAGTAAAACGATCATTGCGTAGCTAAGGATAAGGACCGGTTGGTGGACCGCCCCATAGGCGAGTGTCGTGTAGAACACTAACACGCAGACCAAAATGAATATCAGGGTGCTGAGCCGTGTGTGCATGAAGACCGAGTATTCTAGTTGCGTTCGAGCCGAAAATCGTCGTACCAAAGCGTGCCGGCGATCGGACAATCGTCGCCGCACCCGGGTCGGATCGTCCGAATATTTATACCCGAACAATCAGCCGGAGTCAGAAATTCCAGTACCACTTCCTGCCAATCAGCCGTCCCGCTATCAAATGGTTTTGAGGCCGCAAGCGGAGTACTATCTTTTGCGTTAACAACGGCGACAAGCGGCATTCCGCCGCTCCTTAGATTCTCGGTCCTGACCCAGAACCTCAGCCGATATCGAGCGCTCGGCTCGACCGCGACCGTTTGAATGAGGTTGTAGAAGTCGGGCTTCGTGCTGTTCCTAAACGTAATGCGCACGCTGCGATTTCCATCTCGCTTTACCTTGCCATCACCGCTTACCTCGGCTTTTGGATCACCCCTGACCACCTGCCAACCGAACCGCGAATCAGCGTTGCCGCTCAGCCCTTTCTCAAACGAACCATCCGTTACCATCTCAAACTGGGCCTCAGGATCGAGTCCGGCTTGCCGTGCGAAGGCGAGCGATTCCCTAAAATGTCCCTGCAGGAACAGCCCTTGGGCCATCGCCTTCAAAATGTCCGGGTTGGCCGCCTTTTCGCTCTCGCCGAGTGTCTCCCAGGTTCTGAGCGCCTCTGTCGCTTGCCCGCGGGCAGCGAAAAAGTATGCAAGCCGTGCCCGGGCCTCAGGTTCTATGCCGGCAAACGCTTCGAGCCGGCCAGTGTCACGTCCAAAGTATTCCCACACTAGCGAGAATGCCTGATCCCGATACGAATCGTCTCCACTCGCAGCGCTCTTAAGCTCGGCCATCGCCTCATCGGGCCGATCCCTACGAAGCAGAAAGTTTGCCAGGCTCCAGTGGACAAAGGCATATTTTGGAGCTAGTTCGACGGCCTGGCGAAACTGCAATTCCGCCGCCTCATATTGCTCATCGTTCTCGAGTGCCCGCCCGAGTTCTATTCGCCATCGATAATCGAACGGTGCGTGTCGAACAGCATCCTGCAGGCCGGTGATCGAGCCAGTTGCAGTGCCCTTTAGCCAATGAGCGGCCGGATCCGACGGAGCGAGTGAAATGGCTGCGGCGGCGGCGGCGGCGGCGGTGGGATCGTTTGGGTCAGTCAGTAGAGCGATGACGTTGCCTAATTGCAGGCCCATACCGACAGTTGCAATAATGCCGGCGATCACGATTCCGAGTGCGACAAGGAACCGTGATCCGTTTCTGATCGTTCGAAGTTTCAGGTCATTGCTCATTCGAAAAATTCGGCAATGCTGTCGGCAACGCGAGACAGCATCTCCCCAGTCAACTCCGGAAAGATCGGCAGGGCTAACGTCTCCCTTGCCGCCTTTTCTGCCTCGGGCAGATCGCCTTCACGATAGCCGAGATCGGCGAAACATTCCTGAAGGTGAAGAGGGATGGGATAGTAAATGTCGGTACCGATACGGTTTGCCGTTAAATGCTCTCTCAGTCCATCTCGACAGCCGGGGACGCGGATCACAAACTGGTTATAGATGTGCTTGGCATCCGACCGCTCAAAAGGGAGCACGATGTGTTCGGTCAGTCCGCGATCCACAAAGAGTTGTCTGTAAGCTTCAGCATTCTTACGTCTTCTGGCCGTCCATCGGTCGAGATGGGGCAGTTTCACACGAAGGACCGCGCCCTGGAAGCCATCAAGGCGCGAATTGAGGCCGACGTACTTGTGATAATATTTTTCCTCCGCCCCATGGATCCGCAGCGCCCGCAGCTTGGCCGCCAAAAGATCATCGTCGGTGGTCAGGAATCCACCATCGCCCATCCCGCCGAGGTTCTTTGACGGATAGAAACTGAAACAGCCGACGTCGCTGAGAGATCCCGCGAGGCGACCGTGCTCTTCCGCCCCGATCGCCTGAGCCGCGTCCTCAACGATGGGTATTTGGTGTCTTGCTGCGATCTCGCCAAGAGCTGCCATGTCCGCACATTGGCCATAGAGATGGACGGGCTCGATGGCCTTCGTGCGCGGGGTGATCTTTGCCTCGATCTGCGAAGTATCAAGGTTGTAAGTTCCGGCCTCGATATCGACGAAAACAGGTGTCGCACCCAGCCGCGTTATCGAACTGACCGTAGCAAAAAAACTATACGGCGTCGTTATGACCTCGTCGCCGGGGCCTATATCGAGGGCGATAAATGCCAACAGGATCGCATCGCTCCCGGATGCACAACCGATGGCGTGCTTGACGCCGCAGTAATTCGCCAATTCATCCTCGAGTGAGGCGACCTCATCGCCGAGGATAAAGCCGTTCGTATCGAGAACGCGGCCCAGTGCCGCCTCGATCTCAGGCCGCAGGCTGGCATTCTGCTCGCTCAAGTCAAGTAAAGGGATGTTCATCAATTCCTTAAAAACAAGTACAATCTACAATTTACAATCTGCACTACCGATTGAGAAATGCCCCTCGACCGAAAGAAACAGGCCGCCGAGGTCGTGAAACGGCTGCGAAACGAATATCCAGATGCCCACTGCGCCCTGAACCACGCTACGCCATTCGAACTGATGGTCGCGACGATCCTGTCAGCACAATGCACGGATGCCCGGGTTAACATCGTCTCGGCCGAGTTGTTTCGCAAGTATCGCGGGCCAGAGGATTATCTAAATGTCACGCAGCAGGAGCTTGAACGGGACATCCACTCCACAGGATTCTTTCGCAACAAGGCCAAGAATATCCAGGCCGCGTGCCGGCGGCTGATCGATGTTTACGGCGGCGAGGTGCCTAGGACAATGGAAGACATGCTAACGCTCGGCGGCGTCGCCCGTAAGACCGCAAATGTCGTGTTAGGGAATGCTTTCGGCATCGCCTCGGGTGTGGTCGTTGACACTCATGTATCGCGCCTCTCGCAACGACTCGGCCTTACAAAAAACAAGACGCCGATGAAGATCGAAGAAGACCTGCAGAAACTAATTCCGCGCGATGATTGGGTGATGCTTCCGCACTGGCTAATAAGTCATGGCCGAGCGGTCTGCATTGCCCGCAAGCCAAGATGCGGTCAATGCGTACTGGCCGATATCTGTCCATCGGCCATGTAGGATCAAATAATCACTCTAGCTTTACGGTCGCGTTGCCGGCGACGGCGTCGGTGATGGCCGAGGCGGACCACCAGCGTCCGGGATCGACGGCATCTCATCGGCCTTGAACCGTGGGAGCATTTCATCGCGCATCGCCAGGGCATAGACGGCGGTCGCGACAATGACGGCAGATTTCTTTACGTCGTCCTCGATGATCCGCTCGTAGGTATCGAGATTCGTATGCCAGGTGTGCGAACCATATTCGATCGGGTCCTGCATCACGCCAATGCCGGGCAATCCGCCGTTATTGAACGATGTATGGTCTGTCCCGCCGAGGCCGCGGTTCTTTGTAGAGACGACACCCATGAACCCATACTCCTCAAATCCGTTCAGGGCATCACGGAGGATGGTTGCAGCCTCGGGTGGGCCGAATACCGTCATCCCACGAGCCCGGCCCGTGCCGCTGTCGATATTGAAGTAGCCGCCAAATTTGCCATAGTCCGGCCCCGGAGCTTCAGCCGATCCAAAATGCCGCTTGACATATGCTTGCGAGCCAAGCAAGCCCTGCTCCTCACCACCCCACAGAGCAATCCTAACGGTTCGTCGCGGCTTTACGCCGACTGCCTTAAGGATGCGGGCGGCTTCAAGCATGATCGCCGAACCGATCGCATTGTCCGTCGCTCCGGTTGCCGAATGCCACGAATCAAGATGGCCGCCAAGCATGATGACCTCATCCTTCTTGTCCGTGCCCGCGATCTCGCCTATGGTGTTGTAGCTCGTCACGCCGTCGGGCACGAGCCGATTCCGAATATCAAACTCCAGGCGCACCGGCTGTTCACTCGCCAGCAAACGGGTTACGCGGCCGAAGTCCTCATTACGCATGACCACCGTCGGCGGAGCCTTGGTGATATCGAACGTCCGGTTATTGAATGCGCGGATCTGCCCATGCTCGCGTCCGGCATCGTTAACACGGAGGGCTGCTCCATTCTCTATCAGGAAGGCATCAAGCGCGGCGTCGATCTCGCGGCCCGATAATGCATTCGGACGCGGCGTCACGCCCTGGCCGCCCGGAGGGCCAAAGAAGCCACCGCCGCCGCAATCCTGCGGAGTCTTTGTCGGGTCCATCCTGCATTTTGCGACATCATCGGCAATACGCTTGTTAGGCGGGTCGATGGTCACAGGGATCACGGCCGGCTTGCCGATAAATACGACCTTGCCCGCCACTGCTGTTTTCATGGAGTCGAGGTAAGCCGTCAGTTCCTCACTGGTCGGATTTTGCATCACTTTTGGATTCTCACTAGATGCAAACTGTGGAACGATCAGATTCACCGCGTCCGCCACGACCACGCCTTTGGTCGAGGGCGTCCATGCCAGCACCTCGAACGTTAGAGTATCCTGGACCGGCTTCTGCATCAGGCCCACCGCTCGCTCATTGACCCAGCCGGGGTGCCCGAATTCCCATGGCTCAAGTTCCGCCTTATCAAATCCCCACGACAGCATCTCGCGCGCGGCCCATTTTGCCGCCGCGACATGGTTCGGGCTGCCCGTCAACCGCGGCCCGTAAACATCAGTAAGATAATGCATTGTGTGCATTATTTTCGAATTCTCCATGCCTTCCTTTCGAATCGCGGCATAGACCTCGGCTGTTTTCGCGTCCTGCGCTACCAGGGAGGCCGGGGCGATGAATGAGAAGAAAAGCGACGCCGAGATGACGGCGGTAAACATTTTGGTCATTTTCATTGTTCTCGTTTTTTGCGGTTCGATCCGCGAATCTTCAGGATTATACAACGTAGAGGAAAAAAAGGTTTCGTTTCGCGAAAAACCGCCGCGAATCGACGTTTTATTCGTCAATGGAAACTTGGACGATGCTTAGATATGCGTGTCTTCTGCTTGTGTGCTTTGCCTCTGCCGGCTCGGTCGTGACCGGGCAGACGACCGCTGACGACTATTTTAATCGCGCGATCGACCGGCAAAAAGAGGGTGATATCAACGGTGCGATCCTTGATTACACAAAAGCGATCGAGATCAACCCAAACGACGACGATGCCTACAGCAATCGGGGCAATTTGAAAAAGAAAAAGGGTGATCTCGCGGGGGCTCTTGCCGACTTTAACAAGGCCATCAACATCGATCCCGGGAAGGCCGCCCCGTGGATAAATCGAGGTATCGTCCGCTTCCGGCAAGGCAACTACAACGGTGCAATTGCTGACTACGACAAAGCGATCGAACGTGATCCGTCGAATTCGTCCGCCTACTACAACCGCGGCAACGCCCGCCACACCGCAGGCGACCTAAACGGCGCCATCACCGACCTGACTAAAGTCATCGAGCTAAACCCCAAACACGCAAGGGCTTACAACAATCGCGGCAAAGCCAAATTCGACCTGAAAGACCTGACGGGAGCGATAGCTGATTTCACAAATTCGATCGAGATCGACCCATCAAATGCGGATGCCTACCGCAACCGCGCCTCCGCGTACCGCGCGCAGAACAGATCCACGCTCGCCACTGTCGACGAACAAAAGGCTCGTAGCCTGAACTAACTCGGTCTTTATCTACTCTTAACGCTCTCGATTACCCACCGCGACAGCCGCTCGTCGGGAAGCAGGCCCTGCGTCGGCATCGCATATTCGAGGCCTTCGAGGCGTGTCTTGACGCCAGCCTCTATGCCGCCGTAGGAAAGCAGCAGCGGCACGATCAGGACGCGATTCCCCTCTTTTGTGGCTCGCTCAACAACAGCCCGCAGCTCAGCGGCAGCATTTGAACGTATCGGCTCAGGCGCGTCGTCGCGAACCGTAAGATACTCGATTCGCTTGAACTTCTTCTTCGGCTTCATCTGCCCGGCGAGCGAAGCCATATCCGCCAGCCACTCGGCATTCTCCGCATCCGAAACCGGCCCGTGAGCTACGATCACCACAACCTCTTTCTTTGGCTTGCTGCTGATCGATTCCGCCCGCGATGTCAGAATTTCCGCAACAAGATGATGCCGGTCCAGAGCCGCGACCATCCGGATTGGCACCGTCGATTTGACGGGTGTGGTTGGATCGAATGACTTATCCGCCGTCGCTTGTGCCGCATGAGCATCGTGCGAACCGTGATCGTGCCCCATCTTCGCAAACACCGCCAACGCCGCCGGAGCTTCCTTTCGCAAACCGAGCAAATGCTCCGTCGATGTGATGACCGAGCTGTGCGACGAAACAAACAACGGAACCGCAACGATCTCTTTCACGCCCCGAGCCGCCAACTTGTCCACCGCCGTCTGGATATTCCTCTTACTCGCCATCCCAAACGCGATCTCAACCGGATACTCACCATCAACCGCCGCCCCGATCTTCTTGACCTCATCATTCCAATTCTGCTTCCCACCATGCGCAAGCAGCAGAACGCCGGTCGTCGATTTCGCGGATAGCCCCACCACGTGATGGTCATGCTGCGCAGAAACCACCGACATACCGCCCAGAATGAGCAAAAGCATGAAAACTGATCTGGTAATCAACGCTGACAAATTATCTCTCTTCATAAATGAAAACCACTTTCAATAATATTATCGCCGACGATGTCTTTCCGACAAAATGACGCAGATCATATTAGGCGAGGTCCAGCACAAGGATGTTGCCAAAAGGCACACATTTCGCTAGAATGAGTTTCGGTGAAGTATTTCGCTTGGAATGCGGAGAAGAATGAGCAGCTAAAAGCTGAGCGAGGCATTTCGTTCGAAGAGGTTGTTTTTCACATTGAGAACGGCGATCTGCTTGATGAGGTCGATCATCCAAATCAGCGGCGATACCTGCATCAGCGAATGTTCGTCGTTAAGATCGGCGAATACGCTTTTCTCGTTCCGTTTGTACAAACGGGCGAAGAAACGTTCCTAAAGACGCTCATTCCGAATCGAAAGGCGACCAGGATGTACTTAGGTGATTCAGATGAAGAAGATTAAGTTGGACAAAGAAGAACAGGAAATAGTCGACTCATTCGAGCGTGGGGAATGGCGGTCGGTTCCCAATTTTGCGGAAGAAAAGAAAAAAGCCGAGAAAGCCGCGGCCGCAACGTTCAAGAAGGACCGCCGCGTGAACATCCGCATCTCAACCAAAGACCTGCACGGCCTGCAAAAGCGTGCCCTCGAAGAGGGCATTCCCTATCAGACACTCATCTCTAGTATCCTGCATAAGTACCTTGCGGGCAGCTTGGTCAATAACGGTCGTAGCTAGTATCTAATGTCGGTCAAAGAGACAATCCGATTTGCCCAAGAAAATTTCGGTTCGAGCGAAGGCTTGCCGGACGGGCATGAACGCTCTCCTGTACCAGATTGGCTGGACGGGCGGGCGGAAAACGCTTTTCCAATTGATCCAGCCGATGATATCGAGATTGAAACCGACGATGGCGACGGCCTCGTCGGAAATGCTGACAAGTCTGTATTTCCAGTAATCGACAGCCTTGCGTACTACCTGCCGTTTCATTTCTATAAGTCCGATTGGGGGATCTACATACGGGCCTTCGGAATTCAGAGATTAGCCTGCGAACTCGCCAGCCCGAGACGACCCGTTGGCGTCACGGCACTGAAATCGGCGTTTCGCATCTTGCTAGAGCATGAACGAATGCACTTCCTTTGCGAACTTGCAGCATCACGGATTGAAGTTGTAGTGAGTAATGCGACGTACAGCCCGTACTTTCGAGATAAGTCCGCCGGAGAACACGAAGAAGCAATTGCCAACGCAGCGGCATTGATGAAGAGTGGAACTCGGGACGCCCAACTCAAAGCCGCACACGATTTCATGAAACGCCAGGGGAGCGGTTACTCCGATTTCGACCAGTGGCTTGACGTGAAATTTCCGATTGGGAAGCGCACAGCCGTGTCAAATATGCTTGCTCTGAATAACTACTCCAATCGCCCGGGCGAATTCCTTTTAGATCTGGGAGAGCGGTATTCTCCGCCAATGTACATCGTGATTGACCAACCGGCTCCGTGGTTACGGGTGATCAAGCCGTTCCGTGAGGATCATGGGCTACAAGTGTTTGTCCACGCAGGAAACGAACACAAACCTCCCCACTGTCCAGCCCCCTGTTTTTACCCCAGGTGGAAAGCTAGTGTTTTTGGTCTAACTGCCGTCGGATCGTGATCGAGTTTGGTGGCAGCCGAGCCAGAGGCGAGGCTGGCAGCAAACTCGGCGGGTGTGAGATAGCCAAGCGACGAATGCGGGCGCGTCGTGTTGTAGAATTTCCGCCAGCTTTCGATCACTACCCGTGCTTCCCACATCGAACTGAACCACCTTTGGCCCAGCAGTTCATCGCGCGACTTGCCGTTAAAGCTCTCGCATTTGCCGTTCTGCCAAGGCTTGCCCGGTGCGATGAACATCGGCTGAATGTTGTTTGCCGAGAGCCATTCGCGGGTCGCCCCGGCGATGAATTCAGCGCCGTTGTCCGAGCGGATCATCTGAGGGCATCCTCTCTCGCGGCAAACCCGCTCAAGCACCCGTCTCACGCCCCTCGCCGTGATCGATGATGCGACCTCGACCGCAAGGCATTCCCTCGTGTATTCATCAACCAGCGTCAGCATCTTCAGCTTTCGCCCCGAAACTGCCTGATCGAATACAAAATCGTAAGTCCACACCTGGTTCGCCTTCTCGGCCTTTGGAACGATCATCTGCACGTCCTGACGCCGTCTTTTCGGCCTTTTCCTCGCAAGCGCGGCTTCAGCTTCTTCCACCAGCGATGCACACGCTTGATGTTCACCACCTCTCCGGCCCGTCGCAGCATCGCCCATATCCGCCGATACCCGAATCGCGGATAAGCAAGCGCCAGCTCCTTTATCCGCTCTGAGATCGGGTCAGGTGCTCGCTCTCGCCGCTCGTACCGATAGCTCTTTCGCTCCAACTCCAACAAAGCACACGAAAACCGCTCGCTCACGCCCGCACCGATCATTATCCTCGCTGCCTCTCGCCGGTCCGACACGCCTACCACTTTTTTTTAAGCACCTCTTTGATCGCGTCGATCTCAAGATCGCTCAGCCAGCAGACGCTTCAACCGTGCGTTCTCCTGCACCAGCGTTCGGTACTCCCGTACCTCCTCGACATCCATCGACCCAAACCGCTTCTTCCACCCGTAGAACGTCGTCTCGTGCACTCCCTTCTCACGGCAATATTCCTTAACGCCTTTCCCGCTCGCCTCCGCCCCTCGCAAGATCCCCACGATCTGCTCTTCCGTATACTTTTTCCTCATTGCAAGAACCTTCCTCCATTCTATTTGATTCTTGCTTTCCACTTGGGGTAATTTTACGGGAGCAGGTCACCACATTCATGTCGATTTTAAGGATAGATTTAGTGGAAAGAAGGGAAAGAATAATCGATTTGAATGGGACTCTCTTGACCCCGTCAAACGAGGAAACAGTCGTCGAGGGACAAACCCAAACCGCCACCAGAAAAAGGCTCTGGAACGTTATGCGGAGCAACATTACAACGAAATTGATGCGGCCGTGAAGAGAGTAACTTGGAAATAATGTCGCAAACGACAAAAGCCCGCTCGATTGAGCGGGCTTTTGTTGAAATAGATCCGGCGGCTTCCTACTTTCCCACACCTGAAAGGTGCAGTATCATCGGCTCCAGTAGGCTTAACTGCCGTGTTCGGGATGGGAACGGGTGTGACCCTACCGATACAACCACCGGAAAACTTTAGTTAATGGTGACTTATGAGTGGTGAATGATGAGTTCAAATTCACCATTCAGCGTTCACCATTCACAATTTTCAAAAACCTGATCTCTGGTAACTGAATACATTGCTGTGCTGATCGAGAGCAGCCAACCGTTGTTCATTGGTTAACTGATCGTTGTTCACTATTCACTACATGCGTTGCTTGAAATAAATTTGCTTGTAAACAAGATTTATGGTCAAGCCTTGGGACAATTAGTATTGGTCAACTAAGTACATTACTGCACTTACATCTCCAACCTATCAACGTGGTGGTCTTCCACGAGTCTCACTGGCAATACTTATCTTAGGTCTGGCTTCACGCTTAGATGCATTCAGCGTTTATCCATGCTCCACATAGCTACCGAGCGATACCGCTGGCGCGATAACTCGTACACTAGAGGTGGATCCATCCCGGTCCTCTCGTACTAAGGACAGATTCCTTCAATATTCTTGCGCCCCACCAGATAGGGACCGAACTGTCTCGCGACGTTCTGAACCCAGCTCACGTACCACTTTAATCGGCGAACAGCCGAACCCTTGGGACCTTCTTCAGCCCCAGGATGTGATGAGCCGACATCGAGGTGCCAAACCCTGCCGTCGATGTGAACTCTTGGGCAGGATCAGCCTGTTATCCCCGGCGTACCTTTTATCCGTTGAGCGACGGCACTTCCATAAGCGACCGCCGGATCACTAACTCCTACTTTCGTACCTGCTCGACGTGTATGTCTCGCAGTCAAGCTGGCTTATGCGTTTACACTCTGCGGCTGATTTCCAAACAGCCTGAGCCAACCTTCGAGCGCCTCCGTTACTCTTTAGGAGGCGACCGCCCCAGTCAAACTACCCGCCTGATAATGTCCCTGGCCCGGATAACGGGTCGAGGTTAGAGTCCAAACAAGCAAAGGGTGGTATCTCACCTGTGGCTCCACGAAACCCGAAAGTCTCGTCTCAAAGCCTCCCACCTATGCTGCGCATTACTTGCCCGAAATCACTATCAAGTTGTAGTCAAGGTGCACGGGGTCTTTCCGTCTAGATGCGGGAAACCGGCATCTTCACCGGTACTACAAGTTCGCTGTGCCCCTCGTTAAGACAGCTCTCAGATCGTTACGCCATTCGTGCAGGTCGGAACTTACCCGACAAGGAATTTCGCTACCTTAGGACCGTTCAATTTGTTACTCATCTGTTAGGATGGGCCTGGACGTCTCCGCCAGACTCTGCCTATCGCTAAGCAGTTCGGACTATATCATCGCTATTACTAGCGCCCGGCATGTAGTCTCTGAGGATTCAACTCGATCGAGTCTAATATTTGTTGATCGGAATAGCGGCGTTTGCCGCCGTCATTCATATCTTTTCGAATAAGAAGAATGCGTTTGATGCCGCCCGAAGTTAAATGGTCTCCCGATGTCATCAATTCACTGATCTGCTTGAACTTGGCGAAATCTCTCTTCTTCTTAGCCGACAAAAATCGAAACTTTTGAAAGAAAGGAATTACGTTTTGGTTAATTGCATTCAGATTATCAACCTGAAAGTACCAAACGCCATCGCCTCGATCTCTCAACGTGCCGCAACCCAAGTGCCTCTTGAACAATGCCAAGATAACCTTGTCTCGCTGCGAGACATTGAAACATAAAGATATTTTCCAAGGGATCGTAAAATCCGGCCGCGGCCTGAACGAGACGTTGAAGCTTCCTTCGCCATCCGCAAAGCCGGCCAGATAATGACCGATGTCCACTGGAATTCGATCTACAAAATCGCTCATATGAGTTGTCTTTCCTGCTGATTATCCGCACCGAAGGCATTGTCACTGCTCATCATTTATGAGCGAGTAGCCTCGGATACTAACCGGACTTTCCAGCATTTAGCCAGGTTTATTTACGTAACTACGACACTTGCGTCTTGCGACGCCGTCCTAATTGATCTTCATAGTTACGGCCGCCATTCACTGGGGCTTCGATTCGCAGCTTCGCTTACGCTAACCACTCCTCTTAACCTTCCAGCATTGGGCAGGCGTCAGCCCCCATACGTTGTCTTTACAACTTTGCGGAGACCTGTGTTTTTGCTAAACAGTCGCCTGAGACATTTCTCTGCGACCGTGTTCTTGGTGAACACGGCTATCCTTCTCCCGAAGTTACGGATACATTTTGCCGAGTTCCTGAACGAGGGTTCTCACAAGCACCTTAGAATTCTCATCCCACCTACCTGTGTCGGTTTGCGGTACTGCCAGTGGAGAGTGTATAGATGAACGGGAATTTTCCTGGCAACTGGGGTCAACAGCTTGTTCCGGACCCGAGGGTCCGTACTTTCGTCCGTGTATTTAGCCTGATGCAGCCCGGATTTGCCTAAGCTGCGGCCTATTTACTTCAACGGCATCCATCAGCCGTCCTGCCTACCCTGTTGCGTCAACCCACATCACACTCCCTTGGTTCCGGAATATTAACCGGATCGCCATCGACTACGCCTCTCGGCCTCGCCTTAGGAGCAGACTAACCCTGCGCAGATTAACTTGACGCAGGAAACCTTAGGTTTTCGGTGCGCATGGTTCTCACATGCGTTATCGCTACTAATGCCGACAAAGTCTTTTCTGATCGCTCCAACGCTCCTTACGGAAAACGCTTCACAGCTACAGAATGCTCGCCTACCATGAATAAATTCATCCAAAGCTTCGGTGGATAGTTTAAGCCCCGTTATATTGTCGGTGCAGGGCTACTTGACCAGTGAGCTATTACGCTTTCTTTAAAGGATTGCTGCTTCTAAGCAAACCTCCTGGCTGTCAGTGCTTCCCCACTTCCTTTTCCACTTAACTATCACTTCGGGACCTTAGCTGTTGGTCTGGGTTCTTTCCCTCTCGACTACGAATCTTAGCACCCGCAGTCTGACTCCCGGACAGAAATTTATGGCATTCGGAGTTTGATTGAATTCGGTAACCTTGTGAGGCCCCTAGTCCAGTCAGTGCTCTACCACCACAATAATAGATCCGAGGCTATCCCTAAAGATATTTCGGCGAGAACGAGCTATCACGGAATTTGATTAGCCTTTCACCCCTAGGCACAGGTCATCCAAAAAGTTTTCAACCTTAACTGGTTCGGACCTCCACGTGGTGTTACCCACGCTTCATCCTGCCCATGCCTAGATCATCCCGTTTCACGTCCAGATACCACAGACTAAGCGCCCTATTCAG